>NZ_JANXLE010000003.1:0-197266 GCF_030127605.1 Dellaglioa algida
TTTGTGTTCGGGAAATAGCTCAGCTTGGTAGAGCACCTGGTTTGGGACCAGGGGGTCGCAGGTTCGAATCCTGTTTTCCCGATTAATTAAAAAAGAACCTAAACGTAATGTTTAGGTTCTTTTTTTGTCTCAAGACAAATGACTTTCAATTTTGATATATATTTCGTATAATTAAAGTCAACATTAGTCAAACTATTTGAGGTGATGAATATGCAGGGTCAGAATATTTCTGATGTGATTGAAAAGTACTTCAAAAAATTTCTGTTGGATGAAAAAGCAATCGTTATTAAACGCTCTGAAGTTGCTGAATTATTTAATTGTGTACCATCGCAGATAAATTACGTAATAAATACTCGCTTCACTATCCAAAATGGATACGTGGTTGAGAGTAAACGTGGTGGCGGTGGGTATATAAAAATTGAAAAAGTAAACCTTTTTGCGGATCAAGAATTTATTCAAACACTAGAAAATTTAATTGGCACGGATGTGTCTCAGCAAGAAGGATACGATATTATACAAAGCTTATATGATGAAAAAACGTTAACGAAAAAAGAATCTAATTTAATTTTGGCCACGATAAAAAAAGATGCTTTTCTTGGGATGGATACCAACTTGGAAAACACGGTACGTGCTAAAATGTTAGTTAATTTAATTAATCGCTTACGATATGAAGAGTAGAAAGAGGTAATATTATGGATAATTTATTTACTCCGAGCGCAAAGGAAGTTCTTATCAGGGCTCAGGAAGCGGCCAAACATTATCGTCAACAAGCTGTCGGTACTGAACATTTACTTTTAGCCTTATCTGAAGTTCAAAATGGTGTTGCAGATAAAGTGTTAAAGCAGTTTGATGTTGATCCAGAAGATATAATGGAAGAGATTGAAAGATTTACCGGTTATGGTTCATTGAGATTAACCAAAAATGACACTTATTTACCATATTCACCAAAGGCAAAAATGATTTTATCAATTGCTAATGATGAGGCTAAAAATTTAAATGCAAGTAAAGTCGGTACGGAACATCTTCTGCTAGCACTTACAAGTAATAATGAGATATTGTCATCGAGAATTATGGGCAGTCTGAGTGCAGATATTAAACAGGTTCGTAAGATAATATTCCGTCAACTTGGCGTTAGTGAAGTTCAAATGAGACAGAAAAATCGTGGTAATAAAGATAATGCAGAGCAAGGTACGCCCACATTAGATGAATTAGCTCGTGATTTAACTAAAATGGCACGTGACAAACAGATTGATCCTGTGATTGGCCGAGATTCTGAAGTGAAAAGATTAACTCAAGTCCTAAGTCGCCGAACGAAGAATAACCCCGTATTAATTGGTGAACCTGGTGTTGGTAAAACGGCGATTGCCGAGGGATTCGCACAACGATTAGTTGACGAAAATGTTCCCGAAGATATGATTGGTAAACGATTAATGATGCTCGATATGGGTTCATTAGTTGCGGGCACAAAATATCGTGGTGAATTTGAAGATCGATTGAAAAAGATTTTGAAGGAAGTTTACACAACTAAAGATGTTATTTTATTTATTGATGAATTGCACACGTTAATTGGTGCCGGCGGTGCTGAAGGCGCTATTGATGCATCAAATATCTTGAAACCAGCTTTGGCTCGTGGTGAGGTCCAAGTTATTGGCGCAACCACTTTAGACGAATATCAAAAATATATTGAGTCTGATGCCGCTTTGGAACGTCGTTTTGCAACAATAACGATTAAAGAACCAACGGAAGCACAAACGGTTGATATTTTAAAGGGTCTTCGACCTAAGTACGAGGCGCATCATCATGTTCAAATTACTGATGACGCAATTGAAGCGGCTGTAGAATTGGGAAATAGATATATTACTGATCGTTTCTTACCAGATAAGGCCATTGATTTAATGGATGAGGCTGCTGCTCAAGTTCGTATTGAACGTCCAAGTACTAAATCAAAATTAAGTAAAAAACAAGATCAGCTTGATGAATTACGTCAACAAAAGGATGATGCGGTTAGTCAACAAGATTTTGAGTTGGCTGCGGGCATTCGAACAAAGGAAATGCGTGTTAAGAAACAGGTTGAAGATTTAGAAGCTGAAAAGGTTGCTGCTGTTGAATCTGAGACGGAACACTATGATATAAAAGTAACTAGTGAAGAAGTTGCAAGTATCGTTTCTGATTGGACGGGAGTCCCACTTCAACAACTAAATAAAAGTGAAAGTGATCGCTTACTTCACCTTGAGGACGTCCTGCATAAACGGGTTGTTGGTCAGAATGAGGCAGTTAGCTCAATTTCAAAAGCAATTCGACGTGCTAGAAGTGGTTTGAAAAATCCAATGAGACCAATTGGATCATTTATGTTCCTTGGCCCAACTGGTGTTGGTAAAACAGAATTAGCCAAGGCACTTGCTGAGGCAATGTTTGGTTCTGAAGAGGCAATGATTCGAGTTGACATGTCGGAATACATGGAAAAATATAGTACGAGTCGTTTGATTGGTTCGCCACCAGGATATGTTGGATATGACGAGGGTGGGCAATTAACTGAAAAAGTTCGTCAAACACCTTATTCTGTTGTCCTTTTAGATGAAGTTGAAAAAGCACATCCTGATGTTTTTAATATCTTACTTCAGGTCTTAGATGATGGGTACTTAACAGATTCTAAAGGTCGCAGAATTGATTTTAGAAATACGATTATTATTATGACATCTAACTTAGGTGCAACTGCCATTCGTGATGAAAAATTTGTTGGGTTTGGTATTGAATCTGAGAAAGATGAATATAAAGCAATGTCCGAAAAAATTCGTGCGGCTCTGAAAAAATCGTTCCGTCCTGAATTTTTGAATCGAATTGATGAATCAATTATTTTCCATTCATTAACTAAAGATGAACTACATGAAATTGTGAAGTTGATGACTAAGGAAGTTCTTGATCGTTTGAAGGAACAAGGCATTAAAGTAAAAATTTCATCTGCCGCAATTGATGTTATTGCTAAGGTTGGTTTTGATCCTGAGTATGGTGCTCGACCAATTCGTCGCGCATTACAAACAGAGGTTGAAGATCGATTAAGTGATATTCTTCTTTCGGGTCAGATAAAAAACAATGATAACGTGATGATTGGTGCAGTAAAAGGTGTCATTAAAGTAACCGTTAAGGAACCAAAAATTAAAGTAATAGCGAAATAAGTCTTAAAGGGTGTAACTATTTATGTGGTTGCGCCCTTTTTAGGCATTAAAATATGAGAATTTAGTAATTCAATCTATAATCAAGCTAGTAGAAAAGGAGGGTCACACATGGAAAAATTTGATTTTATTGCAATCGGTGGTGGATCTGCCGGTATTGCCGCAGCAAACCGTGCCGGATCTTTTGGCAAAAAAGTATTATTAATTGAAGGAAATGAAATTGGTGGGACCTGTGTCAATGTGGGATGTGTACCAAAAAAAATTATGTGGTCAGCGGCATCAATGGCTCAAGACTTTAATTTAGCTGCTGATTATGGATTCGATGTCCAGAAACCTCAGCTGGAATTTGCAAAATTAGTTGCTAATCGTTCCGCATATATTGATCGGTTGCACGGTTCTTATTTTAGAAATCTTGATAAGAATCATGTTCAAGTTATTAAGGGTTATGCAAAGTTTGTTGATAATCGTACGGTTGAGGTTAATGGCTCGCGGTACGAATCAGATCATATTTTAATCGCGGTTGGAGGTACACCAGATATTCCTGATATTTCTGGCGCGGAATATGGTATCGAATCAAATCAGTTTTTTAATGAGTTAAACGAGCTACCTACCAGTGTTGCAATTATCGGAAACGGTTATGTTGGTACTGAGCTTGCGGGTACTTTAAATGCGTTAGGGTCAAAAGTGCATATGTATGCGAAATATGATGCACTTTTACCTAAATTTGATGAATTAATTTCAACGAATGTGACGAAATCGTATGAAAAAAAAGGAATTGATATTAGTTTTAAATCAGAAATAGCTGAGATAAAGAAGACTAGTGACGGTAAACTTGAAGTAGTTGCCAATGATGGCACAATCATTGTAGACCGTGTTATCTGGGCTGTTGGACGTCATCCGGTGACTGATAAAATTAATATTTCGGCGACGGACGTTGTGTTAAATGATGATGGTACTATTATGGTCGATGACTATCAAAACACGTCTGTTGCTGGCGTTTACGCAACCGGTGATGTGATTGGTAAAATGGATCTAACACCCGTTGCGATTGCTGCCAGTCGCCGATTGATGGAACGCGTCTTTAACAACAAGCCAACTGAACATTTGGATTACCAACTTGTACCGTCGGTTGTTTTCTCTCACCCAGTTGCCGGAACCATTGGTCTAACTGAGGCGGAAGCAATACTGGAATATGGTGAAGATAATCTCAAAATATATCGATCGACATTTACACCGATGCGTTATAGTTTGGGTGATGTTAAAGAGACCGAGAATTTGAAATTAATTACATTCGGTGAGAACGAACGTATTATTGGCTTGCATGGTGTTGGCGAAGGTATGGACGAGATGTTACAAGGTTTTGCAGTTGCTATTAAGATGGGTGCAACTAAAAAAGATTTCGACGATACAGTTGCTATACATCCAACAAGCGCCGAAGAATTTGTGACAATGACATAGCGAACAGGAACTGTTGACATCTGATTCAAGAACGTATATGATAATTAAATGTATAATACTGTGAATTTTTATAGCTGATTACGATCTATTGTCCGTAAGAAGCCTTATAGAGAAACAAAAATGGTTATTGTTTAAAAAATAAATAAACTATTTTTGTTTTTTCTTTTGTCAAAAAAACCGATTTTTTCGTCTAGTATGCAATTTGTAATCAAATTGTAATATAAAATCATCGACTTTTGGCAGATTTACAGAATAAATTTGAGAGGTGACTAATTTGGCTGGACATTTAGTAAACTACGGTAAACACAGTACACGTAGAAGTTACGCACGTATCAAAGAAGTTTTAGATTTACCTAATTTAATCGAAATTCAAAGTGATTCTTACCAATGGTTCTTGGATGAAGGTCTTCGTGAAATGTTTGAAGATATCATGCCAATTGACGATTTTGCTGGTAACTTATCATTAGAATTTGTTGATTACCAATTATTAGAACCTAAATATACTGTAGATGAAGCACGCGCACATGATGCGAATTATTCTGCTCCACTACATGTAACATTACGTTTAACTAACCATGAAACTGGCGAAATTAAATCACAAGATGTTTTCTTTGGTGATTTCCCATTAATGACTGAACAAGGAACCTTTATTATTAATGGTGCCGAACGAGTTATCGTTTCTCAATTAGTTCGTTCACCAGGTGTCTACTATAATGGTTCATTAGATAAAAATGGCCGTGAAACATACGGCACAACAGTTATTCCTAACCGTGGTGCATGGTTAGAATATGAATCTGATGCTAAAAACATTTCGTATGTACGTATTGATCGTACACGTAAAATTCCATTAACTGAATTGGTCCGCGCTTTAGGATTTGGTTCTGATGATGAAATTATTGAAATGTTGGGAAACAACGATAGCTTAATGCTAACGCTTGAAAAAGATGTTCATAAAAATACAGATGATTCACGTGTTGAAGAATCTTTAAAAGATGTTTATGAACGACTACGTCCCGGCGAACCTAAAACGGCTGATAGCTCACGTAGTTTATTGACGGCTCGTTTCTTTGATCCAAAACGTTACGACTTGGCTCCAGTTGGTCGTTACAAAATCAATAAGAAATTAAGCTTGAAAACACGTTTATTGAATCAAACATTAGCTGAGACATTGGCTGATCCAGATACTGGTGAAGTGCTTGCACAAAAAGATACCGTAATTGATAAACAAGTTATGGAAACTTTAGCACCATACCTTGATCGTCAAGATTTCAAAACGGTGACTTACCATCCATCAGAAGATGGGGTTGTTACTGAACCAATGGTTCTTCAAATCGTTAAGGTTTACTCTCAAGTAGATCCAGAACGTGAAATGCCAATGATTGGTAACGGTAATATTGACTTACAATATAAACATATTGTACCTGCTGATATTATTGCTTCAATGAACTACTTCTTTAACTTGAAAGAAAACATCGGTTCCGTGGATGATATTGATCATTTAGGTAACCGTCGGATTCGTTCAGTTGGTGAATTACTACAAAATCAATTTAGAATTGGTTTATCACGAATGGAACGTGTCGTTCGTGAACGTATGTCAATTCAAGATACAACAACTGTGACGCCACAACAATTGATTAACATTCGTCCTGTTGTGGCTTCAATTAAAGAATTCTTTGGTTCATCTCAATTGTCACAATTCATGGATCAAACTAATCCACTTGGTGAATTGACGCATAAACGTCGTCTTTCTGCCTTAGGACCTGGTGGTTTGACTCGTGATCGTGCCGGATATGAAGTTCGTGATGTTCATTACACGCATTACGGTCGTATGTGTCCAATTGAAACGCCTGAAGGACCTAATATCGGTTTGATTAATAGTTTATCAAGCTACGCACGTGTTAACCGTTATGGTTTTATCGAAACACCATATCGTCGTGTGAGCTGGGAATCACATCAAGTAACTGAAAAAATCGATTACTTGACTGCTGACGAAGAAGATAACTATGTTATTGCACAGGCTAACTCACCATTAAATGAAGATGATTCATTCGTGAATGAACTTGTAATGGCTCGTAACCGTTCAGAAAATATCGAAATTGGTATTGATAAAGTCGATTACATGGATGTTTCACCTAAACAAGTTGTGGCTGTTGCTACAGCATGTATTCCTTTCTTGGAAAATGATGATTCTAACCGTGCCTTAATGGGTGCCAACATGCAACGTCAAGCTGTTCCTTTAATCAATCCTCATTCACCACTTGTTGGTACGGGTATTGAATATAAGGCAGCTCATGATTCTGGTGTGGCTTTAATTAACAAAAACGAAGGTACTGTTGAATATGTTGATGCGCGTGAAATTCGTGTTCGTCGTGAAGATGGTGCTTTAGATAAATACAAATTAATGAAATTCCATCGTTCAAATGGTGGTAAAAACTACAACCAACGTCCAATCGTTCGTGTGAATGACCATGTCGATGCTGATGAAATTTTAGCTGATGGTCCTTCAATGGAAAATGGGGAATTAGCTTTAGGCCAAAACCCATTAGTTGCCTTCATGACATGGAATGGTTATAACTTTGAAGATGCTGTTATTATCAATGAACGTCTTGTTCGTGATGATGTTTATACATCAATTCATATTGAAGAATTTGAATCAGAAGCACGCGATACGAAATTAGGACCTGAAGAAATTACTCGTGAAATTCCTAATGTTGGTGAAGATTCATTAAAAGATCTTGATGAATTTGGTATCGTTCGTATTGGTGCTGAAGTTAATGATGGTGATATCTTAGTCGGTAAAGTAACGCCTAAAGGGGTTACTGAATTATCTGCTGAAGAACGTTTATTACATGCTATCTTTGGAGAAAAAGCTCGTGAAGTACGCGATACTTCATTGAAAGTTCCTCATGGTGGTGGCGGTATTGTTCAAGATGTTAAAATCTTTACTCGTGAAGCAGGGGATGAATTAAGTCCTGGTGTTAACATGATGGTTCGTATCTACATCGCACAAAAACGTAAGTTACGTGTTGGTGATAAGATGGCTGGACGTCATGGTAACAAAGGGGTTGTTTCAATCGTTGTGCCTTCTGAAGATATGCCTTATATGCCAGATGGTACACCAGTTGATATTCTCTTGAATCCCATGGGTGTTCCTTCTCGTATGAATATTGGACAAGTATTAGATCTTCATTTAGGTATGGCTGCTCGTAAATTAGGTATCCACGTTGCAACACCTGTTTTTGATGGTGCTCGTGATTCAGATATCTGGAATGTCTTTAAAGAAGCTGGAATCTCAGAAGATGGTAAGACAATTTTATATGATGGACGTACTGGTGATGCATTTGATAACCGTGTCTCTGTAGGGGTTATGTACTACATGAAACTTGCTCACATGGTTGATGATAAAATCCATGCTCGTTCAATAGGACCATACTCATTAGTAACGCAACAACCTTTAGGTGGTAAAGCACAATTTGGTGGACAACGTTTTGGTGAAATGGAAGTTTGGGCACTTGAAGCTTATGGTGCCGCTTATACGTTACAAGAAATTTTAACGTATAAATCTGATGATGTTGTGGGTCGTGTGAAAACATACGAAGCAATTGTCAAAGGTGAACCAATTCCTAAACCAGGTGTTCCTGAATCATTCCGTGTTCTTGTTAAAGAATTACAGTCATTAGGATTAGATATGAAAGTACTTGATGCTAAGAAAGCTGAAATTGAATTACGTGACATGGATGATGACGATGATGATATCGTTAATGTAGATGCGTTAAGCAAATTAGCTAACGAACAAAAAGAGAAAAAAGCTAAAGAAGAAGCCGAAAAAATGGCTGCTGAAATGAACAAAGAATAATTTCGGCTTAGTTACTGAACTTGAATTTGTGTTGATGAAGCTAATTTCAGTTTAAGAAATTCAATACACTATAAAACTAAAGGGAGGTCGGTCCTTTGATCGATGTCAATAAATTTGATAGCATGCAAATTGGCTTAGCATCTTCTGATAAGATTAGAAGCTGGTCATACGGTGAAGTTAAAAAGCCTGAAACAATTAATTATCGTACATTAAAACCTGAAAAAGATGGATTATTCGATGAACGTATTTTCGGACCAACAAAAGATTGGGAATGTGCCTGTGGTAAATACAAACGTATTCGCTATAAAGGTATTGTCTGTGATCGTTGTGGGGTTGAAGTTACACGTTCTAAAGTACGTCGCGAACGTATGGGTCATATCGAACTAGCTGCACCAGTTACACATATCTGGTACTTTAAAGGAATTCCAAGTCGTATGGGTCTTGTCTTAGACATGAGCCCCCGTGCTTTGGAAGAAGTTATTTACTTTGCTTCTTACGTTGTTACTGAACCTGGTAACACACCTCTTGAAAAGAAACAGTTATTAACAGAACGTGAATATCGTGAAAAACGTGAAGAATACGGAACTGAATTCGAAGCTGGAATGGGTGCCGATGCTATTCGTCATTTATTACGCGATGTTAATCTTTCTGGTGAATCTGAAGAATTAAAAGAAGAATTGAAAGATGCTACTGGCCAAAAGAGAACGCGTGCCGTTCGTCGTTTGGATATTTTAGAAGCATTCTTACTTTCTCAAAATGAACCTTCATGGATGGTTATGGACGCTGTTCCTATCATTCCGCCTGATTTACGTCCAATGGTTCAATTAGAAGGTGGCCGTTTTGCCACTTCTGATTTGAATGATTTATACAGACGGGTTATTAACCGAAATAACCGACTAAAACGTTTATTAGATTTGAATGCTCCTGGTATTATTGTTCAAAATGAAAAACGTATGTTACAAGAAGCTGTTGATGCATTGATTGATAATGGTCGTCGTGGCCGTCCAGTTACTGGACCAGGTAACCGACCATTGAAATCTCTTTCACATATGTTGAAAGGTAAACAAGGACGTTTCCGTCAAAATTTACTTGGAAAACGTGTTGATTATTCAGGCCGTTCAGTTATTGCTGTTGGACCAACGTTACAAATGAATCAATGTGGTATTCCTCGTGAAATGGCTTTGGAATTATTCAAACCATTTATGATGAAAGAACTTGTTAAACGCGAAATGGCATCAAATATTAAAAATGCTAAACGTAAGCTTGATCGTCGCGATGAAGACATCTGGGATGTTTTAGAAGAAGTTATTGTTGAACATCCAGTTCTTCTTAACCGCGCACCAACACTTCATCGTCTTGGTATTCAAGCTTTCGAACCAATTTTAGTTGATGGTAAAGCAATTCGTCTTCATCCTTTGGCTTGTGAAGCTTACAATGCCGATTTTGATGGAGATCAAATGGCTATCCATGTACCTTTATCTGATGAAGCACAGGCAGAAGCTCGTTTGCTTATGTTAGCTGCTCATCATATCTTGGCACCTAAAGATGGTAAACCAGTTGTAACACCTTCTCAAGATATGGTTTTAGGTAACTACTACCTTACAATGGAAGAAGCTGGTCGCGAAGGCGAAGGCATGATCTTTAAAGATGCTAACGAAGCAGTGATGGCTTACCGTAATGGTTACGTTCATTTGCACACTCGTATTGGATTACAAACAGCAACACTTGCTGCTGAAGGTAAACCATTTACGGATTGGCAAAAAGAACGCATTATGATAACAACTGTTGGTAAAGCAATCTTTAATGAAATCTTACCTAAAGAATTTGCTTATATTAACGAACCTAAGAATGATAACTTAATTAACCAGACAGCCGATAAATATTTCGTTGAACCTGGCGATAATATTGGCGATATGATTAAAGCGCAAGAAATTATTTTACCTTTCAAAAAAGGCTTCTTGAGCGATATCATTTCTGAAGTTTATAAACGATTTAAAGTAACTGAAACTTCTAAGATGTTAGATCGTCTTAAAAACTTGGGTTACGATCAATCAACACATGCTGGTATCACAGTTGGTATTTCTGATGTAACTGACTTGAAGGAAAAACCTGCAATTATCGAAGAAGCTCATAAACAAGTTGCTTTGGTTGCAAAACAATTCCGTCGTGGTTTGATTACAGAAGATGAACGCTATGAACGCGTTATTGCTATCTGGACACAAGCAAAAGATGACATCCAACAAAAACTGATGGAAGCATTGGGCACACAAAATCCTATCCAAATGATGAGTGATTCTGGCGCCCGTGGTAATATCTCTAACTTTACTCAATTAGCTGGTATGCGTGGTTTGATGGCAGCTCCTAATGGTAAAACAATGGAATTACCTATTATTTCTAACTTCCGTGAAGGTTTGTCTGTGTTGGAAATGTTTATCTCAACTCATGGGGCTCGTAAAGGGATGACTGATACGGCCTTGAAGACTGCCGATTCTGGATACTTGACTCGTCGACTTGTTGATGTTGCTCAAGATGTTATTATTCGTGAAAAAGATTGTTTCACTGATCGTGGCTTAGATGTATCAGCCATCAAAGAAGGAAATGAAATGATCGAACCATTGTATGACCGTATTTTAGGTCGTTACGCAATGAAGACCGTTAAAGATCCTAAAACTGGTGATGTTATTGTCACTTCAAATGAAATGATCGAAGAAAGCAAAGCGCAAGCAATTATCGCTGCTGGAATCGAACAAGTAACAATCCGCTCAGCATTTACATGTAACACGAAGCATGGGGTTTGTGAACATTGTTATGGCCGTAATATGGCTACTGGCGACCAGGTTGAAGTTGGTGAAGCAGTTGGTACTGTTGCTGCTCAATCAATCGGTGAACCCGGAACTCAATTAACAATGCGTACTTTCCATACTGGTGGGGTTGCCGGAGATGATATTACACAAGGTTTACCTCGTGTTCAAGAAATCTTCGAAGCACGTAATCCTAAAGGTCGTGCCGAAATTACAGAAGTAACTGGTGTGATTGAAGCGATTGAAGAAAATCCTGCTGAACGTACTAAAGAAGTAACAGTTAAAGGTGAAACTGATACACGAACATATAGCTTGCCTTATACTGCTGTTCTTAAAGTTGCCGAAGGCGATAAGATTCATCGTGGTGAAGCACTTACAGTTGGTTCAATTGATCCTAAACAATTAATTCAAGTTCGTGATGTTCTTTCAACGGAGAACTACATTCTTCGTGAAGTTCAAAAAGTATATCGTATGCAAGGGGTAGAAATCTCTGATAAGCATGTGGAGGTTATGTCTCGTCAAATGTTACGTAAGGTTCGCGTTATGGATCCCGGTGACACAGACGTATTGCCAGGTACTTTGATGGATATCATGGATCTTAAAGAAGATAACTATAAGACATTGATTAAGGGTGGCATTCCGGCTACTTCACGTCCTGTCTTGCTTGGTATCACTAAAGCTTCTCTTGAAACAAACAGTTTCTTATCAGCTGCATCATTCCAAGAAACAACTCGTGTTCTTACGGATGCTGCTATTCGCGGTAAGAATGATCCATTAATTGGTCTTAAAGAAAATGTTATTATTGGTAAGATTATTCCTGCCGGTACTGGTATGCCAGATTACCGTCAAATCAAACCAAAAGAAACAGGTTCAATTTCGGCTAATGTTTATTCAATCTCAGACATTGAGAAACGAATGAAAGAAGAAGAAGCTGGCGTGAATGACTAACGTTAAAGCAAAAAAAGAACAATTCTTATTAATTTAAGGATTGTTCTTTTTTTTGTGCTTTATAAACGAACGATAGATGTAATAAGTAAAAAAACATCCGTGAACCATTGAATGAATAAATAGACTGTGTTAATATTGTCATACAATAAAAAAATACCAATCACCTATATAATGTCATGATATGGATGCTAGTCTCTACCCGGAGCCGTAAATTCCGGACTATATGTGAGTTAAATTAAGCGCGTATTAAGAGCGAAGTCCATAAAAACCTGACTTATTAGTGTGCAGGATAACGTGGAGGATTGAATGAAAAATAGCACGGAATTAGAAGATAGTAGTTTGGATGAATCTAACTTATCAAATTTTAAAGCATCAATATTAGGGTTGCAGCATTTATTAGCCATGTATTCGGGCGATATTTTAGTACCATTGTTAGTTGGAGCTGCACTTGGGTTTAGTACAAAACAAATTACTTATTTAGTTTCGATGGATATTTTTATGTGTGGGATTGCAACATTGCTGCAATTAAAACGCACACGTTTTACCGGGATTGGTTTACCAGTAGTGCTTGGGTGTGCAATTGAGTATGTAGCGCCATTATCAGCCGTAGGGAAACATTTTGGACTGGGAACAATGTACGGATCAATTATTGCCGCCGGGATTTTTATTTTCTTAATCGCAGGTTTTTTTGCGAATATTAGAAAGTTTTTCCCACCAGTAGTGACGGGTTCATTGATTACATTGATTGGGTTAACATTAATTCCGGTTGCCTTTACTAACATGGGTGGCGGGGATATTACGACTAAATCATTCGGAAGTATTCCTAATCTGATTGTTGCCGGTGTAACAGTCCTTGTTATTTTAGGGTTGAACATTTGGGGACGCGGCTTTATCCAACAAGTCGGAATCTTAATTGGTATCCTGGTAGGTGTTGTAGTCGCTTCGTTCATGGGTGAGGTATCATTAGAGCCTGTGAGTCAGGCAAGTTGGTTCCAACTTCCTCATGTCTTCATGTTTGCTGCTCCAAAATTTGAATGGTCATCAATTGTGACGATGATTCTAGCTGCTTTGACAACAATGATTGAGTCGACTGGTGTGTTCTTTGCATTAGGTGATATCGTTGGTCGTCCTATCAAAAAGGATGATTTGAAAAAAGGGTACCGTGCTGAGGGACTTGCAGCTATTCTGGGTGGTATTTTCAATACATTCCCTTATTCAACTTTTTCACAAAATGTTGGGATCGTTCAATTATCAGGAATTAAAACAAAAAAACCGGTATACTTTTCTGCCTTCTTTTTAATTGCATTGGGTCTACTTCCAAAAATTGGTGCAACGGCAACCGTCATTCCCGCATCTGTTCTAGGTGGCGCCATGTTGGTAATGTTCGGAATGGTTGGTGCGCAAGGAATTAAAATGTTGCGTGAAGTCGAAGGTAGTAATAGCAATTTATTAATTATTGGTATTTCAGTCAGTTTAGGTTTGGGCGTAACCGTTCAACCAGCGTTGTTACAAGCCTTACCTTTAACGATTCAAACTATTTTTGGCAACGGACTTGTTGTTGGTAGTTTGTCAGCCGTTATATTAAACGTTTTATTCAATTATGGTCATTTAAATGACGCAATCGAAGACTAAATTAAAGGCCGAGCATAGTTGCTCAGCCTTTTTGTTTATATATAGAAAGATAATGCAAAAGTTAGATAGGTGCCTAACGTTAAATGGGGAACGAATGCAAAAATCTGATATCTCGTTTTATTTGCGCAGATAAAATATAGGAGTGCACTTATACAAGCGAAAAGCGTCACAATCAAACAAAAATGGATGCCAAATGTTAGTTGAATGACAAGCAGTAGTATGAAATCGCCGACCCCCATTTTTTGTTGAAAGCATAATACAAATAAAAACAGGCTAAATAATAATATTTCCAATAATGAGTCTGGTAAGCCGAGCAATAAATAGTGCCAAACAATAAATATGAGACCACCACCAATAGTTAGACGACTAGAAATAAGTCGATTAGTAAAATCCATAACAGATAAAAAAGTGAGATAAAATAAAAATGCGGTAACCAGTATAAATAGTGGCGGGGAAAGTTTGGCGAAAGCCAGAGGCAGCATAATAGCCAAACTGCATTCAAAAATAAATGAATATGCTGGAAATTGCCCCTTGCAGAATCGACAATGTCCACGTAATCTAAGATAAGCGTAAATCGGAATAAGGTCTCGCCAAGGGATGTTTACCCCACAATAGTCGCACATCGATCTTTGACCGAGTTGACTTTGATTCAACGCATGGCGTGTCGCAGTACAGGTAATAAATGATCCCAGGCAGGCGCCTAGTAAAAATAAGTAGCTAATTAACATAATTTATATCCTCCTATGTAAAAAATACGCTTTTTAATACAAATACCATTGACGAAAATAAAATACCATGCTATTCTGTGTAAGGTGCTTTTTGTGAACAGTTAATTCATCTACATAGTTGAGATTCTGTATAACAGCAGCGCATTATAAGCCAGACGTCTAGGACGTTATTTTTTATTATTAAAAAATGAACCACCTGGATGTGTGGACTTAAAAACAATTAACCTATAATAAGGAAGGAGGAAACTTTAGATGCCAACAATTAATCAATTAGTTCGTAAAGGTCGTAATTCTAAAGGTTCAAAATCTGGTGCACCCGCATTAAACTTCGGGTATAACAGTTACAAGAAAGTTCAAACAGATAATCCTGCACCACAAAAACGTGGGGTTGCTACTCGTGTCGGAACAATGACACCTAAAAAGCCTAACTCTGCTTTACGTAAATATGCGCGTGTTCGTTTATCTAACCTTCTTGAAGTTACAGCATACATTCCTGGTATTGGACATAACTTACAAGAACATAGTGTTGTTCTTATTCGTGGTGGCCGTGTAAAAGATTTACCTGGGGTACGTTACCATGTTATCCGTGGTGCTCTTGATACAGCCGGTGTTGCTGATCGTAAACAAAGTCGTTCAAAATACGGCGCAAAGAGACCTAAATAAGTTTAGGTCATTCTAATAAAAATAGAATCTAAGGAGGTTATTTAGATGCCAAGAAAAGGCCCAGCTCCAAAAAGAGAAGTATTGCCTGATCCAATTTACAATTCTAAATTAGTAACACGTTTAATCAACCGTTTAATGTTAGATGGTCGTCGTGGTACTGCATCAAAGATCTTGTATGATGCATTCGAAATGATTAAAGAACAAACAGGAAACGAACCTAATGAAGTTTTTGATGAAGCTATGAAAAACATCATGCCCGTACTTGAAGTTAAAGCTCGCCGTGTCGGTGGTTCTAACTACCAAGTGCCAATTGAAGTTCGCCCTGATCGTCGTTCAACTTTAGGTTTACGTTGGTTAGTAAGTTACGCACGTTTACGTGGGGAACATACAATGCCAGAACGTTTAGCTAAAGAAATCATGGATGCAGCAAACAATACTGGTGCATCAGTTAAGAAACGTGAAGACACACATAAAATGGCTGACGCTAACAAAGCATTCGCACATTACCGCTGGTAATTTTATAAAAGGATGGCTATTATATGATTTTGATAATCGATATAGTAGTCATTTTTTTGGATATATTTTAGAATTGGAAGGAGATCATACAAAATGGCAAATAAACGCGAATTTCCACTAGAAAAAACGCGTAATATTGGTATTGTTGCTCATATCGATGCTGGTAAGACAACAACTACTGAACGTATTTTATACTATACGGGTAAAATTCATAAAATTGGTGAAACTCATGAAGGAGCTTCACAAATGGATTGGATGGAACAAGAACAAGAACGTGGTATTACAATCACATCAGCTGCTACAACAGCTGAATGGAAAGAACATCGTATTAATATCATCGATACTCCAGGACATGTGGATTTCACTATTGAAGTTGAACGTTCACTTCGTGTCTTAGATGGAGCCGTTGTTGTTTTAGATGGTCAATCTGGTGTTGAACCACAAACTGAAAATGTTTGGCGTCAAGCAACAACATACTCAGTTCCTCGTATTGTATTCATCAATAAGATGGATAAAATGGGTGCTAACTTTGATTACTCAGTAGGTACAATCAAAGATCGTCTTCAAGTAAATGCTGTTCCTATCCAAATGCCAATTGGCGCTGAAGATGATTTTGAAGGTGTTATTGATTTAATCGAAATGAAAGCCGATTTATATGATAACGAAGATTTAGGTGCTACATGGGAAAGTATTGACGTTCCTGAAGAATATTTAGAAGAAGCTACAAAACGTCGCGAAGCTTTAGTTGAAGCCGTTGCTGATGTTGATGAAAAGCTTATGGAAAAATATCTTGATGGCGTTGAAATTACTAAAGATGAAATCAAAGCTGCTATCCGTAAAGCAACATTAAACCTTGAAATGTACCCAGTTCTTGCTGGTTCAGCATTTAAAAACAAGGGTGTTCAAATGATGTTGGATGCTGTTAATGATTTCTTACCATCTCCTTTAGATGTTAAACCTTATAACGCAACTGATCCTAAAACGGACGAACAAGTTGAAATTACAGCTGGCGATGATAAAGATTTCGCTGCTTTAGCTTTCAAAATTGCAACGGATCCATTCGTTGGTCGTTTGACATTCTTCCGTGTTTACTCAGGTACATTACAAGCTGGTTCATATGTTTTGAATTCTACTAAAGACACGCGTGAACGTGTTGGTCGTATTCTTCAAATGCATTCAAATCACCGTAATGAAATTCCTGAAGTATTCTCAGGTGATATCGCTGCTGCTATTGGTTTGAAAAACACGACAACTGGTGATTCTTTAACGGATGAAAAACACCCATTAATTCTTGAATCAATGGAATTCCCTGAACCAGTTATCCAAGTTTCTATCGAACCAAAAACAAAAGCTGATCAAGATAAGATGGATATCGGTTTACAAAAACTAGCTGAAGAAGATCCTTCATTCAAGGCAGAAACTAACCCTGAAACTGGTGAAACTTTAATCGCTGGGATGGGTGAATTGCATTTGGATATCATCGTTGATCGTATGAGACGTGAATTTAACGTTGAAGCTACTGTTGGTGAACCACAAGTTGCCTACCGTGAAACATTTACAAAAACTGTTTCTGCACAAGGTAAATTCGTTCGTCAATCCGGTGGTAAAGGTCAATATGGGGATGTTACGGTTGAATTCTCACCTAATGAAGAGGGTGGCGGTTTCGCATTCGAAGACGCTATCGTTGGTGGTGTTGTTCCTCGTGAATACATTCCTTCAGTTGAACAAGGTTTGAGAGAAGCTATGCAAAACGGTGTTCTTGCAGGATACCCACTTATTGATGTTAAAGCCAAGTTATATGATGGATCATATCATGATGTCGATTCTAATGAATCAGCATTTAAAGTAGCTGCTTCAATGTCATTGAGAAATGCTGCTAAGAGTGCTGGTGCTGTTATCCTTGAACCAATGATGAAGGTTGAAGTTGTTGCTCCAGAAGATTACTTAGGTGATGTTATGGGACATGTAACTGCTCGTCGTGGACGTGTTGAAGGTATGGAAGCTCGCGGAAACGCACAAGTTGTTAACGCAATGGTTCCTCTTTCTGGTATGTTCGGTTACGCAACTACTTTACGTTCTTCAACACAAGGACGTGGTACATTTACAATGACATTTGATCATTATGAAGCTGTACCAAAAGCAATCCAAGAAGAAATTATGAAGAAAAACGGAACATCTGCTGATTAGTCAGCCGTTCTGAATTTTTAAAAGAAGTTATCGTTTATCGTTAGCTTCTTTTTTTGTGTTAAAATAACGATTGAATAAAAGTTGTTTCTGAAAAAAAGTGAATTATGATTTTCTAATGAGAAACTTTGAAAAAAAGAAAGAAAGCACTTGCCATAAGGCTTTATCTTTAGTAGTATAGATAAGTACCCAAAAACAGATGGCGTAGTTTGCCCTGTGACAGGGTTTCATAGAATGAGCTAAGATGTGAAAGATTGCGACACGCCCGGCAGCTTTGCCACGCAAGGCGTGTCGGTCACTTACACGGAGCTAGTCTTATTTTTAAAATAGACGAAGGAGGGAACAAAATGGCAAAACAAAAAATTCGTATTCGCCTAAAGGCTTACGAACACCGTATTTTAGATCAATCTGCTGACAAGATTGTTGAAACTGCAAAAAGAACAGGGGCAACAATTTCTGGACCAATTCCATTGCCAACAGAACGTACATTATACACAGTTTTACGTTCACCACATAAGCATAAAGATTCACGTGAACAATTCGAAATGCTTACACATAAACGTTTGATTGATATCGTTAACCCAACACCTAAGACAGTTGATTCATTGATGAAACTTGACTTACCTAGTGGCGTTGATATTGAAATCAAATTATAAAACTCAGCAACAAAAATAAATTATAAACATATTGGAGGTGTACTTATGACTACAAAAGGAATCTTAGGAAAAAAAGTCGGTATGACACAAGTTTTTACTGAAAATGGTGAATTGGTACCAGTTACAGTGATTGAATCTACGCCAAATGTTGTTTTACAATTGAAAACAATTGAAAATGATGGTTACGAAGCAATTCAATTAGGTTACCAAGACAAACGTGAAGTATTAACAAACAAACCTGCTAAAGGTCATGCAGCAAAAGCAAATACTACTCCTAAGCGCTTCGTTCGTGAAATTAACGATGTCGTGCTTGGAGATTATACTGTGGGTGACGAAATCAAAGTTGATACTTTCTCAGCTGGAGACGTCGTTAACGTCACAGGTACGTCTAAGGGACATGGTTTCCAAGGAAATATCAAACGTTGGGGACAATCACGAGGTCCTATGACTCATGGTTCTCGTTACCATCGTCGTCCTGGTTCAATGGGTGCCGTTATTAACCGTGTATTCAAGGGTAAGAGATTACCAGGTCGCATGGGTGGCAAGCGCGTAACTGTCAAAAACTTGGAAGTTATCCGCGTTGACGTTGAAAGCAATGTTATCTTGATTAAAGGTAACGTACCAGGCGCAAACAAATCATTAGTTACAATTAAAAACGTCACTAAAGACGCTAAATAACAGGAAGGAGGAATTTCAAAATGCCAACAGTCGCATTATTAAAACAAGATGGTACTAAAAATGGTGAAGTTGAATTAAACGACGCTATTTTTGGAATCGAACCTAACGACAATGTCATTTTTGACGCCGTAATCATGCAACGTGCATCATTACGTCAAGGAACTCATTCAGTTAAAAACAAAAGTGCAGTTTCAGGTGGTGGTAGAAAACCATGGCGCCAAAAAGGTACAGGTCGTGCTCGTCAAGGATCTATCCGTAGCCCACAATGGCGTGGTGGTGGTGTCGTATTTGGCCCTACTCCTCGTTCATACAGTTACAAATTACCTAAAAAAGTTCGTCGTTTAGCTCTTAAATCAGTACTTTCACAAAAAGTATTGGATAATGGCGTGGTTATGGTCGATGCTCTTAGCTTCGAACAACCAAAAACAAAAGCTTTCAAAGAAGTTTTAAGTAACTTAGATATCAACAAAAAAGTATTAATAGTTCTTGAACCTGGCAATGATTTCGTTGCTTTAGCAGCTCGTAACTTACCAAATGTTACAGTAGTAGAAGCTAAAGGTGTTAACGTTCTTGACGTTATCAACAACGACAAATTAGTCATGACTCAAGCAGCTCTTTCTCAAGTAGAGGAGGCTCTTTCATAATGGAATCAAGAGATATTATCTTACGCCCAGTCATCACCGAAGCAGCAATGGACAGAATGGCTGATAAAGTTTACACATTCGACGTTGATACTCGCGCAACTAAAATTGAAGTCAAAAAAGCTATCGAAGATATTTTTGGCGTTAAAGTTGTTAAAGTAAATATCATGAATGTTAAAGGTAAGTTAAAGCGTCAAGGTCGCTATGCCGGTTATACTAAAAAACGCCGTAAAGCAATCGTTACTTTAACTGCCGACTCAAAAGAAATTCAATTATTCGAAGAATAATCTAAAATTTTGTAAATAGGAGGAAAATAACGTGGGAATTAAAAAATTCAAACCAACCACTAACGGTCGTCGTAATATGACTGGTTCTGATTTCTCAGAAATTACTAAATCAACTCCTGAAAAATCATTACTAGAATCAAAAAGCAGAACTGCCGGCCGTAATAACTATGGTCGCATTACTGTTCGTCACCGTGGTGGTGGTCACAAACGTCAATACCGTTTGATCGATTTCAAGCGTGTTAAAGACAATGTAACAGCAACTGTTAAAGCAATCGAATATGATCCAAACCGTTCAGCTAATATTGCATTATTACAATATACTGATGGTATCAAATCATACATCATTGCTCCTAAAGGATTAGAAGTTGGCATGATGGTTCAATCTGGTAAAGAAGCAGATATCAAGGTTGGTAACGCATTAGCTCTTCAAGATATCCCAGTTGGTACAATCATCCATAATATCGAATTAAAACCAGGTAAGGGTGGACAACTTGCTCGTTCAGCCGGTGCTTCAGCACAATTACTTGGTAAAGAAGGTAAATACGTTCTTGTTCGTTTGACATCAGGCGAAGTTCGCATGATCTTGTCAACATGTCGTGCATCTATCGGTGCTGTCGGTAACGAACAACACGAATTAATCAAAATCGGTAAAGCTGGTCGTGCTCGTTGGGCTGGTAAACGTCCTACAGTTCGTGGATCAGTTATGAATCCTAACGATCATCCTCATGGTGGTGGTGAAGGTAAAGCTCCAATTGGTCGTCCATCACCTATGTCTCCTTGGGGTCAAAAGACGATGGGTTACAAAACACGTTCAAAGAAAAACCAATCAGACAAATTTATCGTACGTGGACGCAACAAAAAATAATAATTTGCTTGTTGCTTAAGCTATATTCCGGAAGGAGGATTCACATTGAGTCGTAGTCTAAAAAAAGGACCATTCGTCGATGAACATTTGATGAAAAAGGTCGAAGCACAAACTGATCAAGAAAAGAAAACAGTTATCAAGACATGGTCACGTCGTTCAACAATCTTCCCTAACTTCATTGGTCTAACAATCGCTGTATATGATGGACGCAAACACGTTCCAGTATTTATGCAAGAAGATATGGTTGGTCATAAGTTGGGTGAATTTGTTCCAACACGTACTTTCCGTGGTCACGGATCTGACGATAAGAAAACTACAGTTAAATAAAGGAGGTTATACACATGGCTGAACAAGTAACATCAGCAAAAGCAACCGCCAAAACTGTTCGTATTCCAGCGCGTAAAGCTCGCTTGGTAATCGATCTTATCAGAGGTAAAAGTGTTGCTGAAGCTATCGGTATTTTGAGATTTACTCCCAGAGCCGGAAGCCCAATCATTGAAAAAGTTTTACTTTCTGCTGTAGCTAATGCAGAAAATAATTTTGATTTAGATGGTGAAAACTTAATTATTAGTGATATCTTTGCTAACGAAGGACCAACGTTAAAACGTTTCCGTCCTCGTGCCAAAGGATCAGCTTCACCAATTAATAAACGTACGAGTCACATTACAGTAGTTGTATCTGAAGCTACAAAATAAGGAGGGATAACGCGTGGGTCAAAAAATAAATCCAACGGGATTACGTGTAGGTATCATTCGTGATTGGGATTCAAAATGGTATGCAGAAAAAGATTTTGCAAACTACCTTCATGAAGATTTACACATCCGTAAATACATTCAAGAAAAATTAACCGACGCTTCTGTCTCTATCGTTGAAATCGAACGCGCTGCAAAACGTGTTAACGTTTCAATCCATACTGCTAAACCTGGTATGGTTATCGGTAAAGGTGGAGCTGAAGTTGAAAAACTTCGTAAAGAATTAAATGATTTAACAGGTAAACGTGTGCATATCAACATTGTTGAAATCAAACGTCCTGATTTAGATGCTCAATTAGTCGGCGAAAACGTTGCGGAACAATTAGAAAACCGTGTCGCTTTCCGTCGTGCCGTTAAACAAGCTATGCAACGTACAATGCGCTCTGGTGCCAAAGGTATCAAAGTTCAAGTTGCTGGCCGTCTTAACGGAGCTGATATGTCTCGTGTTGAAAGCTACTCAGATGGTACAGTTCCATTACATACCTTAAGAGCAGATATTGACTACGCTTGGGTTGAAGCAATGACTACTTATGGTAAATTAGGCGTAAAAGTCTGGATCTACCGTGGCGAAATCTTACCAGCTAAGAAAAACGCTGTGAAAGGAGGGAAATAACCTATGTTAGTACCTAAACGTACAAAATTCCGTCGTGAATTCCGTGGTAAAATGCGTGGGGAAGCTAAAGGTGGCAAAGAAGTCGCTTTTGGAGAATTCGGTTTACAGGCTCTTGAATCATCATGGATCACTAACCGTCAAATCGAAGCTTCTCGTGTCGCAATTAACCGTCATATGAAACGTGGTGGGAAAGTATGGATTAAAATTTTCCCTCATAAATCATATACTGCAAAAGCAATTGGTGTTCGAATGGGTTCTGGTAAAGGTGCTCCTGAAGGATGGGTAGCTCCAGTTAAACGTGGAAAGATCATGTTTGAAGTTGCCGGTGTTCCCGAAGAAGTTGCTCGCGAAGCTTTACGCTTAGCATCAAACAAACTTCCAGTGAGAACTAAAATTGTAAAACGTGAGGAAGTAGGTGGCGAATCACATGAAGGCTAAGGAAATTAATGAATTAACCACTGCTGAAATGATTACCAAAGAACAAGAATTTAAAGATGAATTGTTTAACTTACGCTTCCAATTAGCTACCGGTCAATTAGAAAATACCGCACGCTTAAGTGAAGTACGTAAAACAATTGCTCGTATTAAAACGGCATTACGCCAACAAGAATTAAACAAGTAGATTACGAAAGGGAGGCCATTTACGCATGAGTGAAACTCGTAACCAACGTAAAGTCTATCAAGGACGCGTTGTATCCGACAAAATGGATAAAACGATTAGTGTTCTTATCGAAACATACAAGACACACAAAACCTACGGTAAACGTGTGACTTATTCTAAAAAATTCTATGCACATGATGAAAATAACGAAGCAAAAATCGGCGATATCGTTCAAATTATGGAAACTCGTCCGTTGTCAGCAACTAAGAGATTCCGTTTATTAGATATCGTTGAAAAAGCAGTTATTGCTTAAGCATAATTGCCATTCGTATTTCTAATTTGCTATTGAAAGGAGGACACTTACTGTGATACAAACAGAAAGTCGTTTAAAAATTGCCGACAATTCAGGCGCAAAAGAAATCTTAACTATTAAAGTTTTAGGTGGATCAAAGCGTAGAACTGCTAATATCGGTGACGTTATTGTTGCTACTGTTAAACATGCAACACCAGGTGGTGTTGTCAAAAAAGGTGAAGTTGTTAAAGCCGTAATCGTACGTACAAAATCAGGTGCTCATCGTGCTGATGGTTCTTACATCAAATTTGATGAAAATGCTGCTGTTATCATCCAAGATGACAAGAGCCCTAAAGGTACACGTATCTTTGGACCTGTTGCACGTGAATTACGTGATAACAATTTCATGAAGATTGTTTCTTTAGCACCCGAAGTATTATAAGAAATCCATCGGAAAACAAGGAGGTGCGCTAAATGTTCGTCAAAACTGGTGATAAAGTTCAATTAATTGCAGGTAAAGATAAAGGTAAACAAGGTACTGTTACTAAAGTTTTCCTTAAACAAGACCGTGTGATTGTTGAAGGTATCAATATTGCAAAAAAACATCAAAAACCTAGTAACTCGAATCCACAAGGTGGCATCGTGGATATTGAAGCACCAATTCACGTTTCAAACGTGATGCTTGTCGACCCTTCTACAAATGAACCAACTCGTGTTGGCTTCAAAGTTGTAGATGGTAAGAAAGTTAGAGTTTCTAAAAAATCAGGTGAAACTGTTAAATAGACCTACTGAAAGGAGGACACTTTCTTCATGACTAACCGTTTAAAAGAAAAGTTCACTAATGAAATTACACCATCTATGATGGAAAAATTTAACTACACATCAATTATGCAAACACCTCAAGTTGATAAAATTGTTATCAACATGGGTGTTGGTGATGCTGTTACTAATGCTAAAAATTTAGATAAAGCTGTTGAAGAATTAGCTTTGATCTCTGGTCAAAAACCATTGGTTACTAAAGCTAAGAAATCAATCGCTGGCTTCCGTTTACGTGAAGGTATGCCAATCGGTGCTAAAGTTACTTTACGTGGCGAACGCATGTACGATTTCTTAGATAAATTAGTTTCAGTTTCATTACCTCGTGTGCGTGATTTCCGTGGCGTTAGCAATAAAGCCTTTGATGGCCGTGGTAACTATACTTTAGGTGTTCGCGAACAATTAATTTTCCCAGAAATCGATTTTGATGATGTGGATAAGGTTCGTGGAATGGATATTGTTATTGTTACAACTGCTAATACTGATGAGGAATCAAAAGAATTACTCACACAATTGGGTATGCCGTTTTCTAAATAATAAGGAGGTTACAAAGCTTTGGCTAAAAAATCATTGATTGCAAAGAACAAACGTCCCGCAAAATTCTCTACGCAAGCTTACACACGTTGCGAACGTTGTGGTCGTCCACATTCTGTTTATCGTAAATTTAAATTATGCCGTATTTGTCTTCGTGACCTTGCTCACAAAGGCCAAATTCCTGGTATGAAAAAAGCTAGTTGGTAAATTTAAAAAGATAAGTTAAAGGAGGGTAAACTCAATGGTCATGACTGATCCGATCGCAGACTTTTTAACTCGTATCCGTAATGCAAACATGGTACGGCATGAGTCTTTAGAAGTACCTGCTTCAAAAATCAAACGTGATATCGCTGAAATCCTTAAAAATGAAGGTTTCGTACGTGATATCGAATACATCGATGATGACAAACAAGGTATTATCCGTGTATTTTTAAAATTTGGAAAAGACAATGAACGTGTAATCTCTGGTATTAAACGTATTTCAAAACCAGGATTACGTACGTACGTTCAAGCTGATGCAGTTCCTAAAGTATTAAATGGTTTAGGAATCGCAGTTATCTCAACATCAGAAGGTGTGATGACAGATAAAGATGCACGCGCCAAACAAATTGGTGGCGAAGTCTTAGCATACATCTGGTAATCAATTAATTCGTAAGGAGGTGTCACTCGCGTGAGTCGTATAGGTTATAAAGAAATCGTTCTTCCTGCTGGTGTAGAAGTTACACAAGAAGGTCAAATGGTTACAGTAAAAGGCCCCAAAGGTGAATTAACTCGTAAGTTTTCTAGTGCTATTACAATGCATGTAGAAGGTCTTTCAGTTAAATTTACTCGTGAAAGTGACGATAAAAGCACTCGTGCCTTACATGGTACAATGCGTGCCAACGTAAACAACATGGTTCTTGGAGTTACAGAAGGTTTCAAAAAAGAACTTGAGTTGATTGGTGTTGGTTATCGTGCACAATTACAAGGGAAAAAATTAGTATTAAATGTTGGTTATTCACATCCAGTGGATTTTGAAGAACGCGCAAACTTAACTGTTGAAGTTCCTGCAAATACAAGCATTATTATTTCAGGTATCAGTAAACAAGAAGTTGGCGATCTTGCCGCAGAAATTCGTGCCGTTCGTCCTCCAGAACCTTATAAAGGTAAGGGAATTCGTTACGTTGGCGAACATGTTCGTCGTAAAGAAGGTAAAACAGGTAAATAATGCTGCTTAGCATTACTTACTTTGTTTTTGAATAAAATCAAGAGGTGAAAATTGTGATTACAAAACCAGATAGAAATAAAACACGTTCAAAGCGTCATTTACGTGTTCGTGGTAAGATTTCTGGAACTGCAGAGTGCCCACGCTTAAACGTATTCCGTTCAAATAACCACATCTACGCTCAAGTAATTGATGACGTAGCGGGTGTAACGCTAGCAAGTGCCTCAACAATGGATAGTGATGTAACAGGCGATAGCAAAGTAGCAAAAGCTACTGCTGTCGGCGCATTAGTTGCTAAACGCGCTAATGACAAAGGTATCAAAGCTGTTGTTTTTGATCGTGGCGGATACTTATACCATGGACGCGTTGCTGCTTTAGCTGAAGCAGCTCGTGAAAATGGATTAGAATTCTAAGAAAGGGAGGAAATAGTTTATGACTTTCATTGATCCAACTCATTTAGATTTAGAAGATCGTGTTGTTGCGATTAACCGTGTTACTAAAGTTGTAAAAGGTGGACGTCGTCTACGTTTTGCTGCATTAGTTATTGTCGGTGATCACAATGGTCATGTAGGCTTCGGTACAGGTAAAGCTCAAGAAGTTCCTGAAGCAATCCGTAAAGCAGTTGAAGATGCTAAAAAGAACTTGATTGACGTACCTATGGTCGGTACGACACTTCCTCACGAAGTTCTCGGTCAATACAGTGGTGGACGCATTATGCTTAAACCAGCTGTTGAAGGTTCTGGAGTTGCCGCTGGTGGTTCAGTTCGTGCCGTTATGGAACTTGCTGGAGTATCAGATGTAACAAGTAAATCATTAGGTTCAAATACACCAATCAACGTTGTTCGCGCAACAATGGATGGTTTAAAGAAAATGAAGAGTGCTGAAGAAGTTGCTGCATTGCGTGGCGTTTCTATCCAACACTTAGCTGACTAGGAGGACTAAAACATGACAGATTTGAAAATTACATTAAAACGCAGTGTCATCGGACGTCCTCAAAATCAACGCGAAATCGTTAAAGCTTTCGGTTTACACCGTATTAGCAGCTCTGTTATTCGTCCTAACGACGCAGTAACACGAGGCGTTATCGCAAAGATTTCTCATTTAGTGGACGTTGAAGAAGTTAAATAACATCAACATCTTGTTTGCAGTTTAAAATAAGGAGGTGCCAACCCTATGAAATTACATGAATTAAAACCAAGTGAAGGTTCTCGCTCAGTACGTAACCGTGTCGGACGTGGAACATCTTCTGGTAATGGTAAAACTTCTGGACGTGGTCAAAAAGGCCAAAAAGCCCGTAGTAAAGTACGTTTAGGTTTTGAAGGTGGACAAATGCCTTTATTCCGTCGTATGCCAAAACGTGGATTTAACAACATTAACCGTAAAGAATATGCAGTTGTCAATTTAGATAGCTTAAACAAATTCGAAAACGGTGCTGAAGTAACACCAGCTTTACTTGTTGAATCAGGTATTGTTAAGAACGAAAAATCAGGAATTAAAATTTTAGCTTCCGGCGAACTTAACAAGAAATTAACTGTTAAAGCAGGTAAATTCTCAGCTGCTGCTAAAGAAGCTATTGAAGCTGCCGGTGGTCAAACAGAGGTGATCTAATGCTTAAAGTGATGAAAAATGCATTAGCCGTGAAAGAAATCCGTCAAAAGATTTTTTTCACTTTATGCGTTTTAATTGTCTTTCGCTTAGGTACTTTTATAACAGTTCCTGGAATTAACCATGCTGCAATTGCTAGTGCAACAAGTAGTAACTTAGTTAGTCTTCTTAACACTTTTAGTGGTGGTGGATTAACTAACTACTCGATTTTCGCAATGGGGGTTTCACCCTACATTACCGCTCAAATTGTTATCCAATTACTACAGATGGACATTGTTCCTCGTTTTGTAGAATGGAGTAAGCAAGGTGAAGTTGGTCGTCGTAAATTGAATCAAGCTACGCGTTACCTAACAATTGTTTTAGCATTTGTTCAGTCTGTGGGTATCACTGCAGGGTTAGACTCATTGAGTAGTTTAGGTTTGGTTAAAAATCCAAGTACGGAGACATATGTTGTTCTGGGCATTATTTTAACAGCCGGAACAATGTTGACGACTTGGTTAGGTGATATGATTACTGAACGAGGTATTGGGAATGGTGTTTCCATGTTAATCATGGCAGGTATCGTTTCTCGTATCCCGGGTGGTATTAAACAGATTTTTAATGAACAAATTGTCCAAGCTGATAAAGGTGATCTTTGGGGGGGCATCTTGTTCATAGTAATCTTGTTCGTTGCAATTTTTGCAATCGTAACTTTTGTAACATATGTTCAACAGGCTAACTATAAGATTCCAATTCAATACACAAGACGAGTTGCTGGTGCGACAGATAGTTCATATCTGCCACTTAAGGTAAACGTTGCGGGTGTTATCCCCGTTATTTTTGCGAGTTCATTCATTGCAACTCCCCAAACTGTGCTTTTGGCTTTCCAAAGCTCACAAGGGGACGCGACTTGGTACAAAGTATTGAGTCAAGTTTTCAATATGCAAACGACATACGGTGCCATTCTTTATACCGTATTAATTGTCTTGTTCACATTCTTCTACGCTTTCGTTCAGGTAAATCCTGAGAAACTCTCAGAGAACTTACAAAAACAAGGAAGTTACATTCCAAGTGTTTGGCCTGGTAAAGCAACAGAAAAATATGTTTCAAAATTATTGATGCGTTTAAGTACCGTTGGTTCATTATTCTTAGGATTTGTTGCTTTAATTCCATTATTAGCATCAAGTATGTTTGGATTAGATGAATCAATTGGTTTAGGTGGTACTAGTCTGTTGATTGTTGTTGGTGTTGCTCTTGAAACAATTCGTCAATTAGAGGGTATGATGATGAAACGTAAGTACGTTGGATTCATTAGATAATCGATAAAAACAAATTTTAAACTGAGAATTAGGTTAGGCTGATGCCTAACCATTTCTCATATTAGGAGGATATTCATGACTAAAATGAACCTGATGTTAATGGGTTTACCTGGTGCAGGTAAGGGAACACAAGCTGAAAAGATTGTCGACGCTTTCCACATCGCTCATATCTCTACGGGGGACATCTTCCGTGCAGCAATGAAAAATGAAACACCAATGGGACTTGAAGCTAAAAAGTATATTGATCGTGGCGATCTTGTTCCTGATGAAGTCACAAATGGCATTGTCAAAGAACGATTAGCTGAGGATGATATTCAAGATGGCTACATGCTTGATGGTTTTCCAAGAAATATGGCGCAAGCTGTTGCCTTGGACGAAATCGGTAAAGACCTTGGAAAACCTCTTAACGCAGTCATTGACATTCATGTCGATCCTGAATCTCTAATTGAACGTTTAACTGGTCGTTACATTTGTCGCAACTGTGGTGCCACTTATCACAAAATCTTTAACCCCACAAAGGTTGAAGGTACATGTGATCGTTGTGGTCATCATGAATTTTATCAACGTGAAGATGACAAGCTTGAAACGGTTAAGAACCGTTTAGAAGTTAACATCAAAATGAATACACCGTTATTAGATTTTTATGAACAACGTCATCTATTGTATACAGTAGATGGCAACCGTGATATTGAAGATGTATTTGCAGATATTGAAACGATTTTAAACAATCTCAAGTAATCTGAGTATTCCGCCGCAAAGTAATTGTGCCGGAGTGACTAACTTGCATCTGAGATAGCGGTATGATAGAATAATTCCGGTTTATCTTTTCAGGAGGATATTTTTTATTAATATCCTGATAAGAACGGGTGAGAGTCTCTATTTCTCACCATTTTTACATGTAAAGTTAAAACACGATTTTAAGGAGGTACATTTACGTGGCGAAAGAAGAAGTAATTGAGATTGAGGGTACGGTCCGTGAAACGTTACCCAATGCGACTTTTCGAGTAGTACTTGAAAATGATCATGAAATTTTAGCTCATGTCTCAGGTAAAATTCGTAAGAATTATATTCGTATTTTACCTGGTGATAAAGTGACGGTTGAAATGTCTCCTTACGATTTAAGTAAGGGTCGTATTACTTATCGCTTTAAATAGATTGTACTTCAAAAACTTTTAGGAGGTATAATTCAATGAAAGTAAGACCATCAGTAAAACCAATGTGTGAACATTGTAAAGTTATCAAGCGCAAAGGTCGAGTTATGATCATTTGTAGCGCAAATCCAAAACATAAACAACGTCAAGGATAATAAAAATTAGGAGGTGTAATTGTTATGGCTCGTATTGCAGGTATTGATATTCCACGTGATAAAAGAATCGTGGTAGCATTAACTTACATTTATGGAATCGGTAATACTACTGCTGCTAAGATCTTGGTAGAAGCAGAAGTATCAGAAGATATTAGAACTCGTGATTTAACAACTGACCAAGAGGATGCAATCCGTAAAGTTGTTGATCAATTCAAAATTGAAGGTGACTTACGTCGCGAAATCAGTTTGAACATTAAACGTCTCCAAGAAATTGGAACGTACCGAGGCATGCGTCATCGTCGTGGTTTACCAGTTCGTGGACAAAACACGAAAAACAACGCTCGAACACGTAAAGGCCCAGCTACATCAATTGCAGGCCGCAAGAAATAATTACTAGATTAAGGAGGTAATACTATTTATGGCAACTAAGAAAGTTTCTCGCAAACGCCGTGTTAAAAAACATATTGAAGCCGGTGTTGCACATATTCATTCTACTTTTAACAATACACTTGTTATGATTACTGATGTTAACGGTAACGCCGTTGCATGGTCATCAGCTGGTGCATTAGGTTTTAGAGGTAGTCGTAAATCTACACCATTCGCAGCACAAATGGCAGCAGAAGCTGCAGCTAAAGGCTCAATGGAAAACGGTATGAAAACCGTTGAAGTAGCTGTTAAAGGACCTGGTTCTGGCCGTGAAGCCGCAATCCGTGCTTTACAAACTACTGGTCTCGAAGTAACCGCAATTCGCGATGTTACTCCGGTGCCTCATAATGGATGTCGTCCTCCAAAACGCCGTCGTGTTTAACGTGGATTAATATTCATTACGGAGTTGAACTTCATAATGTTTTCACTAGATTACACGTTACGTTTTGAAAGGGGTAAAGATAAGAATGATTGAATTTGAAAAACCAAATATTCATAAGATAGATGAAAGTCCTAACTATGGTAAATTTGTTGTAGAGCCACTTGAACGCGGTTATGGTACGACATTAGGTAATTCACTTCGTCGGATTCTACTATCTTCCTTACCAGGTGCATCTATTACTAATATTCAAATTGATGGTGTCTTACATGAGTTTTCAACTATTGAAGGCGTATTGGAAGATGTTACTCAAATTATCTTGAATATTAAGAAAGTTGCTTTGAAGTTAGCTGCTGACGAAGACCAATCCATCGAAATTGATGTGAAAGGTCCCGCAGAAGTTACTGCCGGTGACATCATTGGCAACAGTGATGTTGAAGTGTTAAATCCCGACTTGTACATTTGTACAGTCGCAGAAGGCGCATCTTTTCATGTTCGCATGAACGCTAGTAATGGTCGTGGATATGTATCCGCTGATCAAAACAAAGCGGAAGATATGCCAATCGGCGTATTACCAATTGACTCCATTTATACCCCAATCGAACGTGTGAACTACCAAGTAGAAAAAACACGTGTTGGTCAAAAAGATGATTATGACAAATTGACACTTGATGTTTGGACTAACGGTTCAATTACACCAAGCGAAGCCATTAGTTTGTCGGCTAAAATTTTAACTGAGCATTTGACTTTATTCGTTGATTTAACCGATGAAGCTAAAAATGCCGAAATTATGGTTGAAAAAGAAGAAACGCATAAAGAAAAAATGCTCGAAATGACGATTGAAGAACTTGATTTATCAGTTCGTTCATACAATTGTTTGAAACGTGCTGGTATCAACACGGTTCAAGAATTGACGAATAAATCCGAAGCTGACATGATGAAGGTCCGTAACTTAGGACGTAAATCATTGGAAGAAGTTAAAGCTAAATTAGCTGCGCTTGATTTATCATTACGTCATGATGACTAATATTATATAGAGGGAGGGAACCTATTCATGAGTTACCGCAAATTAGGACGTACAAGTTCTCAACGTAAAGCAATGTTACGTGATTTAACAACAAGTCTTATTATCAACGAACGAATTGTGACTACTGAAGCTCGCGCTAAAGAAGTACGCAAATCTGCCGATAAAATGATTTCTTTAGGTAAACGTGGTGATTTGGCTTCACGTCGTCGTGCTGCTGCTTTCGTAAGAAACACAGTTGCTGACGTGAAAGAAGATGGTGACGATGTCACTGTTCAATCAGCATTACAAAAATTATTTTCTGATGTAGCTCCTCGTTACGCTGAACGTAATGGTGGATACACTAGAACTATGAAGACAATGCCTCGTCGTGGCGATGCCGCACAAATGGTTATTATTGAATTAGTATAATTCGTTAACAGATAATTTTTCACTTTGATTGATGATTAAAAACAAACGTTATGATGATGGAGTAATCTTAGTCTAGTTTGAAGGTCTTTCACGTTTGTGAATTTCCGGTCATCCTTCATAGTGATTTTTTATTGTCTAATGAGATTTTTAAAAGGGTTCTAAACACATTCAAGTAATGTGTTTAGAACCCTTTTTTTATGTCTAGAAACCTAGTATGATAATAATATTCTTAATCCAATCAGGAGGTAGCCCGATGTCGATTGAAGGTAGTCAACTTTATCGGTATGATCCTAAATATTTATCCGAAATTATTGCATTGTTTAATCGAACTGTTCAAGTCGTTAATCGACAGGATTATTCGCAATTAGAAATTAATGAATGGGTACAAGTACACCCCGATTTGGACGAGTGGCATCAACGGTTAACTCAGACGTATAGTTTGGTTGCCATAAGTGACGGGAAGGTTGTTGGGTTTAGTAATATTGATGAAGACGGGCAGATAGATTTATTGTATGTTTCGAGTCTTATGATTCGGCAACAAATCGGTACACGATTGCTTGCTGGATTAACCAACTATCAAAGACGTTATTTACAAACAAAAATACAATCAGTAGATGCTTCAATAACAGCCGTTCCTTTTTTTGAACAACAAGGTTTTAAAGTGGTTCGAAAACAAAATAACTACCGACGACAACAAAATTTAATTAATTATTGCATGGTGAGAACTATTGGACCAGAATACGGTTCTCAGCCTGTTCTGAGCAGTCACAACTAAATCTCCATCAATAAGTGATAAGTGCCTTATAATTGAAAATTTGACTCATAATGATGAAGATATAATCGGATTAGCACGCATAATTAAAAGTATAAAGTTACCGGGTTAATTTTTGCCTGTGATATAATTCAAAACGTAATCTATTTTGTGAAGTGTGAGGACAAGCGGCATGACTGAAGTAATTAAAGTTGATCATTTAAATTATCAATATGAAGCACAAAAAGAACTGAATGAAATGGCGCTCAAAGATGTCTCCTTTACGATTAATAAAGGAGAGTGGGTCGCTATCATCGGTCATAATGGTAGTGGTAAAAGCACGCTATCAAAAAATATTAATGGCCTATTGGCTCCTAAGTCTGGTGAAATTACGGTTGATGGACTTGTGCTATCAACTGAAACAGTTTGGGATATTCGCCGTAAAATTGGAATTGTCTTTCAAAATCCAGATAATCAGTTCGTTGGAGCAACAGTTGAAGACGATGTGGCATTTGGACTTGAAAATAATGGTATTGAACGTAAAGAAATGCAAGAACGTGTCAGAGACGCGCTTGAACGTGTTGACATGTGGCAGTTTGCGGCCAAAGAACCGGCCAGATTATCTGGTGGGCAGAAACAACGGGTCGCAATCGCAGGAATTGTCGCTCTAAGGCCAGAAGTCATCATCTTGGATGAATCAACCAGTATGTTGGATCCTGAAGGTCGTGACGAGGTTTTGAGCTTAATTCATCAACTTAAAGATGAACGTGGGTTAACAATCATTTCAATTACACATGATATTAATGAAGCGGCAAGTGCCGATAAAATTATGGTGATGGATGGCGGACAACTTGTTAAACAGGGAACACCTGCCGAAATTTTTGCGCTTGGTGAACAATTAGTGGATATGGGTTTAGATGTCCCTTATCCGGAACGCTTAAAGGCAGCACTTAAAAAACGTCATTTTGACATTCCGGACGACTATATGACAGAGGAAGGCATGGTAGATTGGTTATGGCAATTAAATTCAACGAAGTAGCCTTTACCTACCAAAAAGGCACGCCTTTCGAAAGTCAGGCTCTGCATGATATCAATCTGGAAATTGAGGATGGATCATTTACGGCAATCGTCGGGCATACAGGTTCTGGTAAATCGACACTATTACAACATTTAAATGGGCTATTAAAGCCCACTGAAGGTGAAATTCAGATTGGTGAGCAGATAATAACGCCAGAAACGCCTAATAAAGCGCTGAACGATTTACGCAAACAGGTTGGAATTGTTTTTCAATTTCCAGAAGCACAACTCTTTGAAGAGACCGTCATTAAAGACGTAGCTTTTGCGCCAAAAAATTTCGGTAAAACAGAATCTGAGGCAGAAGCTATTGCCGAAAAAATGCTGCAACTAGTTGGATTGCCAGAGAGTATCTATCAACAGTCTCCATTTGACCTCTCAGGGGGCCAAATGCGTCGAGTAGCGATAGCCGGTATCTTAGCTATGGAGCCTAAAATCCTTGTTTTAGACGAACCTACGGCAGGGTTAGATCCTAGGGGCCGCGTTGACATGATGGCAATGTTCGAGGAACTTCATCGTGAACAAAATCTCACAATAATTTTAGTGACGCATCAAATGGATGACGTGGCGAATTATGCAGATTATGCGATTATTATGTCTAAAGGGACGATTATTAAATCGGGTACGCCGAGGGCTGTTTTTTCGGATCCGGATTTCTTATTGAATAACCATTTGAATGTGCCAACGACGACCTTATTTTCAAAAAGATTAACTGAAAAAGGGTTCTCTTTCGCCAATATACCTTTAACGGAAGCTGAGCTCGCTGATGACCTTGTCGAACTATTAAGTCGAAAAGGAGGTCACGACGCAAATGAATAAATTAATTTTAGGACGTTACATAGCAGGTGATTCACTTATTCATCGTCTTGATCCCCGAGCTAAATTAGTTCTGAGTTTCTATTTTGTCGGAATCATCTTCATGGCGAACAACTGGCAAAGTTTCTCGATGCTCCTAATCTTTACGTTGGGCTGTATCTTGGCCTCAAAAATTAGTCTGAGTTTCTTTCTAAAAGGTGTCCGGCCATTAATTTGGCTGATTATTTTCACGGTTGCTCTACAAATGCTATTTTCAAGTGGCGGCCAGATGTATTGGCACTGGGGAATCTTCAAAATTTCGGAGTTTGGTGTGACAAATGGATTATATATTTTTTGTCGATTTATTTTAATTATTTTTATGTCGACATTATTAACGTTATCGACGGCGCCATTACAATTAGCAGACGCGATTGAATCGTTATTGAAACCCCTGAAAGCCATTAAATTTCCAGTTTACGAAATTGCCTTGATGTTATCAATTGCGTTACGATTTGTGCCAACATTGATGGATGAAACGGCTAAAATTATGAATGCGCAACGTGCTCGAGGCGTGAATTTTGGTCAAGGGCCGTTGATTAAACAAATGCAGTCAATTATTCCTTTGTTAATTCCATTATTCGTTAGTTCGTTCAATCGGGCGGAAGATTTAGCCATTGCGATGGAATCGCGTGGTTATCAAGGCGGCGAAGGCCGTACGAAATACCGAGTGCTTAAATGGCAAACAACGGATACGATGGCTTTTGTCTTATTCGCAGTCGTGACCGTTGCATTAGTCTATCTCAAAAATTAAGGATGAAGAAATATGTCAGTACGTTATAAAATTACAGTTGCTTATGATGGGGCAGCCTTTGCCGGCTTTCAACGGCAACCAAACCAACGAACTGTTGAATCCGTGTTGGAAAAAGCAGTCACAATTATGAGTAAGTCAGATGTTCCGGTTAGAATTTATGGTTCTGGCCGAACGGATGCAGGCGTTCATGCATTAGGTCAAGTTTTTCATTTTGATTTCATGCATGAAATCCCAGAAATGAGTATGTTAAGGGCTTTGAATAGTTTATTACCATTGGATGTTCAAGTTAAAAAAGCTGAACTGGTTAGTGATGATTTCCACTCACGGTATAGTACGCACGGTAAACGCTACATGTATCGTGTGTCACAAGGAGAGTTCACGGATCCATTCAAACGATTCTACACGGGTCATTATAAATATAAAATCGATATCGCAAAAATTGAAGAAGCGTTACCTGATTTAGTTGGGGAACATGATTTTTCGAGTTTTGTGGCTGCAGGTAGTCAGGTCACCGATCATGTTCGAACGATTTATGAGGCAACCGTGAGAGAAGATAAAGAAAATCATGAAATTATTTTTGAATTTTATGGTAATGGATTTCTCTACAATATGGTCCGGATTTTAGTTGCAACACTCCTAGAAATAGGGAACGGGCGGCGTCCAGCCCATGATATTCTAAGGTTATATGAAGTGAAAGATCGACAACAGGCTCGAGAAACAGCTCCAGCCAGTGGATTATATTTAAAAAAGGTTTATTATCCGGATGAACTAGGGTAATATGGTAGTTATTGACAATATGAATACTAAGGCAATTCTAAATCTGAAAAGGTGTTATTTATTTGTGGGATGCCCATAAATTAGATTGACAAATTGACTTTTAATAGTTAATATTATAAATGGTATTGTTTGCCCCACTGATAGGCCCCGGAAACTTATTTGAGTGTCAAACAAACAACATGAAAAAACGGAGGAAACAATCGTGCGTACAACTTATTTAGCAAAAAAAGGCGAAATAGAACGTAAATGGTATGTTATTGATGCAACCGATATCTCTTTAGGTCGCTTATCAACTGTCGTTGCTTCTATCTTACGCGGTAAAAACAAACCAACATTCACACCTAATGTGGATACTGGTGATAACGTTATTGTTATCAATGCAGAAAAGGTTGGTTTAACTGGTCACAAAGCTGACAGAAAATTATACCAACATCATACAGATCATCCAGGTGGTTTAAAGACTCGTACTGCCGGTGATTTCCGTGCCAACGATCCTGAAAAATTGATTGCTTTCTCTGTTAAAGGTATGCTTCCAAAAGGTACTCTTGGTAAAGAACAAGCATTGAAATTACACGTATATCGTGGTGCAGAACATGATCAACAAGCACAACAACCAGAAACTTTAGATATTACAAACTTAATTTAAGGAGGCAATTGAAATGGCTCAAGTCGTATATTCAGGAACAGGTCGTCGTAAAAACTCAGTAGCTCGCGTACGTTTAGTACCAGGTACTGGTAAAATTACTATTAACAACAAAGCAATTGAAGATTACATTCCATTTGCTAACTTACGTGAAGTTGTCTTACAACCATTCAACGCTACAGAAACATTAGGTAGTTATGATGTTTTAGTTAACGCTAATGGTGGTGGCTTCTCAGGTCAAGCTGGCGCAGTTCGCCATGGTATTTCTCGCGCATTGCTTACAGTAGATCCAGATTTCCGTGCCGCTCTTAAATCTGCAGGATTACTTACACGTGATCCTCGTATGAAAGAACGTAAGAAACCAGGTCTTAAGAAAGCTCGTAAAGCAAGTCAATTCTCAAAACGTTAATATATGGACACTTCACGATACATATCGTGAAGTGTTTTTTTATAAGATTTTAATTAGAACATAAATTAAGGAAGGAATAATAGTATGTCTGACTACTTTCAAGTAAGGATATCTCAAACATGTGCGACTTATTTCCAAGAAATAAAAAAAATTTATGAAAAAGAGCAAGGCGAAGTAATGACTCAAGGTGCAATTATTTCGAGAGTTGTTGATGAAGTATCAGCACTAAATCAGTGGAATCAAGTTATTGAAAGTAATCCCTTAAAGATAGAAAATAATATAAAATTAACTGAAAATAATTTAAGAATTCGAGCTAAAATAAGTCCAATAGTTGAGGAATCTATTAATAATTACAAATATTACTTAATGCCTCGGTTTACGGGTACTAGAAGCGTAACGCTAGGTGTGACACTTACGTATCTATTTAAGGCAGTTCTTTTGATAAGAAAGAACCCGAAATTAGTGGCATTTAATAGATTAAAAGATTTTGAAAGTATTATATTAAGTTATGAAAGTAGGATGAAAGAATTTGTTGCTCCAGCCAATATACCGGCATTTAATGACATGTGGAAAGAATTAACAGTGGATTTAAAAAGGATATCTGTGGATAATAGTGAAGAACAAAAGAAAAACTAACCATAAAAAAACTTGTAAAACACGAGTAAGTGTGTTAATTTATGAGTAGTCGAAAATTAACGCGGTTAATTGATGGGAGGTGTAAATCTTGAGAATTCAAATGAGATTATCTAGAGAAGGACGTATAGTGCTGGAGGAACTTAAATTAGACTATCTAATAAATGGGGAAACAAAAACCTCAGGAGAAATTATTGATGAAATTTTTGAATCTTTCAGAGTAGAAATTTATGATATTGATTGGAGTTTGGTTTTAAATAATCCAGAGTATGATGGAGTGTTGGCTGATTATACATCCGTTAACCCTACTACGCTCAATTTAAATCAAGATACGATCAATACGATGGATGAATTTAAAGAGTTCTTTAATCAAAAATTGGGTATGAAACGTACTGTATACCGCTCTTTCATTATTAGAATAATATTAAAAGCATTCCGGTTGCAAAAAGATGGTATTAATATTCATATTAGATGATGTAAATTCATTTAATATGATTTTTAACGTTATGGGTAGTCGAAAATTAACGAAATACAAGAATATATACATATGTACACCGATGTAGTGTTAAAAATATTTTATATGTTAAATTGTGCATCTTTAACGTAGATCAATGGTTAGATTTGAAAATGAGATTACCAAAATACAAAATGATGTCCAAAGGACTTTACTTTGTATGACCGATGTATTATACTAAATCTAGTTCCTTAGGACGTCAAAATACATTGATTTAAAAACTTATTACATAAATAATAAATTAGGAGGACAAAAACAAAATATGATGGTATTTATATGAAATAATAAATATTTTATAAACCTATGGGTAGTCTAAGTTTAACTAAGTGCATAAAATAAATTGTAATGGAGCAAATAATATGAAGACAAATTTTAAAATCATATCACTTAATATGAATTTTTTAAATGAAAATGCTACAAGTAAAAGAACTATTGACGATGTTCTTTTGGAATTATCTAATTCAGATAATACATTCATTTCAATCCAAGAATTTGGAAAGAAATCAGTAAATGGAGATCTAAACGGTATTGAAATTCAGAATCGATTAGCTGAGTTGGGTTATGATGTATTACTACCGAATAAAGAAGGGAAAAATCCAGTTAATGTTAGATTATTTTATCGAAGGTCAGAAGTAACCTTTCTTGAGAAAGAATTACCTATTTCAAATGAATATTTGAATAGGCAATGTGGTGGGAGTTTTTTTGTTGGCGGTGAAGAAATTTCGGTCTATTCTCTGTACCTTCCTTTGGCATCTGATGATTTTGTGGGAAAAGAACTGTATTGGGATGATATTTTAAATTTTGCATTAAAAAAAGTTTTAGCAAACGAAAAAATAATTTTAACGGGTGATTTTAATGAATCCGAAATGAAACGGGATGATACAAAATATTATTTAAAGATCAGTGAGTTAGGAAAATTGTTTTCAGAAAAAGATAAAGAAAGTACATGGGAAAATAAGCGGTTAGATCATATTTTTGTTTCACCAGCGTTAGAAAAAAAAGTTGAAACATTTGAAACATATCCAGTCGGAATTAGTAATCATAAAAAGATAAGCGTAAAAATAAATTTAGCACGATAAGAAATAACTAACATATTAAAATAAATTGATGAGGTATTAAAGTGAAATTAGATAATTATATTGGTAAAAATGATCTAACGGTAGATGATTTTTTAAAACTTGATGAGAAACAAGCAATAAAATTTGATTTTTTAACGCAAGGTGACGAGGCAGATCGGACTAATTTAAATAAGGGAATATATCATAAGATTTTTCCTTGGTATAATGAAGAAGAGCAAAATGGCGATACACTAAACACTTATAGAATAGCAATAAAGAAATATTACGGGAGTTATTATAGATTCTTAAACCGAGACGTACAACTTGAAATCATTGATATTATAAAAAAATATACGCTACATGATGATAATCAATTGTTTGAATTTGAAGCTGTGGATGGAAATGGAAATGCATATTTTCAAGTGTGCAATAATTATCAATTGGGAAATTTTGGAATATTACCTATTCGTGGTGGTATTAATCCTAAAAGAGCTCAAAATCCATATTTAGATTACTTTGATCAGTTTTTGTATGAATTAAATTCATTCTACGAGGGTGAAAGTGATATGAATGGTGACCTTCAAAAATCAATTTTAGATCGTGAGGATTACTTTAATCAATTTAATAATCTTGAAGGTTTTATTGAAAAAAACCTTTTGTGGGATTTTTTAGAAACAGATGAAGATGATAATCTGAATCTTAAATACTTATCGGATATTGAAGATTTTGAAGAATATATTTCTGCAGTTACTGATATTATTTATAAACGAGGTCGCTTAATTTATCGGATGTTACATGGAATCTTAGATGAATTAAATGTGGAACTGAGTTCAACCAAAAAAAATTTAGAAAAAGAAGTTCAAGATTCAAGTGTATCAATTAGAAAAAAATATTCCGTTGATAAAGAAACGGCTGAAAAACTGGCAAAGGTGATAAAATATAGAGATTTTCTTGAAACTAGATTGAATTTATATATAAAATATGATGAACTTTTGGAGAACTCTAAAAAAGAGAACAAAACTATAATTAGTAAAGAAGAAAATGATTATTTAGAAAAAAAATTTGAGTGGACTCGTTGGTGGTACTGGATAATATTATTTTGTGTTATATCCTTTATTGATACGATAGTTAAAAGACAACCTAACATTTCGTGGTCAGAAATAGAAACAATACATAATTTTCTTTATTTATTGTTTTGGGGAAGTATAATAACAAAAATTATTTATAATGTTAAATATTATGAAAGAAATAAGGTGTTTGAAGCCGTTAAAGTAAATAAACTAGATAATTTACACAAGCAGCTAGAAAATAATCAAGATAAATTATTAGATCAATACAATGAAAAACTTGCGATACTTGATGATAATAATGAATATATTATGGAACTTGGTGGACAGCTTCCTGCAGAATATCAAAATTATTCTGACGCTTATGACATAATTGAAAATATCTTGGATGGTAAGGTTGATACTTTTAAGGAGTCATATGAAAAATTTGAAAATGATAAACACCGAAGGGTAATGGAAGAAGAAGCGATGAAGGGAACTGTAGCGGCAGAGGAAGTAGCGAGGATGCAACAACAAGCGGCTCAAGCCAACATAGATAATGCTAAACGACAATCAGAAATTGCAGAGCAACATTTAATAGAAACAGAAAGGCATAATCGTGAAGTGGAATATAGGCAGGATCATAAAAATTAATAGATCATTTTTTAGATTACTTACGATTAATAATCACAATCTAAAAATGAAATAGTAAACGGTCAAAAAATTAGCAAATTGTGAGGTAGTATGGCTGAAAAAAGCTCTGGGGTTAATAATACTAGTAATTATATTTATTATGGGTAGAGAAGTTATATATCATCAAAATTTGGAAAATGCTCAAAAAATAGATGGACGTATGAAAAATATAAATAGGGAAGTAACAGTCTAAAAAAAGAAAATAATGAAAGTAAACAATTTAAAGAATTAGAAAAATTATTAAAAAAGTAGATAAATATGGCAAGGAAAAAGAGTTGAAAATAATAAAGTATTATGACGATTCGGTTTTTCAAGCTAGAAAACTACTTAAAAATATGAATAAAAAAGATTTTAAAAATAGCAAAATTGATGATAGTGGAACTATAAATTACGATTGAAAATTTCTAAGATAACTCAAAAATGTGTATCAATCAAATTTAAACGAGAAATTATGCAGGTATTAAAGGCGTTTAGGAAAATAAATTAGTATTTCGGATTCGGCAATGAAATCTAAAGTAGCTAGAGAGTACTCTGGAGGGATAATTTTTTAATAGGATGCAATACTATTTATTTGAATAGAAAGTGAATTTATATAGGTAGTTCTATATTTATAATAAAATAGAAATGTCTGGGAGGATACCAGAATGTCAAAAATATATGCTATAAGTGATATTCATGGATTTTATGATGAGATGAAGGACACATTGAGTTTAGTTGATTTGAAGACGGATAGCACGAATAAACTTATCTTTTGCGGCGATTATATAGATAGAGGCCCAAGTAGTTTTGAGGTTCTTGGTTACATTAAAAAATTAGAAGAAAAATATCCTGATCAAGTAGAAGTACTTATCGGGAATCATGATCAGATGTTTCTTGATTTTATGTTTGGAGATGATTTATTACAGTGGATCAGTGATGATTCGGAACTAAGGACAACAAAAAGTTTTTTTACTTCAAATGATGAATTTAAAGAGTTGCTAAAAAAAGCGATAACAGGGCATAGCTATGAAAGAATGAGTTCCTTTTTTAAGGATTCATTAAAAAGAAATCATGAAGAATTACTAAGTTGGTTATGGGATAAACGGAATAATTTTTACTATGAAACTAGTCAACAAATTTACGTTCATGCTGGAATTGTTGAATTACCAAATATTTGGAAGACATCCACTCCTCCTGAAGATTTCACTTGGAAGCGACCAGAAGGGAAAAACATATCTTTTTCTAAAGATATAGTAGCAGGACACAGCTTCTCCTATCTTGTCGCCAATGATATATCTTTTTTGGGAAAAATTTTTTATGATAACTCACATTTTTTTATTGATGGAGCAACTGTAGTGTCTGGAAGAATTCCATTGCTTAAATATGATACAAAAAATAAGATATACACTAGTTTTGAAAAAGATGATAATGATAATTGGAATGAAGTTGTGATAAAAAAATATGATTAAAATGTTAAAAGTGGATTTATAAAATTAATGTGAAATTGGTAGTTACGCGTTCCGTACCTAAAATTAAAAATAAATAAATTTAAATTTGAAAGGGGAACTAAGTATGATATTAACTAATAAAATGTTACATTTTTGTTATTTTGGGGAAAAAGAACCTGAAGATTCTGGTTGGAAAATATTTACTGCAGGAATATATTATAGATTAGATAATAAAGAGATTGAACGAAGTATTGATCCGTATAATTTTACAGTGGTTGAGGATAATGGGAGATTAATTGAAAAACTTCCTCATGGGTTTATGTTTTGTGAAACGATAAGAAAAGAAAGAAGCGGTCATCATGTTTTTGAAATACGTACAAAAAATAAAAATAATGACTGGCAGAATTGGCAAATATTAACGGGTAACGAATTTGACGTTTATAGTGTCGAGATGCACTGCAATGAATTATATATTAAGTTTCCTATTGAAGATGAAATTGCCAAATTGAGTGATTTTTTTCAAATTAGACACGGTGGATTACTTTATGTTAATAATTATGGTGAAAGACAAGTTATTACTGAAGATGGAATGATAAATGAAATTGATAACGGAACAAATAAAATAAAATGTTTTATTGATTCTGGTAATCAATGCTGGTCATTTGATGAACGGGTTAAAGCTTTACAAGAGTTTGAAAATAAGTATTATATTTATAATAGTGATGGGAAAAGGCTTTAAAACAGAACTTTAAATGTGAAAGGGAACAGTTAAGAAAATATAATTTAGTCTCTCAATCAGTTTCAGATAAGCGTGCAGGTACCCGAAACTAATTGGAATCTTAATGAAGTTGATCGATAACTTGCGTTTACTTTCTTACCTTGCGCGGATGAGGAGTTACCGGTAGTACGTCGCGATATGGGTGGAATCGATATTTGGCGTAGTGGTGTATATATACGTAGAACGACATATGTTTTGAGTTTTTTTGTTAAAATTAGTAAATATTATAAAATTTAAAGAACGGGATATAAAATCATGAAATATTTTATCGCTGATACACACTTTTGCCATAAGGATATAATTGGATTTAGTCGCCGTCCATTTGATAACATTGAAGACATGAATAAACAATTAATAAGTAATTGGAATAAAACTGTTAAATCAGATGATGATATTTATATACTCGGAGATTTTTTGTTTATGGAATCCAGTCGATGGGCAACTAAAATATTGAAGCAATTAAATGGAAAAAAATATCTTATTAAAGGAAATCATGAAGAATATTTGAACGATACCAATTTTGATGATTCACAATTTGAATGGATAAAGGATTATTATTCTTTTGAATTCGATAATCGAAAATTTGTTTTATTTCATTATCCAATAATAGAATGGGATGGATATTATGAACGCGCAATTCATCTATATGGGCACGTTCATAATATGAAAACTGATTATTTTAAAAATATATTGGGGATAAATGCAATGAATGTGGGTGTAGATATGATTGGGTACAGGCCAATTAGTATTGAACAGGTATTATGTATAATCAATGAAAGAGAGATGTCATGTTAAATATATATAGCGGTTCTTGTTTTTAAAATATGTAACTTTAATTTTTGATTTTAAAACTTGTAAATGAAAATATTGTTAATATTAGGCGGCGTAAACATAAATTGAGATAATAATTATTATCTAATTAGAAATAAAGAAATAATTTTGTAAGGAAAAAATTTCAAGATAACCGCTTTTAGTGAATTGACGGTTGGTGTATTTGTGATTTTTCGATTTTTAGAAAGTATATTTTTTCTCATTTGTGTAATGAAATTGTTAATAATAAAAATACTAAATCAAATATAGAAAGAAGAAATAGATATGAGAGTTACAATTATGAGTCGAGAAAAATATTTATCAGAATATAAACCCCCAAAGGAAAATATGGTTGCTATCAGGATTAGTACTGAAGCTCCAGTTAGAGATATTAGAGATAAATTATTTGATGATGTTTTATATCTAGGCTTCGAGGATTATCTTTATGGGGAAACAGATGTTGTAGGACACCATAGATTTTCAGATGATGAAAAAATACAAATCGATAAATTTATCGAAAAATATGCGGATAGGGATTTTGTAGTTCATTGTCAAAAAGGAGCAAGTAGGAGCCCAGCGGTTGGCTATTATATTTTAAAAACGCTTGGGGAGACAGAGGAATTAATAGAAAAACGTAAAACGGGATTATATAGTCCCAACATTGATGTATATGTAACTTTAAATGGAGAAACATTGGATCCTAAAAATCCTGAGATTAGAGAAAAATTTAAAAATGAAATAAAAACAATTACAGATTAACATTTAGAATTTATAAAAATTTTCAAGGAAATTCAAGAAATACTGGTGTACGTACTAGGATAAGCCTTGAAATATATGAGGAATTAAAATGGACAAATATATATAGGATGTATAAAAGATCTTATTAATTTGGGTGAGGAAAAAGCAATACGATATAATTTCAGTATTCACACGTTTGACTCCTTCAATGTTGAAAATTTATAAAGAAATATTTATGATATATCGTAAAGAATATCAATATATGGAATAAAAAAACTTTATTGATTGGAGAACGAGTGGAGAAACACTAGATACGTATAGAACTGCTTGTCTTAGCGGGCAGCGTATATGGTTCAATAATAGATGAAGTTCCTGATGAAGAGAAAAATGAAATCAATAAAATTATTGATAAATATATGCTAGGAAATAATATGCATGATAGGTATCCAAATTAACATGAAGAAACGTCGATTCGTAAATGTCTGGAATGTAAAAAGATAGCTATCAATTAAGCAATTTTGGAGTTCTGCCATTGAAAAAGACTACTAATACAAATGGTCCAATCACAATTAATTCTCTTAAAGAGGCAATGGTAAGAGGCAGTTAATTCATTTGACAGATTAGAGCTCTACTGATTTTGATATTAAAGATCTTGAAGCGAATATTATTAAAGTTGATAATATTATTGAAGCAAGGGGAAGAACGATGTACAGAGTATTAAAAGAAAAAACAGATAAAAAACGAATAATGATAAATTAATTTTTTGTACGTGGAAAAATGTAGATCGACAAATTATAAATCTAGGAAGTTAAAATAAGCGGGTAAATATAAAGTAGAGATTTCTGTGAAGAGGCATGATGCAGGTTGGTAGTGCTTCTTCTGTCCCCTTTAATTTGGGAGTGCACATTACACACGTCCAATGCTGAGGGGTCACCTCAGTTAACAAATCATTGATCGCTTATTTAAAAAAGATACGTAACATAATTTCATTGTGTTGTTATTAACACCATAGGCTATTAGTATAAATGTGAGGTGTTAGTAGACGGATGGTTAACGAAGGCCTAACGTGCTCGTGGGAGTCAATAAATTACGGAGGTAATAGGAATGAAGAACAAAAAAGTTGTATGGATTGTATCAATTATAATTATTTTGGGTGGTACATTTTACATATATAATCAGAAGCAAGATAATGGGCCAAAGATAGAGGAACAGTTAAAAGGAATAGATAAAGAGTCAGTAGCTTTTGAAAAAGAAAAGAATGAAAGTAAGCAATTTAAAGAATTAGAAAAATTGATTAAAGAGTCAGACGAGTACAAAAAAGGAACAGAAAAAAATAAAAAAGTCATAAAACGTTATGATGATTCAATTTATCAAGCTAGAAAATTACTGAAAGATAAAAATGAGACAACGTATGAAGAGAGTAAGATTACAAATCTTTCTAAAGCATCAACTAGAAATATCACGATGAAGGTAAATTCATTAAAGGTACTTTCTAAAAGATTAGAGATACAAGATGTGACTGTTTACGATAAAAAAGAACTTAATAATTTCAAATCAAAAGTAACTACTTTGAGGAAATCTTATGATAAACAACTTAACAAATCGGATAGCGAGTCAGACCAAAAGTCAGAATCCGCATCAACGAAAGTAAATGAACAACCAGATCAAACAATGGATTTTTCAAAGATTAAGCAAGGAGATTACACAAGTTTATTAGGCAATTGGAAAGAGGTTGCCACGTCTGCTAATCGTCATGACGGAGCAGGTGACAAATGGTCTGTGGGCGGGACTCATCAGTTGACCATATCGAAGAATCAAATTTCAGACGGATTTATGAAATTTAGCGGAGAGCATATAACGGCTAACGACCAGACTGGATCAGTAGCATTTAAAGAAGAAGGAGGCGTATTGACGACAAATTCTTCGGTTGGGGCAACAGCATATAATTTATCTTTCTATCCTAGGGGGATAGAAATGACCGAATCGGATTGGGGACCGGACGTGCCAACGGTTATCGATAATTCAAAAGACCGTTTTATTATTCGTTCAAGCGGTAGCAATTACGTACAGGTTTTTGAAAGAATTAACAGTAGCAGTATTGATGAACAGAACACAAGTGGGCGCTCCAATGACATCTCAGAAATGAATACGAAACAAATTCAGGAGGGAGATTATTCAAGTATTAAGGGAGAATGGAAAAACGGACGTGGTAAAAAAATTAGTGTTACAACTGATATAATGAAATTTACTGATATTACGGGCGTTAATCAAGGTGGAAGCGTTGAAGGATTGAAGATTGATATTCCAGAAATGAATTTACCGGATGGAACACCAAAATTAACAACATATGGTTTTAGTGATGTTAAAGTAAAATCGTATGACCAACAATTAAAAGTTAGTGAATCCAAAGAGGGACTATCGATGGCTAGTCGTATACCAGGCGCCGTAGAGTATGTGTCCTTCCTACCGAAGGGGACAATGGGAGACTTGCAGGAAGGAAACCGTAATCAAGATAAAATTATAGCGGTAATGACACAGAATAATGCGACATCAGTACAAAAATCAGAAGTTTATTATAGAGTTGACTAGTGACTAGTGACTAGTCTTGATAATATATGAACTAAATATAAGTATTCGTTATAATTATAAAAATTCTAAAACAGAAAATATGGTTTTCGGATCTGAAAAGATGTTTTGATATCTGGAACGTTTATGTTAAAATGATAATCTATAAACAATTAATAAACAGGGAGTGTGAAGAACATTGAAAAATACAAATCGTTAATCGAATATCTGTCGGCCAAGCATGGGGCGAAGTGTGTCCTTTTATGCGGGTTGGCTATTCAAACGGTTTGCAATTTCAATTCTTTTTCACATCTTAAAGAACCATTTTTTGATGCGTAACGATTGAAGAGCATATAACTGTATGCTCTTTTTTTGTGGACCCAAGTTGAATGGGCCAATGGTCGACCTCACAAAGAAATGAGGTAATTACCATAGGAACAATACAAATTGAACAATTAAGTTTTCAATATGATGGTCAGTTAACACCAATTTTTAACCGAGTTGATTTACAGTTAGACGCGAGTTGGAAGTTAGGGTTGATTGGTAGAAATGGTCGTGGAAAGACGACCTTATTTAGAATTTTACAGAACCAACTGCAGTATCAAGGGAAAATTAGAACCGATTTAGAATTTCAATACTTCCCTCAAACTGTTGAAAAACCGGAAGAATCCGTCTGGTTAGTTATTAGGCGTGTGACAGGTTTAGAAGATTACGATCAGTGGCAGATTTTAATTGAATTAGATAAGTTGGGTTTGCCTGAAAGTATTCTGGCAGAACCGTTTAACCAATTAAGTCCGGGACAAAAAACGAAGATATTGTTAGCTAGTTTGTTTGTGGGCGAAGGTAAGTTTCAACTAATTGACGAACCAACGAATCATTTAGATGAAACTGGACGCCAGGTTATTTCTGACTATTTAAGACAAAAATCAGGTTTTATCTTAATTAGTCATGACCGATATTTTTTAAATGCCATTATCGACCATGTTATTTCCATTGACCGAGCTAAGATTAGCCAGTTTAAAGGAAATTACCGAACATGGGATGAAGAAAATACGGCGCGTAATAACTGGGAGCTTAATGAAAAAGAAAAATTACAGCGCGATATTAAACGGTTAGAAAGTGCATCTCAGAAAAAAACGGGTTGGGCTAATCAAACGGAAGCCAAAGTCTCCAGTGCAGTCGACCGTGGATTTATTAGTCACAAGTCCGCGAAATCGATGAAACGTGCATTAAGTATCAAAAAAAGAGCCAACAAAGCAGTAGAAGAAAAACAGTCGCTCCTTAAGAATATCGATGTGGCAGAACCTTTAACCTTGAATTTTAAGCGTATCTCGTCAGGAAAATCATTATTAGAAGTTATTGATTTATCGGCCTTACGAAAGGAAATAGCAGTCAATAATCCCGTCTCTTTTAAAGTGAAATCAACGGAGCGACTTGTTATTCAAGGTGAGAATGGATCTGGTAAATCTAGTGTTGTTTCAGCTATTTTGAATCATTTAGATTATCAAGGACAACGGCAACTAGCAGCGCCTTTAAAAGTCAGTTGGTTGCCGCAAGATTTTGATGGACTATCTGGCTCATTACAAGATTTTGCCGCAGAAAAGGCTGTTTCATATTCGTTATTATTAGATATGTTAAGAAAATTAGGCTTCGAACGGGATGAATTTACGAAAGATATTAGCCAAATGAGTATGGGGCAGAAGCGAAAAGTAGCGTTAAGTCGCTCATTAGTTGAACCGGCCGATTTATATATTTGGGATGAACCACTTAATTATTTGGACGTGATCACGCGACAACAAATTCAAGATGTCATTATGACGTTTCAACCACCAATGCTAATCATTGATCACGATAAGGAATTTGTTGAGTCAGTGGGGACGAAATTTGTTGAAATTAAACGATGTATTTGAAAGCTAAACCTTAGCTATTTAACGCTTCTATTGATATAAAGTGAGTCATAATGATATACTGTTACAAGCATCGTTATTTGATTGTATGTCAGTAAGTAATGCATACAAAATTGAAAGAGACCTAGAAGTTGATGATTCAAGAATCGACTTTATTTGAAGGCATTTATTCAGTAGAAGAATCTTTAACTTTGAAAAAATTGTTAATTACGAGAGCAAGGAGGATACACCAATGGCTGATAAAGCAAAGACAGACAGAGAAAAAATGTTAGAAATTATTAAAAAGAAACAAACTGACGGTGGTAACTTCAACAAGAAGGCAACTGCTCGAAATGATCGCACTAAAATGCGTAAAGGTCCTAAAATATTTAAATAGTTGTAGGGAGAATAGTTCAGATAATATCTGGGCTATTTTTTTGCAATAAATTTAGGTGTAATCGATAGTTAGGTTGATGCCAATATGATAAACTTAGCCCATCTAAATACGTCAAGGAGACCTTTAATGAAAACAGATAAAGATATAATTAAAGTGCTTAACCGGTTATCAGACCATTACGGCCCACAATACTGGTGGTCAAATGAAAATCCAATTTCTGATTGGGTGACGATGATTCTTATCCAACAATCTACTGGTGTCAATGTGGAGAAGGCGATGGTTAAACTAGACGGTTATTTAACGGTTGAGCAACTTCAGTCAATGGACATTGAAGACTTACAAGAGCGCATTCGATCGGCAGGATTTTACAAACAAAAAAGTGCCTATATTAAAAATTTAATTAACTGGTTCGCTGGACACGGAGCAGATTTTGCTGATTTTGAAGAAATAACGACGACAGATTTACGTCAAGAATTATTGGCAATTAAAGGTATTGGACCGGAAACGGCAGATGACATATTATTATATACGTTTGGCCGCAATGTCTTCATCGCAGATCAATACGCAATGCGTTTGTTTGGCCGCCTAGGTTTTGGCGAATACAAATCTTACAAAAAAATGCAGATTGATTTTACGGAAGCTGCTGAGAAGGTCCCACTAAACTTGTGTCGTGAATGGCATGCGGTGATTGATGAACATGGTAAAGCTTTTCGGAAAAATAAGAATCTGGACGAAAGTTGGTTACTTGCAGATTAGAAAATTTGGCTACTTTGGTAGTCTTATTTTTTTGTCGGTAATCGTACGATACCCGTTTTGACATCCCTCGTGGAAACAATTATACTTCAAATATGAAAGCGTTTTAAAAAGACTAAATGGGGGTTAAATAAAATGATTCCAGAGATTGAATGGTTAGATTCACCAGCAGTTTTCCGAGAGGGCCAGTTACCGGCTCATAGTGATCACCGTTACTACGCTACGGAAGCTGAGATGGCACTACAGAAGAGTTCATTTGAACAATCTTTGAACGGAACATGGCAATTTAGTTATAGTCCAAATGCAGCAAGCCGGCCAAAAAATTTCTTTCAGACAGATTTTGATGCGGAACAGTTTGATCAAATTACGGTTCCGCAGCATATCGAATTGGCGGGTTATGATCAATTCCATTATATAAATACGATGTATCCGTGGGAAGGTCATGAATATCGACGACCCGCTTTTTCGGAATTTAATCAAGATCATTTCACGGGGATGTTCAGCGCTGCAGAATATAATCCGGTCGGCTCGTATTTGCAGCACTTTGATTTGGATCCCGCACTGCAAAATAAACGCGTTATTATTCGCTTCTCGGGAGTCGAACAGGCAATGTATGTTTGGTTAAATGGTCACTTCTTAGGTTATGCAGAAGATAGTTTCACACCATCCGAATTTGATCTGACGCCTTATTTAAAAGCGGAAGATAACCATTTAGCGGTGGAGGTTCATAAACGAAGTTCTGCAGCCTTTATTGAAGATCAAGACTTTTTCCGTTTCTTCGGAATTTTCCGAGATGTGACTTTATTAGCGCAACCGGAAACCCATTTAGATGACTTATGGGTTATTCCTGAATATGATGTTAACCAACAAACGGGACAATTAAATTTACAACTGCATTTTAGTGGTGCAACACGACGAGTACGCGTCACGTTTAAAGATCAAGAAAATCTGTTATTTAGTGATGAATTAACGAGTGCGCCAACCGTTGAGCAACACTACGATTTGGAACAGCCAGTTGTTGCCTGGCAAAATGAACGCCCTTATTTATATACGTTACAATTAGAAATTATGACTGATGAGGGCCAAGTTATTGAGGTGATTCAACAATTATTCGGTTTCCGGAAAATTGAGATTAAAGATCGCGTAATGTTATTGAATGGTGAGCGTTTAATTATTAATGGTGTTAACCGACACGAATGGAATCCTAAAACGGGACGGACAATTTCTGATGCTGATGAGGCATGGGATGTTGACGCCATGTTACGTAATAACATTAATGCAGTCCGGACATCACATTATCCGGATCGGTTATCTTTCTATGATCGTTGTGACCAAGCCGGTATTTATATGATGGCTGAAACGAACTTGGAATCACATGGCTCATGGCAGAAAATGGGTGCGGTTGAACCTTCTTGGAATGTTCCTGGTTCAATGAATGAGTGGGAACCAGCTGTTTTAGATCGTGCTAAAAGTAATTTTGAACTTTTTAAAAATCATCCCTCAGTCTTGTTCTGGTCGTTAGGCAATGAATCATATGCCGGTAGCGTGCTAGAAAAAATGAATGCTTACTATAAACAACGAGATGCAACACGATTAGTTCATTACGAAGGTGTTTTCCGTGCAACTGAGTATAAGGACACGATTTCGGATGTTGAAAGTCGGATGTATGCAACACCAGATGAAATTAAAGCTTATTTAGACAACTCACCAAAGAAACCATTTATTTTGTGCGAATATATGCATGATATGGGGAATTCACTAGGCGGAATGAAATCTTATATTGATTTATTGCAACAGTATGAGTCATACCAAGGTGGGTTTATTTGGGACTTTATTGATCAGGGACTGTTGGTTGAAGACCCAGTAACGGGACAATCTGAGTTACGTTATGGTGGCGATTTTGATGATCGCCCATCTGATTATGAATTTTCAGGTGATGGACTTGTTTTTGCAACGCGTGAAGAAAAACCAGCTATGCAGGAGGTGAAATACTACTATGGCACAGACAAATAAGCAGTTAGCCGTAATTTATGGGGATGTGACGCTTGGATTGAAAGGAGACGATTTCCATTATATCTTCTCTTACCAAACGGGTGGTCCAGAATCTTTTAGAATTCAAGGCAAAGAGTGGCTATATCGTTCACCTAAACCAACTTTTTGGCGAGCGACTACCGATAATGATCGCGGTAATAAGTTTCCAGTGAAATCTGCAATGTGGTTGGGCGCCGATCAGTTTAGTCATAACCAATCAGTGTCTGTTGCCATTAATGGACAACCGATTGACTTACCCATTGCACCTGAAAATAATCGTTATACTGACCATGAAGTCGCCGAAAAAGTTGAGATAAGTTACACTTACCTCACGACGACTGTACCAGAAACGCAGGTGACGGTGACCTATACGGTTGAGCCAACCGGTAAGATGAATGTCGCAGTTGCTTATAAAGGACAAAAAGGATTACCATCTTTACCTGTCTTTGGGTTACGATTTATTATGCCAACGACGGCAACGCGTTTCTCTTACCAAGGCCTTTCTGGTGAAACATATCCGGATCGCATGGCAGGCGGTATACCCGGTCAATACGATGTTCAAGGTTTACCGGTAACGCCTTACCTGGTACCACAAGATTGTGGGATGCATATGCAAACGGATTGGGTGACTGTCTATCGTCAAGCAGTTTTAGATAATCGTATTCGACAAGTACCAGAAACTGGACTGAAATTTAGTGCAGTCAATCAACCTATTGCGTTTTCGTGTTTACCTTATACAGCTGAAGAATTAGAAAATGCGACCCATCATAGTGAATTACCAGCCAAACATCGAACTGTTCTATCTATTCTTGGTGCCGTTCGAGGCGTGGGTGGCATTGACAGTTGGGGCAGTGATGTTGAGTCTGACTATCAAATTGATGCGGAGAAGGATATTGAGTATCAGTTTGATATTTCGTTTTAGAAGGATCCTGTTCTCCAAATAGATTGAAAAAAATATAATAATTACTCTCAAGAACCTTCCAACCAGAAGGTTTTTTTTATTGACTTCAAATAAAAAGAATTATATTATGAAGCTAACTTCACATGAAGTTCATTTCATACTGAGAGGTAACAAACATGCGAAATAAAATTAAACAATACAGGACACAACTTGATTTAACTCAGGAGCAGTTAGCTGAAAAAGTCCAGGTTTCAAGTCGGACCATTATTTCACTTGAAAAAGGGAAGTATAAACCGTCGATTATGTTGGCTTATCGATTGAGTTTATTATTCGATTGTCGAATTGAAGACTTATTTCAGCTAAAAGAAAACTTAGCATTGGAGGAAAGTTAAGATGAAAATTTATAGTTATCGTCATTTTATTACCGGAATATTCTTTACAATTATTGGAATTTCAACAATTTGGACAACGAATTTAACCTTCACGAATACTTTTGATTGGTTAGAGTTAGGGAAATCACTCTTCTTTATTATTTGTTCTTTTTTGATTGCGGGTTACCAATTCTATATCACTTTTTCCAAAAAGGGATTGAAGGAACATGACCTTGAGGAAAAAGATGAACGTAATCAGTTAATCGATAAATCAGTTGATGCCATGATTGGTAAAATTGCGTATAACATGATTTTTGTTTTATCGCTGTTGTTCATTATTTTATGGGCAATTTTTAAAATCGGAACCCTTTTGTGGATTGGGGCGGCATTCTCAATCTTGTATACAACTCTGTTATTTATTTCATTCGCGGTTATTGTCTACTATGAAAAGAAATTGTAGTACGATTTTAGATGTCTTTTTCAATTTGAAAGGCCTCTTTTTAATTCCGAAAAAATAACCTATGCTATAATTTATGTATTAGAGAATTATCCGTGAAAATGAGCAAAGAGAAAGGGCCATATGAATCCACAATCAGTTTTAAAAGAAAAATTTGGTTACGATAATTTTCGTCAAGGCCAACAAGAAGTTATCGACGGTATCCTAGCCGGTGAAGATGTCTTAGCGATTATGCCAACGGGTGGCGGAAAGTCACTCTGTTACCAAATTCCAGCGCTTATCTTGGATGGATTAACGTTAGTTATTTCACCATTAATCTCATTAATGAAAGACCAAGTTGATGCCTTGAATGAAATGGGGATTGCGGCAACGTTTATTAATAGTACGCTAGACTATATGGAAGTTCGTGAACGCTTCAATCAGGCTGCGCGTGGCGAAGTGAAATTACTTTATGTGTCACCCGAACGTTTGGATTCTGATGGATTTATGGCCGATTTATCACAATTGAAAATTGACCTTGTAGCCATTGATGAGGCACATTGTATTTCACAATGGGGGCATGATTTCCGTCCCAGTTATCTACGGCTGACAGAAACAATTCAACGGTTGAGTTCAAATCCAACTATTATTGCGTTGACGGCTACAGCAACGTCACAAGTGGCCGCAGACATCATGCAACGGCTTGCGATTGTACATGAAGTCAAAACGGGATTTTCTCGTGAAAATTTAGCCTTTCAAGTGGTTAAAGACCAAAACAGTGATCGCTTCTTACTTGATTATTTGAAAGCGCAAAAGCAACAATCTGGTATTATTTACGCTAGTACACGAAAAGAAGTTGAACGGTTAACGAAATTAATTAAAAAGGCTAAAATTAAAGTAGCAATGTACCATGGTGGTATGAAAGAAGACGAACGTCGTCAGAATCAGGAAGACTTCTTGTATGATCGTGTACAAGTCATGATTGCGACTAATGCTTTTGGAATGGGTATTGATAAAAGTAATGTTCGATTCGTGATTCATGCTCAGATTCCGGGAAGTTTGGAAGCTTATTACCAAGAAGCTGGACGCGCGGGACGAGATGGGTTACCGAGTGAAGCTGTTTTACTCTTTAATTTAAAAGATGTTCAGATTCAACATTTCTTTATTGATCAGTCTGAGATGGATGAAATTAATAAGAAGCATGAATATCTTAAATTGCAAGAAATGACGCAATATGCGAATACGCAGCAATGTTTACAACAGACAATCGTGAATTATTTTGGCGATGAAGCACCTGAGTGTGGTCGCTGTAGTAATTGTCTGGACACGCGTGATGCGCAAGATATCTCGATTGACGCCCAGAAAGTGTTATCGTGCGTAAAACGTATGGATGAACATTTTGGCAAAGGCTTGGTCGCCCAGGTTTTAACTGGATCGAAGGTACAAAAGGTCATGCAATTCAGATTTGATGAGTTGCCCACTTATGGCTTGATGAAAGATCGTTCGCAAAAAGAAGTTTCAGGATTAATCGATTATTTGGTGGCATCGGGATTCTTACAGGCGTCAAGCGGACAATATCCCGTCTTACAGCTTGCTGCTGATGGTGTTGGGGTTTTGAAAGGCGAGACAAAGGTTACCCGTAAAATGGCCGTTAAAGTACGACAGGCATTACCGGAAGATAACGAATTATTTGAAGAATTGAGACAATTACGTCGTGAATTGGCGGAAGAACAAGGCGTACCGCCATTTGTTATTTTCTCTGATAAAACGTTATATTCAATGTGCGAAATTATGCCGGAAACCTTAACAGAAATGTTAGACGTTAAAGGTGTCGGTGAAAGTAAATTAGAAAAATACGGCGAGTTATTCTTAGATATTTTAAACGCAGAAGATTAAATTCTTGAAGGAGAGTTCACATGACAATTTATGAGTACTGGCAAGCATTTAAAAAGGCAAACAATATTGAACATGATAACTACGATGCATGGGCATTTGGTGCCACTAAAAAAACGTCGCTGGAGTTGGGTCAATTAGTACTGGACGGTCTTAAAACAGCAACGTCATCAGCTTATGGTCTATATTTTGATGAAGAACCAATACCTAAAGTTGGCGATTATAACGTTATTGTCGACTACAAAGACAATCCGATGGCTATCACGAAAACAACTAAAGTCTACACGACGCCATATAACGAAGTTACAGAAGCGCATGCTTTTCTTGAAGGGGAAGGTGACCGGACATTAGCTTGTTGGCGTAGTGTTCATCAACCTTTTTTTGAAGAAGATTTAGAGAGTGTCAATAAAACATTTGACGAGACAATGCCTGTCTTATGTGAAGAATTTGAATTGGTTTTTCCAACTGAAATAACGGAGGCATAAAAATGAAAATTGAACATATTGGTTTATGGGTAGCAGACCTCGAAGGCATGCGCGATTTCTACGTGACAAACTTTAACGCTACGTTTGGCGAACGTTATGATAATGTCACTAAAGGATTCTCTTCATATTTTATGAGTTTTCCGGACGGTCAAGCCCGTTTAGAGATTATGACAAGAACGGACGTTACAACGCGCTATCCGACTGGTCATGGCTACGCGCATCTTGCGTTTTCCGTTGGCAGTCATGCAATTGTTGACCAAATGGTCGTTGATTTCAAGGCTGCCGGGATAGAGGTAATTGGCGAGCCTCGGATAACTGGGGATGGCTACTATGAAGCTGTAATCCTAGATCCTGAAGGTAATCAAATTGAACTTGTTGGTTAAATAAATAGCGCTCATTTATTGAGCGTTATTTTTTTGGTCAAAATTAAATTGGTACTTAACAAGTAAGTCATTTATAATTAAATGAAAGCGATTTAAAAGAAACGGAGAATACTCATGAATTTTGGCATAATTGGTTACGGTAATATTGCGAAGCGTTTTTTCAACAGCATACAACACACAGAAAATGGACGGGTAACGGCAATTGGATCGAAATCATTAGCCGTTAACGACCGATTCAAAATAGAGAATCCTGGTATAACTGTTTATGATTCTTATCAGGCCGTTTTAGAGGACGATACGATTGATGGTGTCTATATTGCCTTACCGCACATGATGCACAAAGAATGGTCGCTAAAGGCATTAGCGTTAAAAATACCCGTCTTTTGTGAAAAACCTGCCGTTTTAACAACTGCTGATATGAAAAAAATTGAGCTTGCCTCGGTGCAAAACAAAACATTATTTATGGAAGCATTCAAGACGAAATTTAACGCGGGGATGGATCATTTAAAAAAAGACTTAGATTTAATTGGACCCATTCAAACGTTATCGGCTAATTTCTGTTCAAACGCTATTCCGGAACAAAAACCAACCTCATATTTACTACAAAAGGGCCAAGGTGGGGCTTTAAATGATATTGGCACGTATCCAATTGGGTTTGTGTTAGATATTGTGGCAACCCCCATTAAAAAAATTAATCCCACAATGGAAATGCACAATGGGATTGATGAAAGTTTTTCGGCAACTATTTATTTTGAAAATGGCGTACAGGCTTTTATCGAAGGGGCCATTAATGAAGCTAAAGAACGGGTTGCCATTATTTCAGGGCAACGGGGCCAAATCACAATTCCGATGTATAACAGAATTGAAGATTATACGATTGCGTTGACGAATGGGCAAAAAATTGATCGTCATTATTTTATTGCAGGGGATGATATGACGCTTGAAATTCAGGCTTTTATTGATTTGGTGGAAGTTGGGGCGAGCGAATCTCACAGACATAGTTTGCAAGATACATTTGATATTATTCGAGTGATTGAGAAAATTAGACAAGATAAATGATGACAAAATATCTTTTGACAGCGCTTTCTTAATTTGGTATACTTATCTTGTCAAATAAGGGCTGTAACTGATTAGATCAGGCGTTACCTATTGATAACTACTTTTTGTGGTTATCAATAGGTAATTTTTTTTGAAAAAAATGAGTATCAGCTTGTTTTGACGGCAACATGGTACATAAGAACGACAAAAAAACTTTGAAGGAGTGTAATGATATGTATAAAACAGATTATCCAAAAGGGTTTAAAGATGGTTTCTTATGGGGTGGCGCAACGGCCGCTAACCAAGTTGAAGGTGGCTGGAATTTAGATGGAAAAGGGATGACGACTGCTGAAGTTATTCGGAAATCTGAAAAAAGAACTGAAATGAATTTGGGTTCTGTCACAATGAAAGCTATTGAAGAAGCAATGGCTGATACGACCACTGACCATTACCCAAAACGTCGTGGTATTGATTTTTACCATAATTATAAAGAAGATATAAAATTATTCGCAGAAATGGGATTCAAAGCATACAGAATGTCGATGGCATGGGCACGTATTTTCCCTAATGGTAACGAAACAGAACCGAATGAAGCCGGATTGGCTTTTTATGACCGTGTCTTTGATGAATTAGCAAAATATGATATTGAACCCGTTGTGACATTATCACATTATGAGATGCCACTCGACTTGACGATTAAACAAAATGGATGGGCAAGTCGTGATACAATCACAAGTTTTACACGCTATACGGATGTTGTCCTTAAACGTTACAAAGATAAAGTTAGGTATTGGCTAACTTTTAATGAAATTAACGTTAGCTCATTTGGGTTTATGGAGACGGGCGCTGTAGATAGTGAATTAACGGAAAAGGAACAATTACAAATTCGTTATCAGGCAGTTCATCATCAATTTATTGCTAGCGCATTGGTCGTTGAACAAGCACGGAAAATTAATCCTAATTTTGAGGTGGGATGTATGCTTGCGAGAATGCAAACTTATCCCTCAACGCCAAATCCGGCAGATGTTCGGGCCGCTCAAGAAAATGATGATTTAAACTTATTCTTCACAGATGTTCAGATCCGTGGTGAATATCCGGAATATATGAACCGTTACTTCAGAGAAAACAGTGTACATATTTTAATGGAACCCGGGGATGAGGCAATCCTTAAAATGGGAACGGTGTCCTATCTTAGTTTTAGTTACTATATGTCAATGGTCACGTCGGCTGGCAAAACAGGTGACACGTCGTTGGGGAACATGATTAATGGTGAAAAGAATCCATACTTAGAAACAAGTGACTGGGGTTGGCAAATTGACCCGGTCGGGTTACGAATTACGCTGAATGCAATGTGGGATCGTTACCGAGTGCCGTTATTTATCGTTGAAAATGGGATTGGCGCACTTGATAAGTTGGGTGCGGATGGTAAAGTTCACGACGATTACCGAATTAAATACCTTGAGGAACATATTATCCAAATGAAAGAGGCGGTCATGGATGGCGTCGATTTAATGGGTTACACCATGTGGGGTTGCATTGATTTGATTAGTGCATCGACTTCCGAAATGAGTAAACGCTATGGATTCATTTATGTGGATCAAGATGACGACGGTAATGGCTCATTGAAACGTTACAAGAAGGATAGTTTTGATTGGTACAAGCAAGTCATTGAAGCCAATGGTCAAAATATTTAAAGACAGGTTTTATCCGACGAAAAGGAGAAATATAATGAATTTAAATGACATCAAAGATGGGCTAGTCGTTTCTTGTCAGGCACTTGAAAATGAACCGTTATACAGTTCATTTATTATGGGAAAAATGGCTTTGGCAGCAGAACTAGGTGGCGCCGTTGGGATTCGTGCCAATTCAGTAGCCGACATTTTAGAAATTAAAAAACAGGTGAATCTCCCGTTAATTGGGATTATAAAACGAGATTATCCTGATTCAGAAGTTTATATCACGGCGACCATGAAGGAAGTAGATGAGTTACTGACAACGGATGCCGAAATTATTGCGATGGACGCAACTGTTCGAGATCGTCCAAATCATGAATCCGTTACAGATTTAGTCGGCAAAATTCATACGAAAAACAGACTAGTCATGGCAGATATTTCGACTTACGAAGAAGGTATTATGGCCGAAAAAAATGGTTTTGACATGGTTTCTACTACGCTTTCTGGCTATACAGATTATACGGATGAAAGAGACAGTCCAGATTTTGAATTATTAAAAAAATTGGTTGAAAATCTTAAAATCCCCGTGATTATGGAAGGTCATACAACAACGCCGGAAGAGGTAAAAAAAGCCTTGAATATGGGCGCGTTCTCAGCTGTTGTGGGTGGTGTTATAACAAGGCCACAACAAATTACGCAACGATTCGTTGATAGAATAAGTTAAGACAATTGTAAAAATTAAGGGACGCCTTATCAGGGAACGAGATAATTATGATAAGGTGTTCCTTTGTGTGGATAAAAATTGAAATTCATGATACATAAAAAATTATATTCATTATTTTTATTATTGGGCTTAGGCGCGTTATGATAGGCATGAACGTTTGTATTACAAATGCCATAAAGTCCCATTTTAAAAGTAATTTTAACAAACGACTGTATAAGTGGTATTCTTATACTATGATAAAAACTGAGAGAGAAAAGATGTCAGATGGTGAACCGTATGAGCAGTTTGATCCGGAGTTAGTTGAACGACGAGAACTAATTCGGAGAGAACTGCTGACAATTAACCAACTTGACGATAATAAACAACAGAATACAAATATTAAAGCATTATTGGCTGATTCCGGTGACGACTTTTGGGCCGAAACGGGAATCGAATTTGATTATGGATTTAATATTCATATCGGAAATCACTTTTATGCGAACTACCATTTAACGATGTTGGACACTTGTCCGATCACGATTGGTGATCATTGTTACATTGGTCCAGACGTTGGCTTCTACACACCAGTACACCCCTTATCCGCAAAATTACGTAACGCGGATGTTGAAATGGGTAAACCAATTACGGTTGGCGATAGTGTCTGGATGGGTGGACACGTCACGATTTTACCAGGCGTTACGCTTGGTGACCGTGTCGTAGTTGGCGCCGGATCAGTAGTAACAAAGTCGTTCGGTGATGATCTCGTAATTGCGGGTAACCCAGCACGAATTATTCGTTATCTAGATGATAATGGAGACGTGAGCCCAGGTTAGCGATTCGATAGAATATTAACTATTAATTAACGTTATGAGTATTTGTATAAGATGGCAAGCTAACAAGCACGCTGTGCAGATATCCCTAGTGGAGAAACTGTACCAGTGTGTTTTTTTGTGCAAATAAAAGTGAAGTTGTTGGGATGAGTGCGAGGCGCACTCTAAATTTAGGAGGAATTTTTTATTTTAGAAAAACAAAATATCGATAAAAAAATGTTTGTACCAACCGTGGCACTATTTATTTTAGTGTCAGTCGGATTATTGCTTGGTGGGTCAGGTTTGAAGCTAGCATTGGGTTCTGCAATGGACGCCATTACGGCTCATCTGAGTTGGGTTTATCTTGGCATATATATTCTCAATTTTGTTTTCTTTTTATATATTGCCTTGAGTCATTACGGTAGAATAACACTCGGTAATAAAGGCGAAAAGCCCGCATACAATGATTTTAAATGGGGAAGCATGGTTTTTGCGACTGCCATTGATGCTAGTATTTTGATGCTTAGCATGGTTGATCCACTTCGTTACGTGCAACAACCATTGTTTGGCGCTAAAGCAATGTCACCCGTTAATTATCAAAATGCACATATGATGGGCCAATTCGATTGGGGTCCAATGGCTTGGATGATGTTTGCGTCATCGGCCGTAATTATTTCGTACGTTATGTATGTAAAAAAAGTAAAAGTGATGTGTGTCAGTGATGTCATCCCAATGTTAAAAGGGGACCAAGCTTATAAAAAAATCTTACGTAAAATTGTTGATTTTCTAGTTGTCTTTGGGATTATGGGCGGTGTTGGTTCATCAGTCGGAATGGAAATCCCCGTATTGTCACGAATTATCGCAACATTAACGGGTGTTCCAGATACAATTTTGTTAAAATTAGCCTTGTTTGTAGTCTTGTTTTCTATTTTTACGTTAACAATGTTCAAGGGAATTAAGGGCGGAATTGACCGATTAAGTTCAGCACATATCTGGACGGCAATTGGGTTCTTATTAATTGTTTTATTAGTGGGTCCAACGTTATATATTTTAAAATCAGAAGGACATAGCCTTGTACTGATGGTGACACAATTTGTCGCAATGAGTACAGGGACTGCATCAGGGTTGGGCCATGCGGTTGATCCTGTTAAATCAGAAACTATTTTTTATTGGGGTTGGTGGCTAACGTTCATGCCATTTATGGGCTTGTTCATTGCTAGAATTTCACGTGGCCGAACGATTCGCCAAGTTATTTTAGGGATGTTAGCATATGGCGCATTAGGCTGTATGAGTTTCTATGCAATCTTAGGTGGCTACTCACTTTATCTTCAGCAAAGTGGAGCCGTTGACCTTATTCATACCTTGAATGTTTACGGTCAGGCCGCAGCAATCGCGCAAGTCATTTCAACGTTGCCTTTTAAATATGTCATGTTAGTTATATACGCAATTTCCTGTTTTATTTTCTTAGCAACCACCATTTCTTCATCAGCATACATTGTGTCGGCATTTACCAGTACAAAACTTGGACCAGCACAACAACCAAGTTTATTTAATCGCTTGGTCTGGATGGCAATCTTTATGTTATTCTCATTCGGGATTGTCTTTGTTGGTGGATTCAAAACCATTCAAGCAATTTGTTTAATGGCCGGATTCCTGTTGATTTTTGTATCATTATTATTAATTATTTCAACATGGCAATATTTGGCACATGATCATTCAACGGAAAGCGTCCATACTTCATTTATGAAGATGATTGGAAAAGCAGTTAAAAAGAATATCGCTGCACAACAACATGTGATACACGATATGATTCATTAAAAATAGGTAAGATTACGGTCACTTCAGTTTCTTGGAGTGGCTTTTTTAGTGCTTTACAGGTAGAGTGAGCTCTTGTAAACTACCTTAAACGGCAGTAAAAGATACCAACTAAATTAATGGGGTAACCAATATGAACTTTGAAGATGAAATTCCAACAATCACAACGACAGAACTTGAAGCATTACTGTCAGAAAGTCCACAGATTATTGACGTTCGTGAAGATTACGAATTTGCTGAAGGACATATTCCAAATGCAATTAATGTCCCACTAGGCGAAATTGATAATTATGAGTTAAATGGTAAAGCATACATCATTTGTCGATCAGGACAACGTAGCGCGCAAGCTGCTGATCTTTTGTACGAAAAAGGAAACAACGTGGTCGATGTATACGGGGGAATGCTTAGCTGGCAAGGCCCTACGGTTACAGAAGGTTAAACGGTTTCATGATTTTTATGATTTAAGAACGAAGAGGGGAACATATTACTTGTATGTACCCCTCTATTTACTCTATAATAATTAAAATGAGTGTTTAAGTATTAGAAATTGATGATTATTTGCTTTGTTTTGGGTGGGGACTAAGCGTGAGTAAAATTAGGAGGGTCAAGATGATTGAACTAAGCGGAACTTTTAATAAATTAAATCAGCTGTTGAGCTTATACGGGAAGCAAGACGGGCTTATGGATATTAAGCAACTGGGGACAATTGACATATACTATTTGAACGCGATTGAGCAGTTAAAAAATCCAACAATTGGACGAGTGTCAAAATTGTTGAATCAATCAACACCAAATACGAATTACCATTTAAAAAAGCTAATCATGTTAGGGTTAGTGGTGAAAAAGGCAGACGTTTCAGATAAACGGGTGATTCACCTGGTTGTAACAGATAAGTATAAAGAGTTGACGGCTGTTGATAACGATTTTTGGAATCAATTAGAGAGCAAACTAGAGGAACAAGTGACGGGTAAAGATCTAGCAACTTTTAGACGCGTATTAAAAGAAACAATTAATCAAATTGAAGCAATGGAATAAATTTATAATAATAAATTATTCTGGCAAAAATAGCGTACTTAATTAATAAGCATTAGCTATAATTTAATGGATCGATACCTATGAAGAACGATAATGACATCGTTCTTTTTATTTTCGGCAAAAATGATTTAACGCTTGCGATATAAAAATGAATAGGGTATGATAAGTAAAGAGAAACGAACAGATGTTCTACTATTGAGAGGATGGGTTACTAACTATGGCTAATAGAAGTATTGCAACCGGAGACGGTAAGAGAAAAGACGGTAAAGAACGCGAAGCAGCATTAGAAAAAGCGTTATCAGCAATTACAAAAGAATTCGGACAAGGCGCTATCATGAAGATGGGCGACAAGGCCGATACGAAGATTGATGTTAACTCAACGGGTATTTTATCATTGGATTACGCATTAGGTGTAGGTGGTTTCCCTAAAGGCCGTATTATTGAAATATACGGACCAGAAAGTTCTGGTAAAACGACGATTGCACTTCATGCAACTGCAGAAGTGCAAAAAAATGGTGGTACAGTGGCTTATATCGATGCTGAAAATGCGATGGATCCTGCATATGCTACAGCATTAGGTGTAGATATTGATGGATTACTATTATCACAACCAGATACTGGTGAACAAGGATTAGAAATTGCAGATGCCTTGGTATCTAGTGGCGCCGTTGATCTTGTTGTTATTGATTCAGTTGCAGCCTTAGTGCCACGTGCTGAAATTGAAGGCGAAATGGGTGACGCTCATGTTGGGTTACAAGCTCGTATGATGTCACAAGCACTCCGTAAATTAGCCGGTTCAATTAATAAGACAAGAACAACTGTTATTTTCATTAATCAATTGCGTGAAAAAGTTGGGGTTATGTTTGGTAGCCCCGAAACAACACCAGGTGGTCGTGCTTTGAAATTCTACGCAACAATCCGTTTGGATGTTCGTCGTCGCGGACAAATTAAAGATGGTACTGATGTCATCGGAAATGAAACAACGATTAAAGTAGTTAAAAACAAAGTCGCACCACCATTTAAAATTGCTGAATTAAACATGATGTATGGTTCAGGTATATCAGCAACAGCTGATATTTTAGACCTTGCGGTTGAAAATGGGATTGCTGAAAAAGCTGGTTCATGGTTCTCATATCATGGTGAACGTTTAGGTCAAGGTAAACCAAATGTTGTTAATATTTTGGAACAAAAACCCGAAATGTTGCATGAAATGGATCAAGAAGTTCGTGCAAAAATATTTGCACCTGAAGAAGAACCCGCTAAAAAAGTTAAAGAAGAAGTAACAGCGCCAAAGAAAACAACTAAAAAAGCAAAAAAAGCTGATGATGATGCCCCAGTATTAGATTCAAAAATCGAAACATTGGATTTACCAGAAGCTTAATAAGATTAAAGAGCAGCCCACATTTAAAATGTCGGCTGCTCTTTGTTTCTAACTATATGGAAGGATCGATTAAAACGTCGATTAATTTTGCTTGGGTTGGCGTCAAAATATGACTCGTACGATAAACAAGTGACATTAAAAATTTGGGTTGATCCGGCTCTGATAAAGGAAGCGCAACTAAGTTGTCTGATGGATCTAAGGCAAGCTCTGTTAAAAATCCGACTCCGATATTTTCGGCAACCATTTTTTTTATAATCTGACTGTCGCTTGTTGTATAAATGATTTTTGGTTTAAAGTGATTCTTAGTAGTTAGTTCTTTAAAAGCAATCGGATGAACAAAGCCCTCATTTTGCATAATGAATTTTTCGTTACGAAGTTCGGCAAACTTAACGGATTCTCTTGAGGCAAGCGGGTGTTGCTTACTGACAATAATCTTAAAATTTTTAGACGCAAAATGCCTAACTATTAGGTGATTATCTTCAATCGGTTCAACTGACCCTAGTAAGGCCATATCTAGGGAACCATTTATTAACTGGTGAAGTAGGACTTGTGACCCATTTTCTACGGTATCGAGATGGTCCATCAATCCCGATTTGAAAAGGTTACCCACAATCTGTGGAAAATAGTATGTTCCTATAATAGGAGGTAGACCAAAGCGAACGCGTTCATTTTTAAGTTGTTCAATTTCTTGGTTCGCAATTTTCAACTCTCCTAGAATGATATTAACGTGTTCAGCAAATTGTTCTCCGCTAGGCGTGAATAAAACTTGCCGATGTGATTGGTCACGAATAATTAAGGTTGTTTCGAGTTCTGCCTCCAACCGTTTCATGGAAGTTGTAATTGTGGGCTGACTTACTGAAAAATAATTAGCAACTTTTGAAAAATTTCTTAAATTAATTATTTGTTGATAATATTCTAAATCTCTAATGTTCATTATAATCCCCTTGAAATAGGCTTTTTTAATTGTCATATAAATAATATTTATAGTATAGCATACGTTTGACTATAATTTTTAGTGGGGTGTATCCTTGCTCTTGTAAGTAACAGAGAAAACTAAATACAGATAAATAAATGGAGGAATCAATTATGACAAAAGCACAAGATATGTTAAATAACCCATTTGTAAATAAAGGAACAGCCTTTACAATGGAAGAACGTCGTGAATTAGGACTTGTTGGTATGTTACCAGCCCAAGTTCAAACAATCGAAGAACAAGCTACACAAAATTATGCACAATATTTAAGTAAAGAATCAGGTCTTGAAAAACGCCATTTCTTAATGGAATTGTTCAACGAAAACCGCACGTTATTCTTCTACTTGATGGGACAACATGTTGCCGAATTCATGCCCGTTGTTTATGATCCAGTTGTTGCTGACTCAATCGAACAATACAATGAAATCTACGTTAACCCACAAAATGCTGCCTTCTTATCAATTGATCATCCAGAAGATATCGAAGCAACTTTGAAAAACGCTGCTGCCGGTCGCGATATTCGTTTAGTTGTTGTAACTGATGCCGAAGGAATTTTAGGCATGGGTGACTGGGGTGTCAACGGTGTTGATATCGCAATCGGTAAATTAATGGTTTATACAGCTGCTGCTGGAATTGATCCTTCACAAGTATTACCTGTTTCTATTGATGCTGGTACAAATAATGAAACATTGATGAATGACCCATTATACCTTGGTAACAAACATGCTCGTGTAACTGGCGATAAATATTATGACTTTGTTGATGGTTTTGTTCAAAGTACAAAGAGCTTGTTCCCAGAATTATTATTACATTGGGAAGATTTTGGTCGCTCAAATGCTGCTAATATTCTTGAAAAATACCAAAATGATATCACAACATTTAACGATGATATTCAAGGCACAGGGATTGTTGTTTTAGCTGGTATCTTAGGTGCTCTAAGTATCACTAAAGGTTCAATTGCTGACCAAACAATCGTTACTTATGGTGCTGGTACTGCCGGTGTCGGTATTGCTAACCAAATTATGGATGAAATGAAACGCGCCGGTGTTTCAGAAGAAGATGCTCGCAAACGTTTCTTCTTAGTCGACAAACAAGGTTTATTGTTCGATGATACAGAAGACTTAACACCTGGCCAAAAAGAATTTACGCATAAACGTTCAGAATTCGCTAACGCTGATGAATTAACAACTTTAGAAGCAGTTGTCACAGCTGTTCAACCAACTGTTATGATTGGTACATCAACACAACCTGGTACATTTACGAAAGAAATCGTTCAAGATATGGCTTCACATGTTGAACGTCCAATTATCTTCCCATTATCAAACCCTACAAAATTAGCAGAAGCTAAAGCTGAAGATTTGATTGAATGGACTGATGGTAAAGCCTTAGTTGCTACAGGTATTCCAGCAGATAATGTTGATTATAAAGGTGTTACTTACCAAATTGGTCAAGCAAATAATGCACTTATGTACCCAGGTCTTGGATTTGGTATCATCGCTTCAACATCTTCAAGAGTTAATGGTGAAATTTTATCACAAGCTAGTCATGCTTTAGGTGGAATCGTTGATACGACAGCCGTTGGCGCTGCTGTATTGCCACCAGTGACACATTTAGCAGAATTTTCACAAACAATTGCTGAAGTCGTTGCCCAAAGTGTCGTCGACCAAAAACTAAACAAAGAAGCAATTACGGACGTTAAAAAAGCTGTTGCAGATATGAAATGGACTCCTAAGTACTAAAAAAAGTGTAGAGAGAAGGATAATTAATTATGGTATTTTTCCAATCAATTCAAAGTGTTTTAGTTGTTGTTTTGATGATGTTACTTGGTTACATTTTACAAGTTAAAGGATGGTTCGCCGATTCATTTGGTGGCAATATCTCATCATTAATTACTAAAATTGCTTTACCCGCATCAATTTTCGTTTCTGTTTTAAAATTTCTAAAACGTGATCAATTAGTTGCCTTGTCGGGTAGTTTACTTTACCCAGCAATCGCTGTTATTATCGGTTACTTAATTGCATGGGCACTTGTTCATATTTTGAACATCAGACCAGGTCGTCGTGGTATTTTCATGAATGCTGTTGTTAATGCAAATACAATCTTCATTGGTTTACCTCTAAACGTTGCTTTGTTTGGCGAAAAGAGTATCTCATATTTCCTTGTTTACTATATTATTAATACAGTATCAACATGGGCATTTGGTGTTTTCTTAATTTCAAATGATGATCCAACAAAAGACAAATCAGATAAAACGAAAAAGAAAATTAACTGGGCAAAAGTTATCCCAATGCCACTTGTTGGTTTCATCGTTGCTTTAATTTTCTTGATTCTTGCAATTCCAGTTCCTGATTTTATTAGCCAGACATTAGGTTATGTTGGTGGATTAGTGACACCATTATCATTAATTTATATTGGTATTGTGTTAGCTAAAGCTGGATTGAAGAGTATCAGATTTGATCGTGATACAATCGTCGCTTTATTAGGACGTTTTGTCTTATCACCAATCATTTTGATTGCTGTTATCCTTTTAGGGACACACTTAACTGGTGCAGATTTAGCACCATTACTACAAAAAACGTTGATTATTCAATCAGCTACACCTATGTTAGCTGTGTTACCAATCTTGGCTAATGAAGCACATGGGGATGTTAAATATGCAACGAATATTGTGACTTCAAGTACAATTCTATTTATCATCGTTGTCCCAATTCTAACGACACTTATCTCATTTATGTAAGACTTAAGTATTTAAATAGTGTATTGATGATGAACTCCATAATCATTGATGCACTATTTTTTTGCATATTAATGGCAACAACAAGTAAATCAGTTATAATGAAGGAGCATTAGTGAGACCCATTAAAATTGTAGGAGTAAAAACATGAAAACTAATAATAAAACGTATCATATGAGTATTTTAGCGCTATTTATTGCGATTGTTATCGTTCAGAATTTTGTGCCATTATTCGGATATATTCCAGTTGGACCATTGAGTATTACGACCATTCATATCACAGTTATCGTTGCCGCGTTGGTATTGGGTTGGAAGGATGGAGCGTTTGTCGGTGGCGTTTGGGGATTAATTACTTTTATTAGAGCTTTTGTATCGCCAACAAGTCCAATTGCGCCAATTGTGTTCACCAATCCAATCGTATCAATTGTTCCGAGAATTTTGATTGGTATTGTCACGGCAGTAGTTTTCTACTTTATATATAAATGGTGGAAAAATAAGACATTAGCAATGGTCATTGCCTCCGTATTAGGTTCATTAGTTAATACTGTTTTAGTGTTAGGACTGATTTACTTGCTGTATCACGGTCAAGCAGCTAACTTTTATAAAGTTGATATGGGACAATTATTACCTTACATTATGGGATTAGTTGTTACAAATGGTGTGCCAGAAATGATTTTAGCAGGGGTTGTCGCGCCACTAATTGCAGCACCGCTACAAAAATTAGTTCGAAAAGGTTAGGTGCAATGAGCGATGAGTATTTTAACATTTGATTGTTATGGAACATTGTTGAATAGTGACATTATTTATGAGTATATTGAAAAAGTGGCAAAAGAACACGGTGTTGATGGACAACATGCAAGAGACATATTTACGATGTATGAGGATCGATTAATGTATGGTGAACCATACCAGGATTATGATCGAATTTTAAAACAGATTTTAGAGTATTGTGATTTTGAACTTAAAACGGATTTTTTTAAGGGTGAATATAATAATCTTATTGCAATTCATTTTAACTTTAAATTACATCCTGATGTTTTACCGGCTCTAAAGAAGCTAAAGGAACAAGGACATCAAATCTATTTGATGTCTAATACGATGCATCGATTTATGGATAAACATTTGGAACAATTTGATGGCGTAGTTGATGGTGTGTTTTTGGCTGAGGATATGCATTGTTATAAACCAGATTTAAATTTCTTTAAGCAGGTGCAAGCAAAACTGGCATTTACAAATGAAAATCATGTTCATATTGCTAAAGGTTATTGGTGGGATATTGTCCCTGCAACAAAACTGGGTTGGTCAAAAATCTGGATAAATCGTGATCAAAAGCAAGGATTTGAACGAGAGGCTCCTTACTTAGAATTGCCGGATTTAATTGATTTAGTAACACTTATTAAAAAATAAAAAAGTTGTTGGCAACGAAATTTGGCTCTTCGTCAACTATTGTTGTTCGATAATATTATGAAGGTTCTGATCACTTAGTGATTAGACCTTTTTTTGTTGATATTAAAAAATTTTTGGGTTACTTCAAACAGGGTTATCTATAGATCTTGAATGATCAGAATGATAATATGAAGAGAATAAGAATATGTTGAGGAGATCTAGAATGAAAGATATATATGTTGTTGGGGCTGCAATTATAAAAGATGGGAAAATATTATGTACTAAACGTTCAGAAAATAGAATTTTGGGCACATTATGGGAATTTCCAGGTGGCAAAGTTGAATCAAGTGAGACACCACAGGATGCTATAAAACGTGAAATCAAGGAAGAGCTTGGTGCGTCAATATTAGTTGGTAAGCAAGTAGCTGATACTGAAAAATATGAATATTCTTTTGGAATTGTTCATTTAACTGTTTTTTACGCACAGTTTGCTGAAGAAAGTTATGGCCATGTAGCACATAGTGATATGAGGTGGATGATGCAGTCTAGTCTCTATGATTTAACTTGGGCACCAGCAGATCTCCCCGCCGTTGAGGAAATAAAAAGTAGTGATCTTTCTAAATTAAGCTTTATCTAAGGAGAAAAAATGACTGATTTATACCATCAAATGAAGAATGCTGTTCTTGCTGGATTCATGGATAAAGACAAATATATATTAGAGGATGAGTATGCACCTAAGCTCTTATTTAACTCAGCTGATGATTATGTGAAAACACATATTGATGAAGAATTATCAACCTGCCAATCATTTACATTTGCAGTAGCTTTCGTGACAGAAGGTATGCTAACTGATTTAAAAGTGAAATTTGCCGATTTAGCATTAAAAGGTATAAGAGGACGAATTATTACTTCCACTTATTTATCATTCAACCATCCTAAGGTGTTTAGGGAGTTATTAAAAATTCCGAATATTGAAGTTAAAATATTAGATCAAAAGTCTTCTTTTCATGCTAAAGGCTATATTTTTAATAAAGATGAGTATCAATCAATTATTATTGGTAGTTCTAATTTAACAGAACAAGCAATGCTTAAAAATTATGAATGGAATATTCGACTTACATCTTACCAAAATGCAGATTTAACAGAGCAAGTCATTACAGAAGTTGAAAAACAATGGGCTTCAGCATCATATTTAACAAATGATTGGATAGACAGATATGAGTTATTGTATAAAGAAATTCAATATAGAGATACAATCGAAACGTCAGATAGTATTGCAGAGACAGAAGCAACTTATGAAGTTATAAAACCAAATAAGATGCAAATCGAAGCTCTAAATTCTTTAAAAGAGATCAGAATAAATGGAAAAAATAAGGCATTAATTGTCTCCGCAACGGGAACTGGAAAAACATATCTTGGTGCGTTTGATGTAAAAGCATATAATCCAGATCGTTTTTTATTCATTGTACATAGCGAAACGATATTGAAAAAAGCAATAGAGAGTTTTCATAAAGTTCTGGGTGGACCGAGAGAACAATATGGATTATTTTCAGGTAATATAAAAGACAAAAATGCAAGATTTTTATTTGCAACGATACAAACTATCTCAAAAGAGGAACGATTGAACAGCTTTGATCCAGAAGAATTTGACTATATACTTATTGATGAGGCTCATAAATCTGGGGCTAATAGTTACCGTCGTGTAATTGGGTACTTTAAGCCCGATTTTTTATTGGGGATGACTGCTACTCCTGAAAGAACGGATGACTTTAATATTTATGAATTATTTGATTATAATTTAGCGTTTGAAATCAGATTACAAGATGCATTAGAAGAAGACATGTTGTGCCCTTTTCATTATATCGGTGTTACAGATTATGAATGGAAAGATAATATCGAAACGGATAACAATATATTACAACGATTAGTATCACAAGAACGAATGGATTATGTTGAAGAACAGATTAATTATTATGGTTATTCCGGAGAATCTGTTCATGGATTAATTTTTTGTAGCATGAAAGACGAAGCATATGAAATCGCTCAAATAATGACTGACAAGGGATATAGGACTGTTGCATTAACTGGAGAGGATTCAATTGAAAGGCGGGAACAAATTATAGCAGAATTCGAGGCAGGAGAACTTGATTATATTGTAACTGTGGATATTTTTAACGAAGGTATTGATATTCCGTGTGTGAATCAAGTTGTTATGCTTAGAAATACACAATCTAGTATTGTTTTTGTCCAACAGTTGGGAAGAGGTCTTCGTAAATTTGAGGGTAAGGAATATGTTACGGTAATTGATTTTATAGGAAATTATAAAAATAATTACCTTATTCCGATAGCACTAACCGGAGATAATTCGAGAAGTAAAGATATTCTCAGGGGAAGATTACGAACGAGCCAGATTATGGGGATATCAACGATAAATTTTTCTGAAATTGCTAAAGAACGTATCTATGAGTCTATTAATCAGAGTACGTTAGATTCGTTAGTACAGTTAAGAGAAGATTACCGGGATCTAAAAGATAGATTAGGAAGAGTTCCTGGACTTTCTGACTTTAGTTTGATGGGGTCCGTAGATAGTCTTGTTCTATTAAATAAATTTGAAAACCATTTTAAATTTTTAACAAAAATGGGTGAGAAATATCATGTAAAATCAGGTGAAAATGCGATTTTATCATTTGTGTCGCAAGAATTGGTGAATGGATATCGTATTCATGAACTTTTGCTAATACAAATGTTATTAAAAAATGAAGGAGAACTAGAAAAACCAACCTTCATTCAAACGTTAGAAGAGCAAAATATAAGACATGACGATGCAACTCTTAAGAGTATGTTAGAGATACTTTCATTGGAATTTTACACGGCAGCTGTATCGAAAAAATATAACGATCAAGCAATTGTCATAGAGGAAAATGAAAAATATATTTTGAACGATGATATTTATAGAAGTTATCAAGAATCAGCAGACTTTTCTTGGTTTGTTGATGATGCAATTAATACAGGAATTCAGAAAGCAAGTGAGTATAATCAATTTGAGATGTTAACAATTGGTAAAAAGTATACCCGAAAGGATGCATGCCGCTTACTGAATTGGGAATCAGATGAATCCTCAACAATGTATGGTTATAAGAATAAATATGGGACATGTCCATTATTTATTACATACAATAAAAAACAAGATAATAAAGAGACTGTAGCGATGTATGAAGATGAATTTCTGAATAGTGGCATAATGCATATGTTTACAAGGCATCCAAGAAAATTAGACTCTCCGGAAGTCGTAAAAATAGTAGAAGGAAATCGATTAGGAGAAGTTATAATGCCGTTATTTGTTAAAAAAAGTGACGACGAAGGAAGTCAATATTATTATCTGGGTATGGTAAATGTGGATCAACAGTCGGTAAAGCAAGAAAAGATGCTCGTTAAAGAAGAATTAAAAGACGTTGTAACGATGAATCTAATACTTGAGAATCCGGTAAAGTATAGTTTATATCTTGATTTCGTAAAATAAAAATATGAATTCTGTAGTGAATATCTGAACATAAAAAAGGGCCGCGATAAAAGTCCTCAAAAAATCGGACTCTTCGTCAACTGTTGTTGGTAGATAAATAATTATGGTTCTAGTCACTTAGTGATTAGAACCTTTTTGTATGTATCTTAAGTGTATAAAATATTATGACTCTATAAAAGTTTTGTGGGTTTTAGGTCTTTTTTATCATTATACAAAAATATCTGTTGTGCGCAATAGATATTAATTCTATTACTCACAACAGATATTGCGGACCCAATTTTTGTCTGTTAACAACTTTTTTAATTGAATTTAGAAATGATTGCTGAATCCAGCTTACCGGTTTCTAAAGCAATCAACGCATCGATTACAGACATTTGATGAATTTCGGTATCATCTGCGAGCAAACTACTAGGGATGAAGAAGGTCGTTTCGTTTTGGTCACCGGCCAAGTAGTCACCGTCAATTGTCTGACCTAGAATGCGAACATCGTCCCAGTTCAAAGAGAGGGTATCGGGTGATTTTAAAAAGTTCATGGTCTCTTGAAACTGAGTTTGAAGAGACTGACCAGGAAATTGTATGTAACCATCGTTTGTTTGACGAATGCTCTTATCCAGTAATAATTGTTGTAGCGTTTGTGGGGCTAAATCGTTTAACTGACTTTTTAATTCTGTAAACATGAATACCACACTCCTTTGACTTAACGTTTGTTTAGGATGGTAACATTGAAATTGATATTTCCCCAAGAAGTTGTACTTTTACCTTGCATTTGTATTGCTTTCGGGAAGAGTGATTTACCAGAAAAAATAGGTGTGACTTGGTAACGAACGTGGTCGCCCTTATCGACTGCCGCGCGAACTGCGTTTTCATATTTAGTCATGTAAGGCGTATTGACAGGATTTTGATATAAGGTCGCAAGATTTTCTCTTTTATCACCACTACCGCCTAATTGGCGACCAATTAAATGGCCACGAGAATGGTTGTAGGGTGATTGACCGGAAACGAAACCAGTTGGTCGAATCGCAGGGTCGGCAGATGTTCCTCGAGACGCCAAGGATTTAACTAAAAGTGCATTCGCTTGCGTTGCACGGCCAAGTGAATCTAACGCGCCATATTTAATCCAGCCATTTGAAGAGTCTGCCAAATCACTTTTTGAAAATGTCGGATTCTTATTATCGATAATTCCTTTAACAGCTTTACCACTATTAATGGAACTTGTATTTGCCGTTCCTGACCCTTTTTTAACAGTTGTTGAAGTTTGGTGGTCATTTGTTTGTAACAAATCTTTAACAGAACTAGGTAATTTACTACCAAAAAGTGAGAGGACGATAATGACTGCAAGTCCTATCAGATAATTTCGCGTTTTATTTTGGATGACACGTTTTTTTCGTTTCATAAATAGTTAACCCCAACTCTTTTCTTTTAGTGTAGCATGGAATTAAAAAAAGTTATCAACAATTTGTGTTGGTAACTTTTTTGAGCGAATTTATTTTTCAAATGGATATTTATAGTTCCATTGTTCACGTGCTTGCGTCATGATTGACATGACATCAACCGTTTTTTCTAAGAATGGCTTTGGATCTAATTCACCAGAGACCATGTCTTGAACGTCTTTAATTTCATAATTCATTGCTTGTTTTGAATGGCCAGCTATAATTTCTTTGACTGAACCATCGGTAAACACAAGTGTTGCCTTGTTAGCACGAGGATAATCATAAACGGTGAAATAGCCACCTTCGTAGGCAACGATTCCCATTTTAGGCATTTTGGCTCTAAAAGTTAATGAAACATTGGCCATTTCATCATTAGCATTTCGTAAACTAATCGTTTCAGATTCATCAACACCCGATTCGAATAAATTCATAGCTGAACCCGTGATTTCCGGTGTTGCTGTCATGAATTGACGAACGAAAGATAAAGCGTAAACACCAATATCTAATAATGCGCCACCAGCTAAGTTGGGATTAAAGAAACGGTTTGTTGGATCTGGTTCTTTAAAACTACCAAATGAAGCTTGAACCATTTTTAATTTGCCAAGTTTATTTTCTTCAGCAATTTCAATGATTTTTTGGTAAAGTGGCATATGGTAAACGGTCATTGCCTCTTGTAAGATTAACCCTTTTTCTTCGGCCAAATCAGTTGCTCGCTTGAGTTCAGCACTAGTCATCGTAATGGCTTTTTCACTCAAGACATGCTTGCCAGCATTTAGTGCGGCCAGAATTGTTTCGATGTGATAATTGTGAGGCGTTGCAATGTAAACGATATCAATTTTATTATCAGCTAATAAGTCTTCATAACTACCGTAAGCATGTGGAATATTAAATTCATTTGCAAAAGTCTGCGCTTTTTCTAAATCACGAGATCCTGCTGCATAAATGTCACCAAATGGTTGATCAAAATAAGTTGCGAAGCTGTGGGCAATGTTACCGAGTCCGATAATTCCCCAGTTCAAATTTTTTGTCATAACTGCTCTCCTATCACATTTAAGAATAGGTTAAGTTTAACAGAAATTTACTTAAAAGAGAAAAAATACGATGGTATTAAAGATAAAATTAGGGTAAAATAAGTGAAACAATTAAAAGCATAGGGGACGTGTACTGATGAAAAAGAAAAATGTTCGGGGAATTTTTGTTAAGAATGGGAAAATTCAAGTTGCCAATATTATCGTTTTAATTCTAATTGTAGGGATCATTACAGTGGTCGTTTCAATGAATGTTCATAAAAAAAATGTTGCTCGTGATGAATCGATTGCAACATCGTTATCAACTTCAAAAATTGAGGCTAGCGAATCAGCTAAGAAAGCAGCTGAAGCGGCTAAAAAGCAAGCTTTTATTAAAAAGGTTGCACCTGAAGCACAAAAAATGCGTAAACAATATAAAGTATTTGCCAGCATCACAATTGCGCAAGCTATCTTAGAATCAGATTGGGGCACAAGTTCACTAGCTAAGGACTACAATAACCTATTTGGCATTAAAGGAACTGGTGCACGCGCCAAAGACTTTAAAACTAAAGAACAAGAAAAAGATGGTACATGGAAAACAGTTACTGCTAAGTTTATTGTGTTCAAAGACTGGGATGAGGCAATTATGTCTCATTCAAAACTGTTAGCAAATGGAAATACATGGAATAAGACACAATTTGCGGACGTTTTATCGGCAGCAACATACGAAGATGCTGCAGCGGCATTGGTTGTTGATGGTTATGCAACAGATAATGATTACAGTACTAAATTAACGGATATCATTAAACAATATAATTTAGATCAATATGATAAATAAATCGGTTTATGACAGGTAGAGTCACGATAAATGAGCGGATTCAAATTGAATTTATCCTCATTTTGTGTTATTCTTAAGTCATTCAAAACCGGAATGTAGCTTTTTTACTTATTACCGAAGTGGAAAAGCTATTTTTATACCCAAAAAAATATAATAACAAGAGGAGCGTAACCCACGTGAAACTTTTAGAAGACAGAATTATGCAGGATGGCATTGTATTACCAGGAGATGTATTGAAGGTTGACCAATTTTTGAATCATCAAGTTGATCCCGATTTAATGATGGCAATGGGTAAAGAATTTGCTAAGTTATTCAAGGATGAAAAAATCACTAAAATCTTGACGGTTGAATCATCTGGTATTGCCCCAGCCGTATTTGTTGGTTTACAATTCCACGTACCCGTTGTTTTTGCACGTAAGAATAAGAGCATTACTATGCAAAATGACTTATACTCTGCTTCTGTTTACTCGTACACGAAGAAAGTTGAAAATACGATTGCCGTTGCCAATAAATTTTTAGGCGAAAACGATCGTGTTCTAATTATTGATGATTTCTTGGCAAATGGTCAGGCAGCCGAGGGATTATTTAAAATTTGTGATGAAGCTAAGGCAGAGATTGCTGGAATTGGAATTGTGATTGAAAAATCATTCCAAAAAGGTGCCGAATTAATTCATAAACGTGGTGTGCGTTTAGAAGCCCTTGCTAAAATCTCATCATTCGATGGTGATCAAGTTCATTTTGAAGATTAAATTGACTTAAAGAACGCAAATTGCGTTCTTTTTATTTTCTTATAAATTTGTTAAATAAAGAAGGTTAAACCTTGCTTGCCCCACATGATACCAGTATGATTAAGAGTATAAAGCCAAAGTAGAAAGTAGTGAACATATAGTGGAGAAAAAAGTTATCTTTCCTGGAAGTACTTTAGGAATAATTGGTGATAGTCCAACGGGCGCAATGTTGGCCATGGCTGCAAGAAATTTAGGATTCAAAATCGCAGCATATAGTCAAAATGAAGTCAGTGAAACGCTTCAATTAGCGGATTATTCCGTTGTGGGTAAGATGAACGATAAAGATAAATTGAAAGAATTTGCCGAACGAGCAGATGTTGTGACGTATGAGTCTGAACACGTCAGCTCGGAAGTCATTGAATACATTTCAAAATATACTTACGTTCCCCAACAATATGACGCGCTAGAAATTGTACAAGATCGCTTATTAGAAAGAGCGTTTTTTGATCAAATAAATGTTAATATTCCGCCTTTTGAAACGATTGTATCACTTGAAGACGTGTATAATTCAGTGCTTTCAATTGGTTATCCAAGTGTATTAAAACCCATTCAAAAAGGATTTGGCAAGAGTTATCAAAGTGTGCTTAAAACTCAAGCCGATATTTCTGACGCAGCTTATCTAGTTGAACGTGGAACTTATATTTTAGAGTCATGGATACCTTATGAGCAAGAAATTTCGATGGTGTTAATTAAGAATGGTAAGGAAATTAATTTCTTTCCAGCAGTTGAGAATAAGTATCGTGATCATAGATTACACCAATCGATTGTACCGGCTAATCTGGATTCTGAAATTTCTGCTGAAATTCACAAAATTGCCATTAAAATTACGGAGAATTTGGACTACACCGGCGCATTAGAAATCGGTTTTTTTGTTACGAAATCTGGTACGATTTATGTGAAACGCATTGTACCTGCCATGCACCAATCGGGTTATGTTTTCGATAAGGCGACTAATGTTACAATGTATGAACAACATTTGCGTGCAATTTGTGGGTTACCATTATCAAAAGTTAAATTCCTCGCACCGACTGTCATGGTGTCATTAAAGGAAGAAGAACGGGCTGATTTAAAGACGCAGTGGGTTCTTAAAAATAATTGGTATTATCATTTTTATCGTTACCCAGAAAATCATAAATTGGAACGTGCTGGTCATATCCTAGTACAGTCTGATTCGGTTCGTGAAGCATTAAACCAAATTGAAGATACGGGTATTTGGGATAAAAAAGAATCAATAAATTAAATATAAATGAGGGGATGAATCGATTCAAAGTGATTCATCCTTTTTTATGGATTAATACTAGTATTTATTAAACAAAAATTAAAGAAGTTAAGACGTTTTTTTGCTATAATAAATAATGACTGATTTATAGAGAGGGTTGACTAATTTGACTACTGAAAGCTTATTGAACGGAATGAATAACAAACAAAAAGAAGCTGTCCTACAAACTGAAGGACCACTTTTAATTATGGCCGGAGCCGGAAGTGGAAAAACGCGGGTATTAACGCATCGCGTTGCTTATTTAATTGAAGAAAAAGGGGTAAACCCGTGGAATGTTTTAGCTATTACGTTTACAAATAAAGCATCGAAAGAAATGCGTGAACGTGTTAACAAGTTGCTTGATAAAGGCGCTGAAGATGTTTGGGTCTCAACTTTCCATGCACTTTGTGTCCGTATTTTAAGACGCGATATTGACCAAATTGGTTATAATCGTGCTTTTTCGATTACTGATACAGGTGAACAAACGACTTTAATAAAGCGTATTCTAAGAGAACAGAATATTGATCCACAAAAATTTACGCCAAGATCATTTTTGGGCGCTATTTCGAATGCCAAAAATGATTTATTAACGGAAACAGAATATGCTGAACGTGCTGCGAGCATGTTTGAACAAATGGTTGCCAAAGTTTACACGGCGTACCAAAGAGAATTACGTTCAAATCAAGCCGTTGATTTTGATGACTTAATTATGTTAACAATTCGTTTATTTAAAGAAAAACCAGAAACGTTAGCTTTCTACCAAAATAAATTTCAATATATTCATGTTGATGAATACCAAGATACAAATGAAGCACAGTATACATTAGTTAATATGTTAGCTGAACGTTTCAAAAATCTCTGTGTTGTTGGGGATGCGGACCAAAGTATTTATGGGTGGCGTGGTGCGAACATGGATAACATTATGAACTTTGAAAAAGATTATCCGAATGCCGCTGTCGTTAAATTGGAACAAAATTATCGTTCAACAAAAACAATTTTAGACGCAGCTAACTCAGTAATTGGGAATAATACAAACCGGAGTGACAAGAGTCTTTGGACCGACAATAAAGCCGGCGAGAAAATTTCTTATTATCGTGGTCAAAGTGAAAACGATGAATCACATTATGTGGTTGAAAAAATCCAAGAACAAATTAAAGAAAACCATTTAAATTACGGCGATTTTGCCATTTTATATCGAACGAATGCACAGTCACGTGTGATTGAAGAAACGTTCTTAAAATCTAATGTTCCCTACAAAATGGTCGGTGGACATAAGTTCTATGAACGTTTAGAAATTCGAGATATCTTAGGCTATATTCGGTTAATTGCTAACGATCAGGATTCAATGAGTTTTGATCGTGTTGTGAACGTGCCAAAACGTGGAATTGGTGCAAGTAGCGTTGATAAATTACGTGAATTTTCAGAGATGAATAATTGGACAATGCTTGAAGGTGCTGAAAATTCAGCACTTGCTAATATCTCTGGTAAAGCTGGAAAATCGCTTCAAGAGTTTGCCGTCATGATTCGTGGATTGCAAAAAATGCGTGAGTTTTTAAACGTAACTGAATTAACCAAAGAAATTTTAAAGCAATCTGGCTACGAAGCTAGTTTGAAAAAGACAAAAACAATTGAGAATGAAACACGACTTGAAAATGTCGAGGAATTTTTGTCTGTGACCCAACAATTTGATGATCGCTGGGAAGCTGAAGAAGATGACAGTGACCGGTATGTTGATTTCTTAGCCGACTTGGCTTTGGTTTCCGCACAAGATGACATTGCGGAAGAACCCGAAGAAGTGACATTAATGACCTTACATGCTGCAAAAGGACTTGAATTTCCAGTTGTCTTTTTAATGGGATTGGAAGAGGGGATTTTCCCACTTTCTCGTGCCATGTTAGAAGATGATGAACTTGAGGAAGAACGCCGTTTGGCCTACGTAGGTATCACACGTGCAGAACGTAAATTATACTTAACCAATGCATATTCAAGAATGTTATATGGTCGCCGTCAAAGTAATCAGGCATCACGTTTTATTGGTGAAATCGATGATTCATTGCTTGAATTAGACAACCAAATGGCAGCACCATCAAGTGGTCGCTCATCATTTTCAAATCAACGTGCAACGGCCACGACCTATCGACGTCCTGCTAAAACAATTGAACGTGATAATGGAACCGGGGCAGATTCAGTTGTTTGGCGAATTGGCGAAAAAGTTGAGCATAAGGCTTGGGGAACCGGAACAATCGTTAAGGTTTCGGGCTCTGGATCTGATGCTGAACTAGATATTGCCTTCAAAGAACAGGGAATTAAACGTTTATTAACAGCGTTTGCGCCCATTACAAAAAAAGTTGACTAAATAAGGGAGGGCTCAAGTTTGTCAAATCAAGAGATAACATTAGAAGAAGCAACTCATAGAATTAATCAATTGAGAACTGATTTAATCGAATGGACGCGTCAATATTATGTCCTTGATCAGCCAACGGTTGAAGACCATGTTTATGATGAAAGTTACCGGCAGCTAACGGAACTTGAGCAAACCTTTCCGAGTTTAGTGACACCCGACTCACCGACACAACGAGTTGGTGGACAAGTACTTCCTGGATTTGAAAAAGTAACGCACGAGATTCCGATGCTGTCATTGGGAGATGTTTTTTCCATTGAAGAGCTGTCTGAATTTGACCAACGATTACAAAAATCAGTTGGATCTGAAGTTAGCTATAATGCTGAACTTAAAATCGACGGGTTAGCAATTTCATTAACGTATGAAAATGGTGTATTTATTAAAGGATCAACTCGTGGAGATGGGACAATTGGTGAAGATATAACTGAGAATCTTAAAACGGTTAAATCTATCCCGTTGACATTGACGGAACCTATTTCACTTGAGGTTCGTGGTGAGTGTTATATGCCAACAAAAGCATTTGTTGCATTAAATAAACGACGTGAAGAAGCTGGAGAAGCAACCTTTGCTAATCCGCGTAATGCGGCGGCAGGTAGCTTGCGTCAATTAAACACGGCTGAAACAGCACAACGCCAATTAAGTACTTTTATTTATTACTTGGTTAATCCAGAACTATTAAACGTAAGAACGCAAAGTGAAGCTTTAAAACGTTTGACTGAACTTGGATTTAGAACAAATAACGAGTCGCGCGTGACTAACAATATGACGGAAATATCGGCATATATTACTGAATACCAAGCAAAACGCCATGATTTATCTTACGATATTGATGGTATTGTACTGAAGGCCAACTTGTTTACGATTCATGATGAAGTTGGGAATACAGTTAAAGTACCAAAATGGGCAATTGCTTACAAATTCCCTCCCGATGAACAGGAGACAATTGTTTTAGACATTGAATGGACAGTCGGTCGAACGGGTGTTGTGACACCGACGGCAATTATGAATCCAGTACAATTGGCAGGAACAACGGTTTCTAGGGCATCCCTGCATAACGGTGATTTACTTAAACAAAAAGATATTCGGATTAACGATACTGTTATGTTACACAAGGCCGGAGACATCATTCCAGAAATATCTGAAGTTGTTTTAAGCGAACGTCCAGCCAATAGTGCTGATTATGAATTACCAACGCATTGTCCCGTTTGTGATGCATTATTAGTTCATTTGGATGAAGAAGTTGCATTGCGCTGTATTAATCCAAAGTGTCCTGCCCTAATCAAAGAAAGCTTAGCTCATTTTGCTTCTCGAAATGCAATGAATATTGATGGACTCGGACCTAAGATTGTTGAACAATTATTTGAAGCTAAGTTAATCACGGATGTTGCAGGTTTGTACCAACTAACTGCGGATCAGCTATTAACATTAGATAATTTTAAAGAAAAATCTGTTAATAAATTGTTGCAGGCCATAGACAACAGTCGCCAAAATTCCATGGAACGTTTGCTATTTGGATTGGGTATTCGACATGTTGGCGCTAAGGCGGCACGTTTAGTTTCGGCTGAATTTAAAACAGTTCATCAGTTAATGGTTGTGACGGCTGAAGAAGTTTTAACAATTGATTCGATTGGACAAGTTATTGCTGACAGCCTTGTAACGTATTTTGCAAATGAACAGGTTCATGAATTGGTAACCGAGTTAGATAATGCGCAAGTTAATTTAACCTTTTTAGGCCAAACGGCTGAAGAAATTGCAGAAGTGGCTGAGGGAAGTCCTGTGATGGGTAAAAAAGTCGTCCTAACGGGAACCCTTGACCAATTGAAACGCAATGATGCTAAGAAATGGCTTGAAGCACACGGTGCTTCCGTTGTAGGAAGTGTTTCAAAAAATACGGATTTATTAGTTGCTGGACATGATGCCGGAAGTAAATTGACGAAAGCCGAGCAACTAGAAATTGAAATCTGGGATGAACAAAAGTTCATTTCGATTATGGAAGGAGCATAACATGAAAAAAATTAAAATTGGACTTATGCTGAGTTTCTCACTGATTGTCTTGGCAGCTTGTGGCAACGTTGCGTCATCGTCAGGCGCGTCAGGTATTTCTAAAAATAACTCAAGTTCGGGTTACCAGACAACCGGACAAACAAGTGATAGTAACTATGAAGGTGTTATTAAAAGCGGTAAATACTTGACGAGTAAGTCAAGAGGCGTGGCATTGACACAAAATGAGAATGTCTTGAATTTGAAAAGTTTTGAATCTGGTTTATTAGATTTATCAAAAAGCCAATTTGCAACTAATGATTACATTTTTCAAGAAGGTCAATATCTATCAAAAGAAACCGTTCAAAACTGGTTATCACGCGAATCTGGATCAAATAGTGAGGGGTTAAATCCTAAAGATAACGGCAAGACGGGTGAAACAGAACGTAATCCAATGTACGTTCAACAGCTTGAAGAACAAGATTTTATGACAAAAAAAGATAACAAAATGGCTCTTGCAGGTATATCTTTAGGTATCGGGATGAATTCAGTCGATTATTACCAAAAAGAAGAATATGGTGCGCAGTACAAGACTGAAATATCTGATGCTACAATGAAAGAAAAAGGCAAGGAAGCGGCAAATAAAGTGGTTGCTCGCCTTCGTAAGACAAAAGGAGTCAGCGACAGTGTTCCCATCATGGTTGCAATGTATAAACAAGCCTCAAATGATAGTTTAGTTGGCGGTAGCTTTTATGCATATGCTATGAATAAAAATGGTAAAACAACCATCGATAGTTGGAAAGATGTGTCAATTACAAGTTACACATTCCCAACAACATCATCTGCAACCACGCCTAATACAAATGATGAAACAACATTTACGAATTTCAAAACGGAAGTTCAGAGTTTCTTCCCTAATTTAGCGGGTGTGACGGCACAGGTTCAATATAAAAATAAAGCAATTACGGGGATGCACATTAATATTACCTCGCAATTTTACAGTGAAACTGAGATTGTTAGTTTTACGCAGTACTTGGCAACAACCGCTGCAAAATATCTAGCTTCTGGTATTCCAATTGATATTACCGTTAAGGGTAGTGATGGAACAATCCAAAGTTTCCTTGCCAAATCGGCCAAGGATAGCTCATACTATACGCATGTATTTACCAGTTATTAAAAATAAAACCAATTTGAATCTTGAAGGGATGGCTTTGAATGTCAATTAGTAAAGAAGAAGTAAAGCATGTCTCAGAGTTAGCTAAATTAGAACTCAGCGACACAGAATTAGACGTATTTACTAGTCAATTAGATGATATTATCGGAATGGCTGAACAACTTTCGGAAGTGGACACAACAGATGTTCCTGTTACAACGCATATTACGGATGTTATGAATGTCATGCGTGAAGATGTTGCAGAAAAAGGAATGGACCGTGATCTACTCTTTAAAAATGCACCAGACAGTGAAAATGGGTTGATCAAAGTACCTGCTATTATTGATGAAAGTGAGGAAGCCTAAACATGGATTATTTCAAACAAGATTTATCAAGTTTACATGACTCATTAGTGAATAAAGAAATGAGTTCTGAAGAGTTGACGAAGGCGACCTTTGCCGAAATTAAAGCACGTGATTCAAAAATTTCTGCCTTCCTCGCAATGAATGAAGAAATGGCAATTAATCAAGCTAAAGCAGTTGATGCCGCTGGCATCGATGCAAATAACATTTTAGCTGGAATCCCCATTGCTGTTAAAGATAATATTGTGACTAAAGATTTAACAACAACTGCCGCAAGTAAAATGTTAGAAAATTTCAACCCAATTTATGATGCAACCGTTATTGAAAAAATGCGTCAAGCTCAAATGGTTACGATTGGTAAAACGAACATGGACGAATTTGCCATGGGTGGTTCTACTGAAACGTCAGCTTTTAAGACAACAAAAAATCCTTGGGATACAACTAAAGTTCCTGGTGGCTCATCAGGTGGTTCTGCTGCTGCTGTTGCCGCAGGAGAAGTTGTTGCCGCGTTAGGGTCAGATACTGGTGGTTCAATTCGTCAACCCGCTTCATTCAACGGCGTTGTCGGGACAAAACCAACTTATGGTCGTGTATCTCGTTATGGATTAATCGCATTTGCTTCAAGTTTAGACCAAATTGGTCCATTCACGCGTGGTGTTAAAGATAACGCTGCTGTTTTAAACGCAATTAGTGGTAATGATAGTCATGACTCTACTAGTTCAGCACAAGCCGTTCCTGACTTTACTGCCGGTTTGACTGGTGATATTAAGGGGATGAAGATTGCTTTACCTAAAGAATATCTGGGTGAAGGTGTCGATGCGGACGTTAAAGAAGCAATTCAAAAAGCCGTTAAGACATTTGAAGAACTTGGTGCAACAGTTGATGAAGTGAGCTTACCTAATAGTAAATATGGTGTACCCGTATACTATATTTTAGCTTCTTCTGAAGCATCTTCTAACTTACAACGTTTTGATGGAATTCGTTATGGTTTCCGTGCACAAGATGTTAAGAGCTTAGAAGATGTTTATGTTCGTTCTCGCTCTGAAGGATTTGGCGATGAAGTTAAGCGTCGAATTATGTTAGGAACATTCTCATTATCTGCTGGAACTTATGATGCATTCTTTAAGAAAGCAGCCCAAGTTCGAACATTAATCTGTAATGATTTCCGTAATGTATTCAACGATTATGATTTAATTATTGGCCCAACAGCGCCAAATACGGCCTTTAATATTGGTGACAAAATTGAAGATCCTATTACGATGTACATGAATGATATCTTAACAATCCCAGTTAATTTAGCTGGGTTACCGGGTATGTCAGTGCCTGCTGGATTCTCAAAAGGACTTCCAGTTGGGTTGCAATTAATTGCGAAATCATTCGATGAAGCAACAATGTACCGTGCTGGATACGCGTTTGAACAAGCAACTGATTTTCACAAAGAAGTTCCTACGTTAGGAGGCCAAAACTAATGAATTTTGAAACAACAATTGGACTTGAAGTTCATATTGAAATGAAAACTAAATCCAAAGCATTCTCGCCTTCAAAGGTTGATTTCGGGGCAGAACCTAATACGAATACCAATGTTATTGACTGGGGTTATCCCGGTGTTTTACCAACAGCAAATAAAGGCGCAATTGAATATGGTATGCGTGCCGCATTAGCATTAAATTGTGAAATCACAAAAGATAATCATTTTGATCGTAAGAACTATTTTTACCCTGATAATCCAAAGGCCTACCAAATTACGCAATCTGAAGAACCAATTGGTCGTAATGGTTTCTTAGAAATAGAAGTTGATGGCGAAACGAAAAAAATTGGGATTGAAGAAATGCACGTTGAAGAAGATGCGGGTAAAAATACGCATAATCCTAACGGCTATTCTTATGTCGATTTAAACCGTCAAGGGACACCTTTAATTGAAATTGTGTCGCGTCCTGATATTAAAACACCTGAAGAAGCTTACACTTATCTTGAAAAGTTACGCCAAGTTATTCAATTTACTGGTGTTTCAGATGTGAAGATGGAAGAAGGGTCAATGCGAATTGATGTTAATATCTCAATCAATCCAATTGGTCAACCAGGTTATGGGACAAAAACTGAAATGAAGAATTTAAACTCATTTGAAAATGTCCGTAAAGGACTTGAATTTGAAGAAAAACGTCAAATGAATGTTTTGATGTCTGGTGGTATTGTACAACAAGAAACACGTCGTTTTGACGCACCAACTGGAACAACTATTTTAATGCGTGTTAAAGAAGGAGCTAGCGATTATCGTTACTTCCCAGAACCAGATATCCCACCAATTCATATTAGCGATGACTGGATTCAAGAAGTTAAAGATTCAATTCCAGAAATGCCTGATAAACGTCGTGCGCGTTATGCAAGTGAATTAGGGTTACCCGAATATGATGCTGAAGTCTTAACACAAACAAAAGAAATGTCAGATTTCTTTGAAGAGACAATTCAATTAAAGGCCGACCCTAAATTAGCCGCTAACTGGTTAATGGGTGAAGTGAATGCCTTTATGAATACGAATAAATTAAACTTGCAAGATACTAAATTAACACCAGCAAATCTTGCCGGCATGATCAATTTAATTACTGATGAAACAATATCAAGTAAGATTGCTAAAAAAGTTTTCCAAGAAATTATTAAAAATGGGAGCGAACCTAAAGCGTGGGTTGAGTCTAAGGGCCTTGTTCAACTTTCTGATCCTACCAAGTTACAACCTATTATTGATGGTATTTTGGATAATAATGAACAATCAATCGAAGATTTCAAAAACGGTAAAGACCGCGCTGTTGGATTCTTAATTGGACAAATCATGAAGCAAACACAAGGACAAGCAAATCCTAATGTGGTTAATCAATTATTGATGGCCTCATTGAAGCTAAGATAATCTTATTAAAATAAGATTCATGTGGAGGAACGGAATGAGAAAAAGAGCCAGAATTATTTATAATCCAACATCTGGTCGTGAGGCTTTAAAAAGTGATCTTGTGAGTATCCTAGACATTATTGAAAATGCGGGATACGAAACAAGTGCTTATGCTACAACGGCTAAAAAACATTCAGCGCGTGATGAAGCAACACGCGCTGCCCAATTAGGGTTTGATCTAGTCATCGCTGCCGGTGGTGACGGAACCATTAACGAAGTTGCTAATGGGATTGCCGGACTTAAGCACCGACCAAAATTGGGTGTTATACCTGCTGGAACAACTAACGATTATGCTCGGGCCTTAAAAATACCTAGGGATGATCCAGTTGCTGCGGCAAAAGTTATTGCTAAAGGAAATACGGTTAAAATGGATGTTGGACAAGCTGGGGAAAAATATTTTATTAATATTGCCGGTGGTGGACTCTTAACGGAATTAACTTATGATGTTCCTTCACAGTTTAAATCGCTTTTTGGGTACCTTGCCTACTTGGCTAAGGGTGCTGAAATGTTACCAAGAATGAAGCCAATTGAAATGAACCTCGAATATGATGGGGGATCGTTTAAGGGAAAAGCGTCAATGTTTTTATTAGCATTAACGAACTCCGTAGGCGGCTTCGAACAAATCGTACCAGACGCCTCACTTGATGACGGTAAGTTTACCTTACTTGTCGTTAAAGCAAGTAACATCGCCGAAATGTTGCATTTAATGGCACTTGTGCTAAATGGCGGTAAGCATATTAATGATAAACGTGTAATCTACATTAAAACGTCTAAATTAGTTGCTAAGCCAGTTAATAACAATAAAATGATGATTAACATTGACGGTGAGTACGGCGGGGATGCACCAATGACGTTTAAAAATTTGAAGCAACATATTGAGATTTTTGCGAACACGGATGCATTACCTGAAACGTCAATTACATCGGGACGCACAGCTGCTGAAATTGCTGCTGAAGAACATTTTGTAAAAGGTGTCGAAAAAATGAATGGTGAAGATATTGACGGCAATGGTATAATCGGTAAGTAAGAGATAAATAAGAAATCAAGTAGGATTGAGGTGCTCGGTAAAGGCCTCAATCCTGTTTTATTCCTAGAGTTGGTACCTATTGACTTTTAGGGGTTAAACATGGTTGAATAAAGTAAATACGCAGGAACATCGAAAGGACAACAATGAAAAAACTACCTCCAGTAATAAAGAACCAAGAATTTGACACAGAGATTATCGATTTAACTTATCAAGGCATGGGTGTTGCCAAAGTAGACGGCTACCCATTGTTCATTGAAAATGCGTTACCAGGCGAAAAAGTTAGTATCCGTGTCATGAAAGTTAGCAAGAACTTTGGTTTCGCCAAAGTATTAGCTTTCCGTAATGAAAGTCCAGATCGCGTTGAAACAAAAGGCTCAGCATACACACAAACTGGGATTGCACCATTACAACATTTGGCATACCCAGCACAATTGAAATTCAAGCAAGCGCAAGTACAAGAATTATTAAAAAAGGCGCATTTGGATATTGAAGTATCTGACGCTATTGGTATGGAAGATCCTTTCCACTACCGTAATAAAGCCCAAGTACCTGTTCGCGAAATTGCCGGTGAATTAAAGACTGGATTCTTTAAGAAAAATAGTCATGATTTTATCGCAATTGAAGATTTTTTAATTCAAGATGAAGAAATCGATAAAGCAATTGTTGCTGTACGTGATGTCTTGCAACGTTTCCATGTGGAAGCTTATGATGAACGTGCACATAAGGGAATTATCCGTCATATTATGGTTCGTCGTGGCCATTACTCAAAACAAATGATGGTTGTTTTGGTGACACGTTCTAAGAAATTACCAATGTTTACAGAAATTACGGCTGCAATTCGTGAAGCATTGCCAAACGTAACAACAATTGTTCAAAATACAAACTCTGAAAAAACAAATGTAATCTTAGGTCGCGAAAACAAAGTTCTCTTTGGCCCTGGTTATATTGAAGATCAATTAAACGGCTTAACATTTAGAATTTCTCCACATTCTTTCTACCAAATTAATCCCGTTCAAACGGAAAAATTATATGCTGCAGCCTTTGAGCGCGCTGGTTTAACAGGTAACGAAACAGTAATTGATGCTTATAGTGGTATCGGTACAATTTCATTATCAATGGCAAAACATGCACGTCAAATTTACGGTGTAGAATTGGTTTCAGAAGCCGTTAAAGATGCAAAAGAAAATGCTAAAATTAATGACATTGATAATGTTCGTTTCGAAACAGGGATGGCAGAAAACTGGATGGAAAACTGGAGTCATGCTAACTTAAGACCCGACGTCTTAGTTGTCGATCCTCCTCGTAAAGGGTTAGAACCAGCATTTATCGAAAGTACGCTTAAAATGCAACCCAAGAAGGTTGTCTACATTAGTTGTAACCCATCAACATTAGTTCGTGATATTGAAGGATTTATGGCAGATGGTTATAAAGTAACAAAACCAATCTTACCAGTTGATCAATTCCCACAAACAACACATATTGAAACAGTTACAATTCTAGAAAAATAGGATTAACTGATGAATTTTTATTATGTTTGTGCAATTGTTACGACGATTAGCGCTAGCGTGAGTTTAGGATTTTCGATTGAAGCTTTGCTGAAAACCTCTGAAAAATCAGGACAAATAAACGCAATGTATGCTATCTCAAGAAGTCTACCGTTAGCAGTTGCTAGTATTGTTCCATTCTTTTATCATTCCAATAGTTATTTAATCGTAATTTCTACTTTGATGATTATTATTCAAGCAATTGATGCAGTGATAGGGTTCCTAGTCAAAAATCGATTTAAAACAATTGGACCAGGGCTTACAGCAGTTTTCAATTTTGTCTGTTTACTGGGTATCATAATTTAAATTTAAAGGCAGCTAAAAGGATTTTCTTTTGGCTGCCTTTTTTTGGCTCTTCGCCAACTGTTTTTGGTGACTAAATTGATAAATTTCTGATCACTTTGTGATTAGGACTTTTTGGCTCTATGTCAAATAGTGTTGATGAAGCAAAAAATGATAAAACTAAAGCTGAAGAATCTTACGATTCTTTGGTTTTTTTTATGCCGTTATGAAGATTCTATTTCTGAATGAATTAAAAGTTCTGTAACCGAAGGATACGCGTTTAATAACCTTGATTTTATTATTTATGCCTTCTAGTGTCGCATTTGAATATGAATAAGAAATTGCGTTTAGGATGTGTTCTTTGTGTTTAATTATTGATTGAACCGACGTTTTAAAAAGATAAATTGGAGTTCCCTTTCTTCTCTAGTTCTTCTAGAAAGGGCAGGAATTCTTCTGTCTTTTTGTATTTAATGATCCGAATAATCGCTTGATAAATATCGTAGGCATCAGAAAGCTCAGGTGAATAAGCTAATAATCGATCCATTAAGTCTTGTTCAGTAAAAAGTCCTTTAAATAATGAAAAATGTTTGTAATTCTTATAATCGAGTTTATCGGAATATTTGTTGAATTTTTTCCAATAACGTTTTAATACTAGCGCATCTTTCTTATATGATAATTGTTTAGAGACGTTAACCCGTGTACTAGATAAGGATCTTTGGAAGAGCTGGACAATATGAAATCGATCTAAGATGATGGCTGCATTTGGAAAGACCGTTTTAATAACCGTCTCGTAAGAGGCGTTCATATCAATTACAATATACTTTACTTTATCTCTGACTTCCCTAGGGTAATGGAGAAAATGTGATTTTAAAGTCGTTTGTCTACGATCTGGTAAGATGTCGAGAATTTTACCACTTTTTTCATCTAAATATATGAAGCTTAAGCCACCTAAAACGTTACTAGTGAGACGGACTTCATCAAAGCAGAGTACTTCAGGTAAATGCATCCAATCTGTCTGATGCTGATTTTCAAGTGTATTCAAAACACGAAGTGTTGTTGAAATAGAAATACCAACGCGCTTGGAAATAGTTTTGATGGAAGAAATGTCTGATAAATAAAGAAGAGTTAACCGTTTGATAGCAATTGAAAGATGGCATCCTGGTTCAATGACAGTTGTCCTTGCGGTAAAAGTTTCCTGACAGGCTTTACAATAGAAACGTTGTTTCTTTAAGTTAAGATAGGTGTCAAAATGGCTTGTTCGTGGTAAAAGGATCATAGATGTTTTTGTCCCATTTTTGACAACCGTGAAATTAGTATTGATAATGCCGCATCTTTCATAGCATTTCGGTATATATGTGAGAACAGCATTAACTTTTTTGATTTTTCTTTGATGGTAAGTCACTGTCGTGACGGCATTCTTACAAAATAAAATATTTTTATCTTGGATATCAAGTAAATTTCGGATATCATTATTAATGGACATGAAGTTCACACTCCTAAAATTGTGGTTTAGACGCTTTAATTTTATCATGTGAGAACTTTATGTTCTTTTTTTTGCGAAAAAATAGTGCTAATGATTTCTCATCAACACTCAAAAGTATAGAACCAAAAGTAAAAGAGCAAACGCTCTCAATGTTTGCTCTTAAAATAGAATTCAAATGTAATCGATTACAAATAGGGAGGTGTATCATGGGGAAATATGATGATTTAATTCCTTTTATCTTTGATAATATTGGGGGGAGAAAAAATATTATTAGTTCAAATCATTGCGCAACTAGATTACGATTAAAGTTGGGTGATGCATCAAAATTTAATGAAGATAAGTTAAAAAATAATTCATTAATCATGGGAACAGTAAAAAGAGATAATGAGGTTCAATTAATTATCGGGCCAGATGTTGATAAAGTCTATTCACTTTTTAATAAAGAATGTAATAAATCTGAATTTGATAATCAAGTTAGGCAACAAAAAAGGCGTAGGAAAAATTTAAAAAGTTATGGAACTTCAATAGTAGATTTTATTAGTGGGACTTTTGTTCCAGTATTACCTATTTTAGTTGCAGCAGGACTAGTATCAGCGGTATTAAATATATTAGTTACATTCTTTGGTGTTTCTACTACGAGCGGGACTTATACAATTCTTAATACAGTGAATAATGCAGGATTTTATTTCTTACCAATTTATATAGGGTATAGTGCGGCGAAAAAAATTGGAATAAATGGTATGATGGGGATGTTTTTAGGTGCTATATTAGTCCATTCAGCTATTGATGGGGTAAAAGGCTTAAGTTTCTTTGATCTAGCAATTCCAATTACGACATATAATACAACAACAATACCTGTTATTTTTGGTGTTTTATTCATGGCTTTAGTTGATAAGGGGGCTGATAAGGTTATACCCGATGCAATTAAATTCTTTTTAAAACCGTTAATTGTGATTTTAATAACGGTACCGATAACACTTATTTTGTTAGGACCACTTGGAAATGTTGTTGGTGGGTATATAGTAAGTTTATTAGGACTTATGTTTGATAAGATGGGCTGGCTTTCAGTTGGAATATTAGGTGGATTGACACCACTATTGGTTATGACGGGAACCAATCAAGCACTGTTTCCGCTTGTGTTTGCCATGATGGCTGAATCGAATTATGATTCGTTTGTACTTCCCGCGATGTTGGCAGCAAATGTGGCTGTAGGTGCAGGTGCGCTAGCTATTTCGTTACAAGAAAAAATGTTGAAAAACGGTCCTTGGCCTTTTCAGCAGGCATTACTGGAGTGATGGGGATTACAGAACCAGCTGTTTTTGGAGTAATGATTAATTACAGTAGTGCATTTATTGGTGCCATTACTGGTGGGGTTGTTGGTGGAATATTTGCTGGGTTAGTTTCATTGAAACAATATGCTGTAGTTTCACCAGGAATTGCTGCTATTCCAACATATATACCAACAAACGGTTCTGGATTAAATAGTAATTTTTGGTTTTTTATAGCTATTCTAGTTGTTTCCGTGTGTGTTTCATTTACTGTGACTATTGTTCTTGAAAAGAGAAAACGCAACAAATTAAAAATTCAAAAAGCAGATTCTTCATTTAAAATATTAAGTCCCGTTCAAGGTACAGTTCTACCAATTGAACAGGTAAACGATCCATTATTTTCAGAAAAAATGATGGGTGATGGATTAGCAATTATGCCTAGCGAAGGAGTAATTGTGGCTCCATTTGATGGTTATGTTATTATGACCACACCAACCAAACATGCAATTGGATTACGCGGAGATAATGATGTAGAAATTTTGATACATATTGGAATGGATACTGTTAATTTAAATGGAGAATTTTATAATTTATTAGTTGAAGAGGAACAATATGTTTATGCAGGAGATGTATTGATAGAGTTTGATATGCAGGCGATAGCTGAAAAGGGATTCGATTTAATAACGCCGGTAATTGTTACTAATTCTGCAGAGCATGATTGCTTTGCCAAAACTATTCAAAAAGAAGTTAAGAAGAATGATTATCTTTTTTCAGTGAGTTAATAATAACGAATCAAAGTACCTTCTGACACGCTATTGACAGCGGATACATTTAACGCTATACTAAACTTATTCGCAATGTTATTACTCTTGAAGTAAGCATGTGTGGACTTAAAATGATTATAAATGATTTAATAAGGTGTTATCAGAATTCTGAGCATGACTTGTTTGTAGGTGGTAAACTATACCCAATACAGATGAGTCTATTTTTTTGAGGTGAAAGCGATGAAGATTAAACGTGTTTTAAATAATAATACTGCGATATCCGTCAATCACAGCGGACTAGATGTATTATTAATGGGCGCTGGAATTGCTTTTGGTAAAAAGCAAGGTCAAAGTGTAGATATGGATAAAGTTGAAAAAACGTTTATTATTAAAGATAAAGACACGCTTAATAAATTTACAGATCTTGTAATAGATGTTTCTTTGCCAGAAGTCATGATGGCGGAGAAAGTCATTAATTTTGCTAAAATTAAATTGGGTAAAAAGTTTAATGAAACAATCTACGTTAATTTAACCGATCATATGCATAATTCAATTAAACAATACAAAGCCGGTATTGTTTTGAAAAACCCTTTAAAATGGGATATTGCAAGGTTTTATCCGGATGAATATGAGGTTGGTCAAAAAGCCGTTAAAGTTGTTTCGGATGAGTTGAATATTAAGTTTGAAGACGATGAAGCTGCTTTTATTGCATTGCATTTTGTGAATGCAGAGATAGATGGTGTCGAAAATAGTAAGAACTTGGCTTATAACGTCACCAAGATTGTTAAAGAAATCGAAGATATTGTGAAGGACTATTTCCATACGGAGTTTGATGAATCATCATTGAACTATTATCGATTCATTACTCACTTAAAATTCTTTGCGCAGAGACTGTTAGCAGGGAAACATTACGATGATGACGAGGATCAAATACTGCTTGATACAATAAAGAAACGGTATCAAAAAGCATATGATTGTGCACTCCAAATTCAAAATTTTGTGAGTGAGCATTATCAGTATGAAATAAGTGGAACAGAATTATTGTATTTAACGGTGCATATTAACAGATTAATAAAAAATTTATAGGGATGTTATTTTAATTAAGCATGACCTAAAAGACAAGCAATCGTGTCTTTTTAGGTCATGCTTTTTTTTATATCAAAGGAGAGCATAAAATGAAAAATAAAGACTTAGCAAAAAAAATATATGATGAAGTTGGACAAGAACAAAATATTCATTCACTGATTCATTGTATGACAAGATTACGTTTCGAATTAAAAGATGAAAGTATTGTTGACGATGAAAAAATTAAAGAAATACCTGGTGTTATGGGAGTTAATCATCAAAGTGGTCAATATCAAGTGATTATTGGAAACGACGTTGGTGATTATTATGATGAAATTACAAAGTTGGGCAATATTGTTGGAGAGTCATCTGATGAATCATCAACTGAAACAAAGAAAGAGAAAGGAAATTTATTTAATCGTTTTGCGAGCTTCATCTCAGCCTGTATGTCACCGTTAATTCCTGCATTAATTGGTGGTGGGATGGTTAAAGTCATTTTGATTTTATTGCCATTGCTCGGTTGGATGAGTGAAAAAAGTCAATCGTATGCAATTTTAACAACATTTGGTGATGCACCATTTTATTTCTTACCGATTATGTTGGCCGTTACTGCAGCTAAATATTTCAAAGTGACACCAATGTTAGCCGTCACGATTGCCGGGGTTATGATTCATCCCTCATTTGTTGCAATGGTCGCTGCTGGTAAAGGTGTGCACTTTATGGGATTACCAGTTACATTAGCCACTTATTCATCATCAGTTATTCCAATTTTGATGGTGGTTTGGGCTATGAAGTATATTGAAATGGGTGTAGATAAAATTTGTCCTGCTTCAATGAAAAGCATTTTAAAACCACTTTTAGTTTTATTTATCACAGCAACGTTGGCCCTTGTTGTGATTGGACCTATTGGAACGTATGCAGGTCAATATTTATCAGATATTATTTTATTCATTCAAGCTAAAGCTGGCTGGTTGGCGATGATTGTTATGTCAGCATTTATGCCTTTAATTGTGATGACAGGAATGCATTGGGCTTTTGCGCCACTATTCCTTAATGCATCAGTTGCTTCGCCGGATTCACTTATTTTACCTGCAATGTTAGCTGCAAATATTGCTCAAGGAGCTGCTTGTTTAGCCGTTGCCATTAAAGCAAAAAATAAAAATACAAAACAAATCGCAAGTGCCGCAAGTATCTCGGCTTTATTAGCGGGTGTTACTGAACCTGCCTTGTACGGAATTACACTTAAATATAAGAAACCTTTATATGCTTCGATGATTGCGGGTGGTATTACAGGATTATTTACAGGAATTATGCACTTGAAATCATTTACGTTCGCTGTTCCGTCAATCATTTCAATGCCTCAATTTATGAGTAAAACAGATAGTCAAAATATTTATACAGCTGTGATTGTGTTGGTTGCTTCATTTATAATTAGTTTCGTTTTGACATACCTGTTTGGAATTGATGAAGGTGATGCTAAAGTTGCAACGGTTACGACGACTGCAACTGCTAACACGGAAGAAATTAAGGTATTAGAATCTGGTTCAAAGGGAACAAAGAAAGTATTCAGTCCAGTTGCTGGAGAAGTAATCACGTTAGAAAGTGTCAACGATCCAACATTTGCTGAAAAAATGTTAGGAGACGGGGTCGCAATTATTCCAAACGATGGTAAAATTTTTGCTCCTTTCTCTGGAGAAGTTGTAACGGTCTTTCCAACTAAACATGCTATTGGATTGAAAAGCGATACAGGAATTGAATTGTTAATTCATTTTGGATTGGATACAGTTAATTTGAAAGGCAAACCATTTTCCCAACATATTGAAGCAGGGCAACACGTCACGCAAGGTGAGTTACTCATGGAGGCTGATATTAAACAAATTCAAGATGCGGGCTATGATATTACAACACCAGTCGTGGTGACAAATACTGCAGAATTTGTTGAGATTGTCCCAACAGAAGAGACAGTCGTCACAAAAGCTGATACTATTTTATATGTAATCTAAGAGGAGGAATTTAAATGACAAAATTTCCAAAAGGATTTTTATGGGGCGGCGCAACGGCTGCTAATCAACTTGAAGGGGCCTACAATGAAGGTGGGAAAGGACTATCAGTTCCGGATGCCTTACCAGGTGGAACCGAGAGATTTGATATTATCAATCAACCTGATTTTAATTGGAAAATTGATACTGAAAAATATACTTATCCCAATCATGATGGCATTGATTATTACCATCGCTTCCGTGAAGATATTGCCCTTTTTGCTGAAATGGGATTTAAAGCGTATCGTTTTTCAATTGCATGGTCACGAATTTTTCCACAAGGTGACGAATTAACACCAAATGAAGAAGGATTAGCCTTTTATGATAAAGTCATTGATGAATGTTTAAAATATAATATCGAGCCTGTGATTACGATTTCGCATTATGAATTACCACTTAACTTAGTGACGACTTATGGTGGTTGGAAAAATAAAAAATTAATTGAATTTTATGCAAGATTTTCTGAAACAGTTTTAAATCGGTACCACGCTAAAGTTAAGTATTGGATGACTTTTAATGAGATTAATAGCGCTTTACATTTTCCAGTGATGAGCCAAGGGTTAGTTGCAAGTAACGGTGCAAACGATAAGCAAAATGTTTACCAAGCATGGCATAATCAGTTTGTAGCGGGGGCAATGGCTGTCAAAACTGGACACGAATTGGACCCTGATTTACAAATTGGCTGTATGATTTTATATGCAACCACATATAGTTATAATTCTGATCCTATTAATCAAATGGCAACACTTGAACAAAATCAAGAATTTAACCATTTTTGTGGTGATGTTCAAGTGCGTGGTGAATATCCAACATATACGAATCGTTTGATGCAAAAATATGGGTTCAAGTTTAGCGATTTAGAGACAACGCCAGAGGAATTGGCATTACTAAAAGCCAATCCTGTTGATTATATTGGATTTAGTTATTATATGTCAGCAACGGTTGATGAAACGAATGTGGCGCAAAATAGTGCTCAAGGGAATCTCATTGGTGGGGTTAAGAATCCATACTTGAAAGCCAGTGACTGGGGTTGGCAAATTGATCCAACCGGTTTGAGAATTGCGTTGAATGAACTTTATCAACGTTACCAGAAACCTTTATTTATTGTTGAAAATGGCTTCGGTGCAAAAGATGAACCAGATGAAAATAAGTTTGTTGTTGATGATTATCGTATTGATTATCTGCGTGCACATATTGAAGCAATGGCTGATGCAATCAATGATGGCGTTGATTTAATGGGATATACACCATGGGGATGTATTGATTTAGTTAGTGCATCAACTGGTCAAATGTCTAAACGTTATGGCTTTATTTATGTTGATTTGGACGATGAAGGAAAAGGAACATTAAGTCGCTCTAGAAAGAAATCATTTGGTTGGTATCAAGAAGTAATTAAGTCAAATGGTGAAAATTTATAATATTAAAATCACATTAAAAAAGATTTGCTTTTGATGTGATTATTTGGTGCCAAATAGTTGTATTCACTAATAAAAGGCGTAGTATGTAAATTATCTTAGAGGATTAGGAGGGTTTTCATATGACAAAAGAAACTGAAAAAGAGTTACGCGAACGCTTATCGAAACAAGAATTTGAAGTAACGCAACATGCTGCGACAGAAGCGCCATTCACGGGTAAGTACGATGACTTTTATAAAAAAGGTATCTATGTTGATATTGTTAGCGGTGAAGCACTCTTTAGTTCAGCAGAAAAATATGATGCTGGGTGTGGCTGGCCATCATTTTCTAAGCCTATTCCGGGTTCTAAGATTGCCGAACTAGCGGATAATAGTCTTCCAGGTCATCAACGAGTGGAAGTGAGAAGTGGCGAAGCCAACTCACATTTAGGTCATGTTTTCCCTGATGGACCTCAAGATCAAGGTGGATTACGTTATTGTATCAATTCCGCCTCATTAAAATTCATTGCTGAAAAGGAAATGGCAGCGGCTGGTTATAAAGATTACTTAAACGTTTTATAAAAATAAAAGCATTCAACTTTCATGGCCATTTCGGGCGTTAAAAGTTGAATGCTTTTTTAATTATGATTGTATTTTACGATGGATAAAGTAAACAGGAATACCAATCCCAGTCATTAATAGACCAATCAAAGCCAGGCCTGTCTGCGTTAGTAAAGTTGCGCCAAGGATGAAGAGGCCCCCCATAATCGCAATTATGGGAATTACTGGGTATAACGGTACCTTATAAGGTCTTTTTAGAGCGGGTTCTCGTTTTCTTAAAATGAAAACGGCAATAAAAACGAGCACGTTAAAAATCCAGATAACAAAAATCAACATATCTGTTAACAAATCAAAACTACCCAAAAACATCATGATAATGGCAATACCAATTTGTAAGAAGCCAGCAATATAAGGAACTTTTGTGTGAGGAGAGAGACGTTTTAACCAATTACTAAAGGGAAGTTGGTTTTCTAATGCCATCGCGTAGGGAACGCGCATGCCAGTCAAGGTATAGCCATTAATTGCGCCATAAACCGAGATTAAAATACCGATGGTAACAAATTTACCACCAAATCGGCCAAATAATTGCAACGAAGCGTCTGAAGCGGCATTTAAATTGCCGGCCAGTTCCGAAATGGGCAATGCTTTAAGAAAAACAAAGTTAATTAACGTATAGATAATCGTAATTGAGAATAGGCCAAAAATGATAGCCTTTGGTAAATCACGTTCTGGATGATGCATTTCGCCAGCAATATTTCCGACACCAATCCAACCATCGTAAGCGAACATAGTCGCAAGTAGGCCACCACTCAAAGCAGTGAAGAAGGAGTTGTGTGCGCCAGATGTTAAGGGGATTAAGCTAAATGAAACATGCGCTGGCGTAAAAAGACCCCAGATAACAATCACGATAATAGGTAGTAATTTTAAAATTAATGAAATTGACTGAAATGCGCCACCAACTTTTGCGCCTAAAAAATTAATTAAGGTAATACTAATGCCACTCACTAAAGCGATTGGAATAGTCAAATTAGCATTAAGGTGAAATAGGTTAATGAATTGTGTCCCGAAAATAATCGAAAGTGCCGCAATATTTGCGGGATAGTAGATGATGATTTGAGCCCAACCGAGTAGAAATGCCGAAAAGCGGCCATAAGTATATTCGATATATTTAATTGCGCCACCTGTTTCTGGAATTGCGGCCGCAAGTTCTGCGGCGGTTAGTCCAGCACAAATGGTTAAAAAGCCACCAAGTAACCAAACAAATAGGGTTAGGTTAGCGGATTGAGTTTGTTGTGTGACACTTGAGACTTTGAAAAAGACGCCCCCGCCAATTACTGTTCCCATGACAGTTGATAACGCGGCAAAAAAGCCAATATCTCGTTTTAAGTGATCGTTGTTCATGGTTAAAAATCCTCGTTTCTATTTGGAATGCGTATTTAACTATTTTAGACTATATAATCGCGTAATGAAACAAAAAAATTGAAGGTGAAAATCAACAAAATTCTGTTAATCTTCATCTTCAATTTTAGGTTCCGAAGGTTCTTTAATCGGAGCTAATTTAATGGGATAGGTGCGGTTATCTGCTTCATCAAATAAACTGATTGGACCTTGATCATTCGCGTCAATTCTTAGGTGAAATCCATACTCGTCTAAGAAACTCAGTTCACGTTCGTCTAAACGCTCTACTTCACCGTTAAGTGCACGCTCGTCAATTCGAATCGTGAGGTCTGATGAAATATCTAGATTATGGTGTCGGTGGCTAATTTCATCGTAAAATAACCAATGACCGGCATAAAAAATAGGTAAAGAAACCTTAGTTTTTGGTGCGGTTATTGATTTGATATCTTTCGTTAATCCAATAAAAAATGATGCACCCAATAGTGCAAAACTACGCTTCTTCACGCCTACCCCTCCTATTAGAACTACTTTATTTAAATATAACACTTTTATCTAACAAGCGGAATATATTGCCCCAAATATATCTAAATGTAATCTATCGTCACAAAATTGACACAAAGAGATTATTATGAAAACGGTTTAACTATTGTTATAATGGAACCAATAATAAAATGGAGGTAGCAAATATGATTAAATTAGGTATTATTGGTACGAATTGGATTACTGGTCAATTTATTGAAGCGGCTCATGAATCAAAAGAATTCAAATTAACGAGTGTTTATTCAAGATCCGAAGCAAAAGCTAAAGATTTTGGTGAACAATATGGGGCAACGAATTTCTATGATAATGTGACAGATTTTTTTGCTTCTGATTTATTTGAAGCCATCTACATTGCATCCCCAAATAGCTTACATTTTGAACAAATTAAATTAGCAATTAAAGCGGGTAAAAAAGTCATTGCTGAGAAGCCGATGGTATCGAATCCAACAGAAATGGCTGAAATTCAAGAGATTCTAAAAAAACATCCTGAAAGCCAACTTTTTGAAGCAGCGCGTCAAATACATCAGGAAAATTTCAAAATTATTGAACAAAAAGTAACGGAGATGGAAACAATTCAAGGGGCAACCTTAACTTATATGAAATATTCATCACGTTATGATGCCATTTTAGCTGGTGAAGAACCTAATATTTTCTCACCAAAATTCTCCGGTGGTGCTTTGCAGGATCTTGGCGTTTACGTTGTCTATGATGCCATTGCTTGGTTTGGTGCACCACTCAAAGTGCAATATTACCCAACGATGTTACCAACGGGCGTTGACGGTAAAGGTGTCGCAATTCTAACTTACAAAGATTTCAACGTTACATTGAATGTTGGTAAGACAGCTAATTCATATTTAACGAGTGAAATTTATGGATTGAAAGATACTATTGTGATGGATAACGCCGCTGAATTGAATGAGGTTATTTATCGAGATGGCTCTGATAAAGAAGACATGTTGAGTCAATTCCCAGCAAAAAATCCGATGTTAGCTGAAGCAAATGCGTTTGCTAGGGTAATAAATAATCCTGGGGATGCTGCAAGTATTGCGGACTACAAGAAGTGGCAAGCACTTAGTACAACGGTTAACCAAGTCTTGTTTGATTTAAGACAAAGTGCCGGAATTGAATTTCCAGCTGATCATAAATAGGAATTACTGAGATAAGTTTCCATGAATCAATGGAAGCTTATTTTTTATATGCTATACTTAATTATTAAAACTAATCCTAGAAGTTAAAAGAAAGAGACTAAAATGAATCCAAAATTTGATGCATATTTTAAAGAACAAGGTTTTGAAACACGGTCACCTATTCAAGAAGCCGTTTATGAACCCCTAAAAACTGGTGAAAATGTCCTTGGTTTAGCACCAACTGGATCAGGTAAGACCTTAGCATTTAGCTTGCCATTACTTGAAAGATTAACACCAAAGGATGGCATCCAATTACTTGTTATCGCACCTTCACAAGAATTGGCTATGCAATTAGCAGGTGTAATCCGTCCGTGGGCTAAAGAACTTGATTTAAAAGTTCAAGCAATTATTGGTGGCGCAAATATGAAACGCCAAATTGAAAATTTAAAGAAAAAACCTGAAATTATTGTTGGAACTCCAGGTCGTTTATTAAATTTGGCCGAAGATAAAAAAATTAAGTTGCACAAAGTTATGTCAGTCGTGATTGATGAAGCTGATGATTTATTAACGGACGAAACATTAACGACTTGTCGTGAGTTAATTAGCCAAGCTCCCGCAGGTATTCAATTAAGTTTCTTCTCTGCAACTGAAACAGCAATTTTAGATGATTTAAAAAAATGGTTTGGCGCAGATGTGACGACTTACGATGTTCGTGACGTTGACCAAACGCAGGGAATCGTTCACCATTATGCCATTGAAACACCAACTCGTAAACGTCAGTCAACGTTACGTCGTCTGGCAAATGTAGAGGATTTCTATGCCTTAGTTTTCTTCAATCAATTATCATCCCTACAAGATATGGCTCAGAAATTAAAATACGATCATGTACCAGTTGCTGTTTTAGACAGTGAACAACGCCAAGTTAACCGGGCAAATGCCTTATCGCAATTGCATAAACATGAGATCAAACTGTTGTTAACAACGGATGTTGCTGCTCGAGGCCTAGATATCCCGATGTTATCAGCAGTTGTTAATTATGATATGCCAAAAGATATTACGTCGTATATTCACCGTGTCGGCCGAACGGGACGGATGGGTGCTGAAGGAATGGTCATTAATCTTGGAAACGAACATGATTTACGAACGTTAAAACAAGATTTAAAAAATACGCCATTTGAAATTGAAAAAGGCTACTTATACGAGGGTGCTATTGTCACTAAACGTCCAGAACGTGCGGTTGAACCTAAAGTTAAAAAACCTAAACCAGTTGAAGTAAAAGCTAAAACTGCTGTGGGCCAAAAAGAATCTGATGAACCTATTAAGAAACCACATCGTAAAATTCGTTTGAGAAATCAAAAGAATAAAGGAAAAAGACGTAAACCTAAAGCAGAACATTTCGATTAATTAGAGCAATCATCCAAAGTTATTTGGGTGATTTTTTTATTGCCTTAATCTGTAAGCGATTGCAAGAGTGGCATTGCCGTGCTATATTTAAAGAAGTTAATCTAGACATAAAAGGAGTTACATATGGCCATGACAAATATTAAGTTAGATAAAAATTATTTTGACGGATACTTTGATTTATCAATTTATGCATTTAATAAAACCGTTTCAGCTGAAAGAAAAAGTTTTTTCAAAAAGCTATATGACCATTCATCTGACTGGGGTTCCGTTGAGTCGGGTCAAGTGGTCAGTGGGGTGATTAATACACCGTTCATGACTAATTTCCATGGTGCCTCGTTCAAAATGGGTGGAATTGGTTATGTCGCAAGTTATCCTGAATTTGCTGGGCAAGGTAGTATTGGTCAATTAATGAATTTAGCTTTAGATGAAATGTATCAAGATGGAACAACGCTATCTTATTTAGCCCCATTTTCATATCCGTTCTATCGTAAGTTTGGGTATGAAGCAACGTTTGACCAAACTGTTTACCGAATGAATGCGAAGGATTTGCCTCGATTAAAAGTGAAGGCAATTGGCCATGTTGAACGCCACCCATATTCAGAAGTTAAAAATGACCTTAATGAAATATACAAAAAGAATCAATTATCACAACAAGGTGGAATTGAACGGGCAGAATGGTGGTTAACGTATTCTGCCGAAAAACATCCTAATTGGGAGACGGCCGTTTATTATAACGAGGCAAATGAACTAGAAGGATACCTCGTATATCAAAGAGAAGCTAATGAATTTAAAATAGTTGAATGGGTTTATCAAACAAGTGAGAGTTGGCTTCAATTACAAAACTTCGTGATTAAACATCAATCAGCATATGAATGGTTTAGCTATGAGAGCCCAATTGGTCAACCATTACCAGATTTGTTGGCTAATCCACAAGTTGACGTGAAAATAAAACCATATATGATGGCAAGAATTGTGAATGTCGCTGATTTTTTGACGCGTTATCCTTACCAACATGATTTTGATGCGATTGTGATTCAAGTTAAAGATACCAATATTGCCGACAATGAAGGTCAATGGCAAGTTAACCATATAAACGGGCAGACGACAGTAGAAAAAATAACGGATAAAGAGCCAACTTTAGTCACTGATATTCAGAATTTAACGCGTAGTATGATGGGTTATCGAACAATGAAACAATTAAAACAATATGGGTTTTTATCGGGTGATGTAACTGCATTTGATCGTGCCTTGATTAAAGATCAGCCGATACTAAGTGATTACTTCTAAGGAGATAACAAATGGAATATGAAAAAATGAGCCATTTTCCAACGGATTTTTTATGGGGTGCTTCTTCGGCGGCCTACCAGATTGAAGGTGCCTACCGAGAGGATGGGAAGGGATTATCAGTTTGGGATAAGTTCGTTCGAATTCCCGGAAAAACCTTTAAAGGAACCAATGGTGATGTAGCTGTTGATCATTATCACCGCTTTAAAGAAGACGTTGCTTTAATGAAAGAACAGGGATTAAAAGCCTACCGTTTTTCAATTGCTTGGACACGAATTTTTCCTGAAGGTAAAGGGCAAGTTAATCAAAAGGGAATCGATTTTTATAATCGTTTAATTGATGAGCTGATTGCTAATCAGATTGAACCCGTTGTGACTCTCTATCATTGGGATTTACCTCAGGCTTTGCAAGATGAGTATGGTGGTTGGGAGTCACGCGAAATTGTGTCCGATTTTACGAACTACGCCAAAACATGTTTTGATGCGTTTGGTGATCGCGTTAATCATTGGGTATCATTGAATGAACAAAATGTTTTTATTTCACATGGCTACCAAATGGAAAGTCATCCCCCAGCAGTTAATGATGAAAAACGGATGTACGCCGCAAATCATATTGCTAATTTGGCAAATGCCTCAGCGATTAAGACATTCCATGATGGCCATTATCAAGGTGGAATCGGACCCAGTTTCGCTTATAGCCCGGGTTATGCGGTTAATGGCGACCCTAAAAATCAAGTAGCAGCAACTAACTACGAGGATTATGCTGCTCATTTTTGGATGGACGTCTACGTTTACGGTCGTTATCCTAAAATGATTTATAAATGGTTAACTGAGCGTGGAACGGCACCTGTGATTACCGAAGTAGACCAGGCCTTGTTAATTGCTGGAAAACCAGATTTTATGGGATTAAACTACTATCAGACGCAGACAATTGCGGCTAATCCGTTAGTTGGTGGTGTTGGACTTGCAGCAGAAAATAATACAGGTAAAAAAGGGACCAGTTCTGAAAGTGGTGTTCCGGGGATGTTCAAGACAACTAATAATGAATTCTTAAAACAAACCGATTGGGATTGGAATATTGATCCCGAGGGACTAAGAATTGCTTTAAGACGAATTGATAGTCGCTATGACTTACCCGTCCTGATTACTGAAAATGGACTTGGCGCTTACGATAAATTAGAAGAAGACCATCAGATTCATGATGACTACCGAAGTTACTTTATTAATGAACATATCAAGGCGATTAAAGAAGCCATATCTGATGGCGTTAAAGTGATTGGCTATACAACTTGGAGCTTTACAGACTTGCTAAGTTGGTCAAATGGGTACCAAAAACGTTACGGTTTTGTTTATATTGACCGCGATGAAGAAAGTGCGAAAGAATTAAAACGTTATAAGAAGGACTCGTTCTACTGGTACCAAAAAGTGATCCAGGAAAACGGTCGTTATTTATAAAAAAATAAAGCTATTGTTGATTGCGCTTACATATGGTGGTACACTAATAGATGAAATGAGTGTTACTGATTCGATCAGGCATGACCTATTGATGGAGATGTGTAAATGTCTGTATTTATGGGTCTTTTTTTATGGAAAGGGGGGTGGTTTAATGTGAAGTTTGTTAAAAATTTTAATAACAATGCGGCTTTAGTTGAATCATCCGATAATATTGAGTGGGTCGTTATCGGTAACGGGATTGGATTCGGCTATCACGTTGGAGATATCATTGATGACGCTAAAATTGACCGCCGTTTCAAGGCTGAGGAAGATTCAGATACAATGAAACTCATATCGGGATTTGATGCGCAGGTTTTAGAGGTTGCTTCAGCACTTGTTAATGTGGTTGAACCTTTAATTAATGTTAAGTTTGACGACGTTCAATTTTTAGTTTTGGTTGACCATCTGCAGTACTCGCTCAAGAAGAACAGTGATGAAATGTTTTTGAATGACCAATCTGTTCACTGGGAAATAAAAAAATTATTTCCAGTTGAATTTAATGCTGCAGAGGCCGGAATTCAAAAAATTGAGTCGGAGTTCAATCTTTCGGTTCAAAAAAATGAACTTATTTTACTGACATACCATCTCATTAACGTCAAAGAAGGCGGACATGCCGTCCAAGATTCGATGAAAATGTCAGAGCTTATTTCAGGAATTATTAATATTATTCAATTGGATACTGGTATTATTCTTGACGAAAAGACCTTTAATTATAGTCGGTTTGTGTCACATTTACGTTATTTATTCATTAGACATTTTAATAATACCGAGATTGACCGTGCAGAACTTGATCCCGAGTTACTCGCGATGATGATTAGTCGTTACCCACAAGTCTACAAGACTGTGGAAAAGATTGTGCATTATATTAGAGAACGTGCCAATTGGGATTTACAAGCGGATGAGCAAGTTTACTTAGTGTTACACATTTGGCGCGTGACCCACAGGCAAGAAGAAAATTAAATAAATCGATAATTAGGTGTGTTATTGCCATTTATAAGCAAGCATAAACCCAGTTACTCATTTCAGACTCAGCTTTTTTTGAGCAGGAATGAATAGCTGGGTTTTCATTTACAAAAAAATAAAAGGAGTGATTATAATGAGTTACGATAAATTAGCTAAAGATATTCTAAAAAACGTGGGTGGGGAAGCCAACGTTAATAGTGTTGTCCATTGTACAACGCGGTTAAGATTTAAATTGAAAGATGAAGATAAAGCTAACACCGATATTTTAAAAGATATGGATGGCGTTGTTACAGTTGTTAAAAGTGGTGGCCAATACCAAGTGGTGGTTGGTAACCAAGTACCAGAAGTTTATGATGAATTGGTCAAAGGGAGCGGACTTGCCGGAGACGGAATTGTACCAGATGATGACGGCGAAAAAATGAAACCGCTTGATGCGTTTATCGATATGATTTCAGGTATTTTCGCACCAACTTTAGGTGTCTTAGCTGCAACAGGTATGATCAAAGGGTTGGTTGCCATGCTTGTCGCATTTAACTGGGTGGCAGCAACATCTGGAACTTATATCATTTTAAATGCGTTGGGAGATTCTTTCTTCTACTTCTTCCCAATTATTTTGGCTTACAGCGCAAGTAAGAAATTCCACGTTAATCCATTGTTGGCAATGGTGATAGGGGCATCCCTAGTCTATCCAACAATTGTGGCCCAATTACCAGCAACATTGGCCGCAACGGGTGGTAAGGCACTTTATACTTTATTTGCAGGAACCATTTTTGAATCACCTATTTACATGACATTCTTAGGTATTCCGGTGATTATGATGAGTTATGCATCGTCAGTTGTACCTATTATTGTGTCAATTTGGTTTGCATCAAAAGTTGAACCCTTTTTCCAAAAAAGGATTCCAGAAGTTGTTCGAACATTCTTGGTACCAATGTTAACAGCACTTGTAGTCGTTCCAATTACCTTTATATTCATCGGCCCCCTTACAACTTGGGCCAGCGATATCGTCGCAACCGGATTTTCGGCAGTTTATTCACTTAGTCCAATTGCTGCTGGGGCAGTGCTTGGTGGTTTATGGCAAGTCCTTGTTATTTTTGGGTTACATTGGGGACTTATTCCGCTCGCACTTCTCAACATTTCAACACAAGGGTCAGATCCAATTTTAGCTTTGATGCTGGGTACAACATTTGCCCAAATCGGATCCGTTTTAGCGATCACAATTAAAACTAAAAATAATAAATTGAAAGCACTTGGTTATTCATCATTTATTTCAGGTATATTTGGTGTCACGGAACCCGCTATTTACGGGATTACCTTGCCTCGTAAAAAACCATTTGTCATTACATGTATTTCAGCCGCTATCGGTGGGATGATTCTTGGGTTATTTGGAACAAAAGGTTACCTACTTGGTGGATTAGGAATCTTCTCAATTCCAAGTTACTTAAATCCTAAAACAGGGATTGATATGTCATTTTACGCCGTACCAATCGCAATTGTAGTTTCATTCGTTTTATCATATGTCCTAACAATGATGTTCGGGTTAACAAAAGCGGATCAAGAAGTCCCTGTTGTGGCTGAAACAACGAACGCTACGACAACTGCTTCAGCTCCAGTGAAATCAGAACAAGTTGAAGAAGAAGTTCTTGTTAGCCCACTTAAAGGCCAAGTATTACCTTTAGCTGACGTGAAAGATCCGGTCTTTAATTCTGGTGCAATGGGTAACGGAATTGCTATTTTACCTGAGATAGGTCAACTATATGCACCAGCCGATGGTGTCATTTCACTCGTTTTCCCAACAGGGCATGCGGTTGGCATGAAAACAGATAGTGGTGCTGAAATCTTGATGCATATTGGGATGGATACGGTTGAATTAGGTGGTAAATTCTTTGAAATTCAAACTGAAATGGATAAAGTCGTTAAAAAGGGCGATTTGTTACTTAAGTTTGATATTGATGAAATTAAAAAAGCCGGATATGAAATTATTACGCCGATTATTGTAACGAATACACCAAGATATAAAGAAGTTAATGCGATTGCTAAAGAACACTCAAATGTGATTGTTGGTGACGATTTACTAGATTTAGAAATTAACTTAGGGGGCAAATAGAATGACAAAATCAAATTTTCCAGATAATTTTTTATGGGGTGGCGCAACGGCGGCCAACCAATTTGAAGGGGCATATGATGTTGATGGTAAAGGATTATCATTAGTAGATATCCTACCAGATGCCCATCATGGTCGTTGGGATTACTTATTTAACGCAAAAGAAGCAATGAAAATGGAAGAAGACTTCTATCCTAGTCATGAATCAGTTGATTTTTATCATCATTACGAAGAAGATTTACGATTAATGGCGGAAATGGGGTTCAAAACATTCCGGATATCAATTAGTTGGCCACGAATTTTTCCACAAGGTGATGAAAAAGAACCAAATGAAAAAGGCTTACAATTTTATGACAGAGTGATCGATTTATGTATTGAATTGGGGATGGAACCACTTGTCACAATTAATCATTTTGACACGCCGTTAGGGATGTTGAAGAAAATGAATGGTTGGGCTGATCGTCGGATGATTGATAATTATTTGAATTTTTCGCGTGTATTATTCATGCGTTACAAAGATAAAGTTAAATATTGGCTGACATTTAATGAAATAAATATGATTTTACACATTCCATTATTGGGTGGCGGGCTAGATTTAGAAGGTATCGATAATCCTGAACAAGTTAAATATCAGGCGGCGCATCATCAATTGGTGGCCTCTGCATTAGCAACTAAGATGGCGCATGCAATTAATCCTGATTTTCAAATTGGATGTATGTTGGCGGCCGGAGTAACTTATCCTAATACGCCCAATCCAAAAGACGTCTTTGAGGCAATGACTAAAGATCGAGAAGGTTATTTCTTTATCGATGTTCAATCACGTGGCTACTACCCAAGTTACTCGGCAAGATTGTTCAAAGATATGGGTGTATCCATTGAAATGGCTGATACTGATGCGGCAGACTTACTTGAAAATACGGTTGACTTTATTTCGTTCAGTTACTATTCATCACGTTTAGCTAGTGCTGATCCTGAAATAACGGATACAACTGCAGCGAACGTCTTTGAAAGTTTAAAAAATCCTTATTTGAAAACGAGCGAATGGGGTTGGCAAACAGATGGTCTTGGGTTAAGAACAACCATGAATCAAATCTACGACCGTTATCAGAAACCTTTATTTGTAGTTGAAAATGGATTAGGCGCAAAAGATATTGTGGAAGATGGCGATAAGATTCATGATGAGTATCGAATTTCTTATCTTAGCGAAAACATTCAGGCCATGGGTGAAGCAATTGCGGACGGGGTCGTTTGCTTAGGCTATACATCATGGGGCTGTATTGATTTAATCAGTGCTGGTTCCGGAGAAATGGCAAAACGCTACGGGTACATCTATGTCGATCGAGACAATGATGGAAACGGAACGTTGAACCGACTAAGAAAAGATTCATTTTATTGGTACCAAGATGTCATTAAAACAAATGGCGTAGAACTATAAACAAATAAAAGGATTGAATGCGATTAAAAAACGCATTCAATCCTTTATTTGTCAATAAATTAACTACGAGCGTAAATTTTATTTTTTTAGAATACCTAAATCAATCATAGATTGTGCGGTTGTAATGACGGATTCTTTAGCGGAACGAGGGTGCCAACCTAATAAATCGATAGATTTTGCGTTGCTTGTATCGGCATATTTACCAACTAAAGAGGCAACCATCCGTAAATTTGGACGGAAGATAGCCGCAAATTTGACGACGCCATTTGGAATTGTTTTCTTAGGTAATTTGTTGGCATAACTTGGAAAAGCATCTCTTAAAATATGAGCTAAATCTAGCATGGAAAGTGTTTCACCAGTCGTTGCTAAGAAACGTTCACCGTTTGCTTTTTCCGAAGTCATCGCGAGGATGTGCAAGCTGGCAACGTCACGGACGTCAACGTAACCCGAGTTAACATTAGGGACTGCTTTAATGTCACCATCCATCATTTGTTGAATTTGAATATTTGAATGTGAGTAAACAGATCCTAAGACGGGTCCCATAACGGCAACCGGATTTACAACAGAGAGTTCTAAATTGTGACCCTCATTTTGAATGAAATCCCAAGCGGCTTTTTCTGACAATGTTTTTGATTTTTGATAAGGATGGATATGAGTATCTTGTAAATTAGACCAATCTTTTTCAGTGTAAGGCGTTTGACGGTTATGATGACCGGCAAAAACGGCACCATAAGCTGATGTTAGAACAACGCGTTTAACATTAGCATTTTGTGCTGCCCGTAAAACCATGAGGACGCCATTTACAGCAGGATTAATCATTTCTTCTTCATGTTTGAAGTTTAGTTTTGGCGTGGGCGATGCAACGTGCATCACGTATGAGACGCCTTCCATTGCTGCCGGCCAATTTTTTTCACTGGTTAAATTCGTTTCAATAAAAGATAAATCTTGATTATTTTGAATACCGCTGCTGTGCATAATTTCTTTAATATAGTTGGCTTTTGCCATTGAACGGACAGTTGCTCTAACGGCATAGCCTTGTTGTAATAGTTGTAAAATAATATGTGAAGCGATAAATCCACTACCACCTGTGACCAAAACTAATTTTTTCATTTGAAGTACCTCCTAAGTTGCGTTACACTTGTAACGTCAATAACGATATATTAGGTTAAATGACAGGAAAATTCAAGTGAAGAGTCAGCATCTGTGACAGAATGGAGAATGTGTTATGTCAGCGACCAACCACGCACAACTAATAAAAAAAGATTCTGAAGACTACTTAACTACGGCATTGCTGCAATTACTAAAAACGAATCAACTAACTGATTTAAGCGTGACTCAGGTAGTTAAGCGAGCAGGTGTCAGTCGAATGGCATTTTATAGAAATTATAAAACGCTTGATGATATTCTTATTCGTTATTTAACGCCCATTTTCAATGAGAGTTTCGACGATGTGAGTAAGGGTTTAACCCAAGAAGATAAACTGCGAGCCATGGCACATCTATTTGATGAACTGTCGGATCCATTGGATTTAGCAATGAAGCAGGGATTCGAAACCATCGTTCAACAAATATTTAATGAAAATATCATTCGGATGTATCAGAAACAAAATATATGGTCGGGATTAGTGCCAGACAATCAAAAATATTATACAAACTTTATGGCGGCTGGTGTCTATGGTATTTGGCGTGAATGGCTGTTGAGTGGAAAGAAAGAACCACTCGTTAATATCCAACTTTTGATTACCAATATTCAGGCGTCACTTATTGCATCAACGGTTAAATATAAATAAGCCGCAACCATAATTGAAATGGTTGCGGCTTATTTGGTATGTCCCTGATCAGAGTCGAACTGATGACCTACCGCTTAGGAGGCGGTTGCTCTATCCAGCTGAGCTACAGAGACAAAAGACTAGCTACTTCATTGTAAATGGCGACAATAAAGAAGTCAATTTGATTTTAATAGAAGTATTCAAAATTATGGTAGAATACAACTAACGATTAGTGAGGATGTGAGCGGCATGAACGGAAAAGATAGACAAGAAAGTATCAAAGAGCAGCTATATAATAATGCGAATGCAATTAGTGCGAATCAATTTGCGCAACAATTCAAAGTTAGTCGACAAACAATTGTGGGTGATATTGCTTTGTTAAGAGCACAGGGTGAGCAAATATTAGCCTCATTCAACGGCTATACTTACGATCAAGCACCTAATAAAATCATTAAAATGATTGTTTGTAAACATCGAGTTGACCGTGTGCAAGAAGAATTAGAGCTCTTAATTCGAAACGGTGCAGAGGTTCAAAATGTAACCATTAACCATGAGATCTATGGGGAATTATCAGGAACGTTACTGATTAAAACGGAAAATGATATTAATGAATTTATGACAAAACTTAATGGACATAAAGGCCGATTGCTATCAGAATTAACGGCTGGTATTCATACGCATCTCATTAAAGTAGCATCAGAAGAAAGTTTTACTAAAATTCAACAAGAACTATTTGATGCTGGTCTTGGTTATCAAACGGATTAGGTTGACAAGACACCCGGATATTTGGCATACTCTACTTTAGAAGGTGTAAAGACACCCTCGTAAATTAAACGAGAAGAGATGCTAGCAGATGGATATTCAGAAAAAGAAAGAACACAAATTACTGGCTGTAGCCGGATTTGCATGGTTATTTGACGCCATGGATGTGGGATTGTTATCATTCATCATTACAGCGCTTCAAAAAGAATGGCAGTTATCAGAAGTTCAAATGGGTTGGATCGGTAGTGTTAGCTCAATTGGAATGGCGGTTGGTGCTTTGATTTTTGGGATGTTAGCTGATCGTATGGGACGTAAAATTATTTTAATTGTCACGCTATTATTTTTCTCCATCGGTAGTGGGTTGTCGGCATTAGCAACGGGTTTATCATTTTTCTTAATTATGCGTTTCTTAATCGGCGCCGGGTTAGGTGGTGAATTACCGGTTGCGTCAACGCTTGTTTCTGAAAATGTTGCACCCGAGAGACGCGGTCGAATTGTCGTTTTGTTAGAGAGTTTTTGGGCTGGCGGTTGGATTGTATCAGCCGTTGTAGCAACATTTGTCATTCCAAAATATGGTTGGCGTGTAGCAGCGGTTGGAACTGCGTTAACGGCAATTTATGCGATTTTCATGCGTTTGGGGATGAGAGATGTAAAAGAACCCGCGATTATCGGAAAAGCGCAGAGACTGTCATTTTTCACCTCAATACGAGAAGTCTGGTCTCAAGCATACCGTCGTCAAACTTTAATGTTATGGATTCTATGGTTCACGGTTGTTTTTTCTTACTATGGGATGTTTCTCTGGTTACCCAGCGTAATGGTGATTAAGGGGTTCGATCTTGTGCATAGTTTTGGTTATGTCATGATTATGACCTTGGCACAATTACCGGGTTATTTTAGTGCAGCATGGTTAATTGAGAAATTAGGGCGAAAGCCAGTTTTAATCGGTTATTTATTGGGAACAGCAGTATTTGCCTTTCTCTTCGGGAATGCCGTGAGTGTTGGGGCGTTAGTTACATACGGCGCGCTACTCTCATTTTTTAATCTCGGCGCGTGGGGCGTAATGTATGCCTACACGCCTGAACAATATCCAACCATTATTCGGGGCACAGGAACAGGAATGGCGGCTTCGTTCGGCCGAATTGGTGGGATTGTTGGACCAGCATTAGTTGGGTATCTGATTAGTAATCAGATTACTGTCGGCCGTATTTTTACAATTTTCTGTGTTGCCATTATGCTTGGCGTAACAGCAGTTTTCTTTTTAGGCGATGAAACTAAAGGAAAAGTTTTAGATTAAACTTAAAAGAAGTTAACTTGGAAAGAAATTTTCTGGGTTAACTTCTTTTTTTGTTGACAAGTGTAAACGATAGAATTACAATGTGTTTATTGTTTACATTTGTAAACTAACTAAACGTTAATTTGAGAGGAAAGAAAAATGTCAAAATTAATTGTATCAATGATTGGTATTACGGTGGTCGGATTTATTATCTGGTGGTTTTTTGGTAAGCATGAACAGTCAACTGCGATTGCGGATGTTAAGGCTGACACGCAAAGCGTTGATATTGAGGTTAACGGTGGCTATTCGGTTGAGACGGTTATCTTGAAGCAGGGTGTTCCGGCTGTACTTAATTTCAAACGATTAGATTCATCAAGTTGTTTAGACCACGTCGTTTTTCCGGAATTTGGTATTAATCGTGAATTACCAAAAGGTGAAATAGAAACGATTGAAATTGATACAAGTCAAGTTGGAAAATTTCAATGGGCGTGCGGTATGGATATGTTCCGAGGCAACGTCATTATTGAAAAATAATAAATCTATGGAGGGTTAATAATGAGTAAAATGAAACAGCAGGTTCAGGTAACAGTAGCAGGTAATTACAGTCCTAGCGTCATAGAATTAAAACAAGGAATCCCCGCCGAAATTGTAGTGACACGTATTAATACGCAAGGCTGTTTGGAGACAATACATAGCGGCGAAATGGACTTTGAAACAGATTTACCTTTGAATAAACCACAAACGATAACTATCTCAACGGATAGGGTCGGAGAATATGCGTTTAGTTGTGGAATGGATATGGTGTTTGGGAAAGTGGTGGTGAAATAATGTCAGTGATGAAAAGGTTCTGGATTGCATTAATCCTATCAACGCCAATGTTGGCGAATATGATTTTGATGCCGTTTGGCGTTATGATGCCAGGTGGTGAATGGTTACAATTTGGGTTGACGACAATCATCATGGTTGTTGCGGCAGGGCCATTTCTGCGAAGTGCCTGGGCCTCTTTTAAAAAACACCACGCTAATATGGACACTCTGGTTGCGATTGGGACAATTACGGCATATGTCTACAGTATTTATGCAATGGTCATTCATGATGCTGTCTTCTTTGAAAGTGCAGCTTTAGTAATAACGTTCGTTTTACTTGGTCAAGTTTTTGAAGAACGTATGCGAAGTAGCGCATCAAATGCAGTTGAAAAATTAGTTGATCTACAGGCAAAAGATGCGGAGGTTATTCGTGATGGTGAGACGATATTAATTCCATTGTCGGAAGTTATTGTTGGGGATGTGATTAGCGTCCGCCCGGGTCAAAAAGTGGCGGTGGATGGTGTCATTATCGAAGGTGTTTCAACGATTGATGAATCAATGGTTACAGGAGAGAGTATGCCTGTGATGAAAAAAGTTGGTGATAAAGTAATCGGTTCAACCATTAATAGTAATGGTGCATTTACATTCCGTGCTGAAAAAATTGGTGATGATACCTTACTCGCGCAAATTGTGGAATTAGTTAAAAAAGCGCAAACAAGCCATGCGCCAATCCAAAAATTAACGGATAAAGTTTCAGATATTTTTGTTCCGGTGGTGTTAATTGTTTCGATTATGACTTTCCTATTTTGGTATGTGGTTATCGGTGCAACAGTTTCCAACGCGCTAATTTTCGCCGTTTCCGTTCTTGTCATCGCATGTCCCTGCGCGTTGGGACTAGCAACGCCGACTGCCCTAATGGTTGGGACGGGATTAAGCGCAAAAATGGGTATTTTAATTAAGAATGGGGAAGTGCTTGAGGCAGCTAATGATTTACAAACGGTTGTTTTTGATAAAACGGGAACAATCACGGTTGGTAAACCAGTTGTCACAGATATTATTGGTGATCCACAAGACATTCTTTCACTGGCGGCTAGTTTAGAAGAGTCATCAGAACACCCACTAGCATCAGCCATTATGGTTAGAGCTTCAGAAAATAAGATTATACCACCTAAAATAACTGAATTTCGAGCGATTGAAGGTAAGGGTGTTGAGGCAATGCTTGATGGGAAACGAGTATTTGTTGGTAACGATAAGTTATTAGGCGATTATCAAATTGATGCTGAAATGGCTGTTAAAGTGCAACAATTACAAGATGAAGCTAAAACAGTTGTGTTCGTTGGACGCGGGAATGAGGTTGTTGGATTAATGGCCATTCAAGATGAACCCAAAGCAACTTCGAAGGCTGCAATTAGTGCGTTGAAGGCACGTGGGCTTAAAACCATTATGTTAACGGGAGATAATGAACGCGTTGCACAATCAATTGCCAACCAGGTCGGGATTGACGAAGTAGTGGCTGATGTCCTTCCAGGAGATAAAGCTGCACATATTCGTGAGCTACAAAAAACGAGTAAAGTTGCCTTTGTGGGGGACGGGATTAATGATGCCCCCGCTTTAACGACGGCTGATGTTGGTATTTCGATGGGTTCCGGCACAGATATTGCAATTGAATCTGGTGGAATTATTCTGGTTAAAAATGACCTTCGTGATGTTAATCGTGCATTAATCTTGAGTCACAAAATAGTGAATCGAATCAAACTTAACTTATTTTGGGCGTTTGTATATAATGTGCTGGGAATCCCGGTTGCCGCAGGTTTATTTTACGGAATTGGATTAGTTCTTAGCCCAGAATTGGCAGGGTTAGCTATGGCATTTAGCTCGTTGTCGGTCGTGACAAGTTCTGTTTTATTAAACAAAGTCAAGATTAGTCAACAAACACGTATAGTTTAAAAATAATTTGGGATAAAAGAACGTACAATTAGATGGTATACTGACGTAAAGAAAAGAAGCCCTGCGTTAACAGGACTTCTCTTATAGAACCGTTAAAGACGGTGACTAGACTTATGTTATAAAATAACCGTTATCTCGTCAAAAGCTAATAGGACGGTTATTTTTAAGCAAATTTACAACTAAACCAATTAGGGCAATGATTAATAAAAAAGAAACTAACAAAATCTGTTAGTTTCTTTTTTATTATCTAGTTATGCCCAGTCGCCATTACGGAAAACGGGAACTTTACTACCGTCCTCACGAATACCATCAATTGACATGTCAGCAGAACCAACCATGAAATCAACGTGCGTTTGACTTAAGTTTAAACCAGCATCCGCTAATTCTTTATCGTTCATTTTTGTGCCATTTTTGATTGAGAATGGGTATGCAGAACCAAGTGCCAAATGATCACTTGCATTTTCGTCGAACAATGTGTTGTAGAATGTTATTCCTGATTGTGAAATTGGAGAAGGGTCTGGGACTAAAGCAACTTCGCCCAATGATTTGGCGCCATCATCAGTAGCAAGCAAGTGTTGTAAAACGTCCTCGCCTTGTTCGGCAGTTGCTTCAACGACTTTACCCGCTTCAAAAGTGAATTTCATGCCACTTAAAGTTGTTCCTGCGTAACTTAAGGGTTTCGTTGAAGAAATGTAGCCATCAATCCGTCTAGAATCAGGGGCGGTGAAGACTTCTTCAGTTGGCATATTTGCCATAAATTCAAACCCTTGTGCATCAAATGAACCTGCACCTTCCCACAAATGGTTCTTGGGTAGGCCAATTACGATATCAGTCCCTGGAGCAACGTAATGTAAGGCAGAAAACTGTTCCTGATTCAATTCTTCTGCTTTTGTCCGTAATTTTAAATCATGTTGGTGCCAAGCTTTTATTGGATCAGCTTGATCAATTCGAGTTGTTTTGAAAATTTCTTCCCATAAACGTGATACGGCTGCGTCACCTTTTAATTCTGGGAAAACAAGTTCTGCCCAAGCCGTATCGGCAGCAGCCACTACAGTCCAACTAACGTCATTATTTTGAGTTGCTTTACGTAAAGGACGTAAGGCTTGGCCCATGGCTTTTTGGCGTGAGGCAATCTTTTCAGCAGAAATACCAGCAAACGCATCGGGGTCATCTGACATTACTGAAATACGTGATGCTTTTTTAGCCACCCAATCTTCGACTTCAGAAGTTGTGTAACCAGGAACGTTCACTAAACGATCAAGTGGCGCAAATTCAAGGAATGATTTTGCAACATGACTATCCGCCCATTTGACGATTACTTCACTGGCACCGGCAGCATACGCTTGGTCCACGATTAAATGTGCTAGTTCTTGTTGTGTAACAGAAATTTGTAGCACAATGGTTTGACCTTTTGACACGTTCACACCGACCTTAACGATTAATTCAGCATACTTTTTAAGTTGTTCTTTAAAATTCATTTTTGACATATCAAAACCTCCAAATTTATTAATTAAGTAAGGATAACATATTAATGAGAAAATGATGAATGATTAGCAATTAAATTTTTGTTAACATAATCAGAATTTTAACGTTTCTTTGGTATACTGTTAGATAGAATCATTATTGAGGAGGCCAATCATGAAAAAAGTGAAAGTGATGACAGTGTTCGGTACGCGTCCGGAAGCAATCAAAATGGCACCAGTTATCTTAGAATTAAAAGAACGATCTACAGAATTTGATATGGTGACCGTTGTGACGGCACAACATCGTCAAATGTTGGACCAAGTTTTAGAAATATTTAAAATTACACCAGATTATGATCTGAACGTCATGCATGCTAACCAAACATTGAGCGATACGACACGCAATGTTTTGCAGAAACTAGATGACGTTATTAAAAAAGAACAACCAGATATTATCCTAGTTCATGGCGATACAACGACAACTTTTGCCGCAAGCATTTCTGCCTTTTATAACCAAGTTGCGATTGGGCACGTTGAAGCGGGACTCAGAACCTGGGATAAATATTCCCCATTTCCAGAAGAAATGAATCGTCAATTGACCGACGTTTTAGCAGACATGTATTTTGCACCAACCTCACAAAGTGAAGCCAATCTATTATTAGAAAATCATGCAAAGAATGTTATTTTTGTAACGGGTAATACGGCAATTGATGCCTTGAAACAAACCGTTCAAAAAGAATACAATCACGATGTTCTAACATCAGTTAATCCTGAAAATAAGATGATTTTGTTAACGATGCATCGCCGTGAAAATCAAGGTGAACCCATGCGCCGTGTTTTCGAAGCCATCAAAGAAGTTGTGAATGACCAACCGGACGTTGAAGTTGTGTATCCCGTCCATTTAAATCCAGTCGTCAAAGATTTAGCTGATGCTATTTTGGGGAATGAAGCTCGTATTCATTTGATTGAACCGCTTGATGTGGTTGATTTCCATAACTTGGCGGCTAAAAGTTATTTTATTATGACAGATTCCGGTGGTGTGCAAGAAGAGGCACCATCGCTTGGTAAACCAGTACTCGTTTTGCGTGATAATACAGAACGTCCAGAAGGTGTCGACGCAGGTACCTTGAAGTTAGTCGGAACTGACCCTGTAAAAGTTAAAGAAACCATGATATCATTGATAACTGATAAGAGAGAGTACGAACGAATGGCAAATGCGAAAAATCCTTATGGGGATGGGCAAGCTGCTAAACGAATTCTAGATGCGATTGCTTACCAACTTGGAGATAGTCAGCAAGAACCAGAACGTTTCGAATAAATGGAGGATTTCTAAAGCATGAGTAAACGAACAAAACGTCCCATTATTATTGGTGTAACCGGTGGTACTGGTAGTGGTAAAACAACAGTTAGTAACGCCATTTATTCACAATTAGCTGGTGAATCAATCATGATTTTACAGCAAGATACGTATTACAATGATCAAGCTGATATGAGCATGGACGACCGTAAGGCAGTTAATTACGATCATCCGCTTGCTTTTGATAATGATCGCATGATTAGTGATTTAGAACAGTTGCTAAATAATGAAGCAATTGATATGCCAGTTTACGATTACACAAAGTTCACGCGTTCAAGTGAAACAATCAAAACGGAACCACAAGATGTTATTATCGTTGAAGGAATCTTAATCCTTGGGGATGAAAGACTCAGAAATTTGATGGATATTAAAGTTTTTGTTGATACGGATGATGATTTACGTATTATTCGTCGTATTACCCGCGATATGAAAGAACGTGATCGTTCATTACAATCAATTATTAATCAATATGTTAAGACGGTTAAACCAATGTATAACCAGTTCATTGAACCAACTAAACGTTATGCAGATATCATTGTGCCAGAAGGTGGCGCAAATACCGTTGCAATTGATTTATTATCAACTAAAGTTCGCGACATTTTACAAAAAGATTAGATAGAAAAGTACGTATAGTGACAAGATGCATTTTAGCGAACGCCTTTAAGTATGGACAGGCTAGAGATAAATTCCTGTCTATTCATAAAGGCGTTTTTTAATTATCGGGGATGTTCTGATATAATTAATTTTTTTGCCGGTGACTTGCCACATATTTAAATACAATAAAAGGCGTAATTTCGATGGAATATCGAAATTACGCCTTATTTTTATTAAGATTTAAATGTTAATCGTTGAATTTTTTAATGTTAGCTAAGTAAATTGAACCACCGACGATTGTAACAATTCCGCCAGCCCAGCCTAAGAATGGAACCATAGAAACGGCGCCACCAACAATTAATAAAACGCTTGGTGCAGCAGCAATTTTATCTGAATTTTTGAACTTAACTGCGCCCATAATTCCTAAAACTAATACCGCAACTTTAACGATAAGAATGAATACTGAAGCGCCTGAAGTTGAAGACGCTGATATTGTATCATGATTGACACTAGAAACAGCATCTGACACAACACTTCCAGCTAAAAATATAGGTGCAAAAATTAAAAATATTCCCCCGATTAAACCAACAATCCCATTAGTAACAACTAAAGTTTTTTCTTTCAATTGTAATTCTCCTTTTCCAAAGTATTTTAATATTCTATCATACATTTAAATCAATTACATAAAATTTTTTTATAAAAGAATAGAGGGGGATATTAAATATATTGCGTTAACGTAAACCGGAGTTCAATGGAAAGGCTTACTTAATAATGGATTTATATTTTATTATTTAACGGAAAAATATAATATTTAATGATTTGATATTAGTATTGGCGCATATGAGTATAAGCGACGAGATTAAATACAATGAATTGAAATTAAAAACTGGCACCCATAATGTATGGATGCCAGTTTTTAATTTTGAGTTAACTGATTTCTTTTTTAGATTTCTTGAAAGTTAACGTAATGGCGGCCAGAATGCTGATTATCCAGGCTAAAATAACTGTGGTTAAACTTGCTTTAGTAATTATTTTTGAATGATAGCCAAGGGTTAATGTATTTATCCCTTTTTGAGTTGATTTAACAGTTGGGCTACTTAGTGATGATAACTTAATATCTTGCATTCTAAGTTTTTTACCATTTAGTGTAATCTCCGAATTACTGTAAAGCACGATAGGTAAGGAGATTTTTTCTCCTTTTTTAGCTGCAACCCATTTAAGATTTAAATTACCTTCATCCGTTACTACTTTTTCAACATAGGGTTCATGATTGATGACGTCTTTTATATAGGTATCATTATGAAAATCTATTTTCTTAGAGTTATTGTTGGGTAGGTAATCAGGAGCTATTTTTTTAGCGAGTATTAGACCTTTTGACAGATCATTACTGGTGAATGCATTTTTAATTTGTTTACTACTTGGATGATTTGAAAATACCATGTTACCTTTATTGGCAACTGGGTTATCTGAATTCCATATTTCATTTTGATGTTGAATATCAATATATGATTGTCCCAATATGAAAATACTTCCAATAATTAAAAAGAGTTCACCATTTTTAATTGCTCCTGGTAAAGATATTGTGGAAATTGTGGCACCGAATCCGGCAAGAAGTAAGACAGTGGCAAAACTATCGAATCGGAAAGGAAATTGTAAGAAATTTTGAAGTGGTGGAATTAAAACGGCTAATCTGTTCCAAGGAACAAGACTTGAAGTTAAGATAAGGAAGAAAATGCCCAAAATAGTGACCGTCTTATTAGCCAATGATATTTCCTGCCATTTCGAAAATAGTAATACAATTTGTAATATAAAAATAAGGCTCATTACCAAGCCAATTTGTAATGGACTATAATTCGCCGTAGAGAGGTTCATGGTTGAACTGGACATATTTGCATGCGCAAATGTTGTATACAATTTATTAGTTGTGAAGATATCTAACATACTCCCCCAGACGTTGAACGTTAAAAGTAACGATAACAAAGAAGCAAAGAGACATTTTAAAAAGAGTTGTAATTTTTGATTAGTTTGAATAAAGCCAATAATGAAGAAAACGGTTAACACCCAGATTGACATTAAAGCACTTAGTAGGTGAATTTGAATCATTAATGAAACAATTAATGTTAAAGAAAGTATCTTAAGATCCTGTGCATTATTTTTAATCATTTTAATACCAATTAAAACGATTAATGGCATCAACATGACGCCCCAAGTCATGAAGTTCTGATCAAATGACCAGCGTGTAACATAGAAGCTCCCCATAAAAAGGCTGGCTGTTAATAATGAAATTTTTTTCGTTGAATTCAATTCTCTTGATAAGAAGTACATTGAATAACCACTTACAAAGAAGATAAAAAAAGAGGTTATAACTTCAAATTTTATCCAACTCTGTAGCACAAGTAATGAAGAACCCAGTAAGTAGGCCATTCCGGGTCCATATAGTGCATTAACCATTCGGCCACTTTGCTGAAAACCATAATTAGACTGAAAATAACTATAGTTACCGGTTTTAAACTGCATGTAAGTATCATAGATACGATTAAAATGAAATAGTGAGTCCCCGCCCAAAACTAAACTATGATTGAGTAATTGAGGTAGAACCAAAAATAGACTTAGTGCAAAGATGACGCCGAATATAGCCCAATTACTTTTTAAGTGTTTAAATTTATTTACCAAAATATTAACTCCCCGAAAATTTATTTAATTTATCAAACAATAAGAATATCATTTTTATTATTATGAAACAATAATAATTTTAAGTAATAAACTTACCTAAGATTGAGTAGTAGCAATCGTTACGCTACTAAAGATCTGGTTTGTACCTTTTTTTCATGGTGAGAATGATGAGCGCTATAACACTGATTATCCAAGCAGAAATTACAACAAGTATACTTTTCATCGTGATTAAATTTGAATGATATGACAAAATTAATGTATTCTTACCCGCTTTTGGCGAGGTAATAGTTGGAGTTCCAATTATTGATAATGTCATTTTATCTTTATTTAAATGATGGTTATTTAAAGTTATTAATGAATTTGCATAAATAACAATTGGTAATTGTATTTTATCTGTTTTTTTTATGGCATTCCAAGAAATAATAAGTTTATCGTTTACGACCTGTGTAGTAATGGCCGATGTATTCCGATTAATATATTTACCGTATGCGGTATAGGCCTCAGAATCCCCTTTATTTCGGTATCCATTTGTACCACGCTGGTTATATGAAGCGTCGTCGGCAGAATAGTATTTAGGTAGGTAGTCAGATGATTCATTTGTAACTATCTGAAGGCCTTTTTCCAGGTTTGAGGAAACAAAAATATTTTTAATTTGTTCATTGCTATAATCGCTCTTAAAATCATTAAGTGATTTAGAAATAATAGGGCGATCTGTGTTCCATAGTGCGCTTTTATTTTGTAAGTCCGTATAGGATTGGAATAATATAAAACCACTTAATATGATCATGAAAATTTCAAAATATTTTTTTAGTCGTAGGGATGATAGTGAAGTAATAGTTGCTCCAAACCCTGCTAGTAATAAAACTGTAGCAAACCCGATGAAACGGTATGGAAATTGTAAAGAGCTCTGCAGTTGGGGAATGATATTACTTAATTTAGTCCATGGAATAAGGGTTGATGATAAAATTAAAAAAAACGTACCAAGGATAGTGACTACTTTATTAGGGGTTGTAAATTTAACACTTTTAAAAAAATATAAACCAATTTGTAGAAGAAAAATAAGACTTAAAACAAATCCTATATGTGTAGTATCGTAAGTTGATACAGAGATATCGGTTGTAAAATTGGACATACTGAGTTCTGAAAATGGAGAATAGAGCTTTTCAGAACCGAAGACGTCTAACATTGCCCCCCAAACGTTAAATGTAAGAAGTAACGTCAACATTCCCGCAAAAAAACATTTTAATAAAAGTTGATTTCTTTTTTTGTTTTTAATCATACTAAATATGAAAAAGATACCTAAAACGATAATCGACATTAAAGTGCTTAATACGTGAACCTGAATTAACAGTGAAAAGATTAATGCAAGGGGGAGAACATGCAAGCTCTCGGAATCGTTTTTAAGCATTTTAATACCAATTAGAACAATCAAGGGCATGAGCATAACGCCCCAGGTCATGAAGGATTGATTGGTCGACCATCTAGTAATCCAAAAGCTACCCATAAAAAGGGTAGCCGTAAGTAAGGATATTTTTTTTGTTGATCCCATCTCTCTGGATAAAAAAAACATAGTATAACCACTAATGAAAAAAGCGAAGAATGACGTTATAATTTGAAAGTTGATCCAGTTGTGTACAAGAACTAAGAGTGCACCTAAAAGGTAAGCAAAACCCGGACCGTACAGTGCATTAATGATACGACCGCTTTGTAAAAATCCGTAGTTTGACTGGAAATAACTAAAATTTCCCGTTTTAAATTGCATGTATATATCGTAGATGCGATTGAAATGAAATAAAGAATCACCACCTAATATTAAGCTGTGATTAAGTATTTGAGGTAAAACTAAAAATAAACTTACTGCAGAAATCACACCGAGAACGGGTCCGTGATTTTTTAGATAGCTAAACTTACTTACCAAAATATAAATCCCCCAAAATTTCTATAAAGACTAATGATTTTTAAAACGAGCCCAAGCAATGGGTACAAGGATTGACACAAACCAAATGAGCAACCCAAGGACGCTGAGTACAGCACCAGTGGTCAACCCAGGTGTTTTGTAACTGTAAACAATATGGTGAGTCCCTTTTTGTAATTTTAGGCCAATAAACGCTTCATTTGTTTTAATGACTGGAACGGTATGACCATTATCTGTTGCTGTCCAACCTTCAGAGTAAGGGATGGAAGAAGTTAAGATACCTGGTTCTTTAGTTGTCATTGAACCGCCAACTTTATTTGTTGAAAATTTTAAAGAATGCAGTTTATTTTTTTGAATAGTTTTCACTTCATTCATGTAGGTCTTACCAAGTGGTACGGCGGTAACTTTAATTTTGAATGAGTAAGTACCTGAATTCGATAGAAGTAACTCCAAACTTTCGGGCATCTTTTTTTGATAACCCATATTCAAAGTAGTATCAGACAATATCTTGAAGAAAGAGAGATTATCAACACCTAATTGTTTAATCTTATTTGTTGTTTTTTTGGACTTGAGACCGATGGAATAACTGGTGCCTGAAGAACCTGTTGTTAATTGTTTGCTGAGTGACTTTTGTGAGGCCAATGATGCGTTTGTATCTAATAGCTGTTTGTCAGAACCTATTTTGTTATTTAGAACGGCCAACTTCATTTGATCTTTAACAGATAGTGCCTCGTGTTTAATATTAGTTAAAGAAACATGTAATTCAGAATTCTGATATTTTTTAGCATCTTTAATTTTTATGTGGTAAGTATCCAAAACAGGGTTATTGTGATATTCATTGCCAATGACGGGTATAGTTGACTCGTTCAGTTGACCCGTATTTGTCGTTTTTTCAACCGTAAAGGAGACGTTTTTGACATCAGATACCGGTTCATTTTGTTTGAAATCAGAAGTATCAGCAATACTAACCACTTTTGATAACTGGCGTTCTTTATTTGAGGCTGATAACTTAGTATAACGAGCATCTGAAATGACATTAGGTTGCCAATATATTAATGGAAAATTATTCTGCGTCTCATAAAGATTTGTTTGTTCAGTTTTGTCCTTTGAAAGGTTAGAGCGACTCAGGTGATAACCATAAGGAATTTTTGTGTCATTTAATTCACCTGATTTTGTGAAAAGATATTTTACACCTAAAAAGTTATTCGCAATCGTTCGATCATCGAAGTTTTCAAGGGGAACATTATTGTTATACTGCGAATTTTGGAGATTATTTGAAAAAGTACTCAAGGAACCATTCTGGATGGAATAGTAAGAATTAATGAGATTTACATCAGGATTTAAATTATTGCGTAACATAAAATCAGCGCCAAAATTGTAGTTGCGACTAATTGTTGAAACGCGAAACGCATTAGATTTAGGGATGTCCTTGTCTAAATCGGCAAAAATATTTTTTGACAAAGATTGGTATCCATCACTGGGCATTAAGGTATGACTGAATGTATTTGTGAATGGAGAAGCATAAGAAATTCCAGTGGCAGCCAGGTTTAAGAGAACCAAACTTAATAAGATTCGCCCGGAATAACGTCGTTGACGATATAACAAAATAATTGCAAAGAAAGAAATTAAAAAAATGATAGGGATAAAAATTTCTGTCTCACCGTTAATGTAAAAAGGAACGGTAACTAATATTAAATAACCAACAAGACATTTCCCCATAAATTTAAGTTCCGCTAGGTCCATTTTTTTAAGGCTATCAATGAATAATGAACTACTTAATGCGACTGGGACAAATAACAAGAGAATCCAGCGGTTGGAAGGTGCTTGAAAACCATTAAATAAGGCCCCAAATAATGGAAATAAAAGCATAATTAAACCCATTATAAAAGTCGTTATTAATAATGGATATTTCTTACGATTGTAAATAATGTGAATAATCGCTAAAACGGCAAAACTGCTAAATCCGAATTTGGTCCAAAAGGTCGACTGGCCGCTCGCAATTAGTTGGGCGGGAAGATTAATATAGTAATAGATAGGGAAGACCTTTAATCCATTAGCGAATAAACCACCAGATCGTGTCGAATCTAACACGGAAATCATAGCAGGTAATAACATGATTGATGAAACTAGTAGGCTAGTTATGGCACTAAACAAGAAAATGGCGGCTGTTTTAAAAAATGTCAACCGTTTTCGGTAGTAAATAACGTAACGTAAGATGAGGTATAGCAGTGCACCGATACCTAAAACGACGGAAAAATAGAAGTTACTGATGAACGTCCAAGTTAACACGAGAATAAAGAAGTGAGGTCTAGCCCCTTGTAGAATTTTCTCAATACCAATAATTAACAGCGGAAAAATAATAAAAGGTGTTAGAAAAAATGGTTGCATGACAGACGAATAAAGTGAAAATGACGTGAACTGGTAAATGAACGTTCCTGTTAAAATTGCGCTAGTACTTAGTTTGAAATGTCGTGCAAAGAAAATAAAAGATAAACCAACACAAAATAACCTCAAGACGAGTGTGAACTGATAAACAGTTACCACGGCACTTGAGGGAAATAATAACGTAATATAAGCAAAAACATCGCCAATAACATAATAAGCGAATGTTTGAAATTGATCGGCCCCGATACCTAAGTTCCAAGACCACATTTTTAATGGTTGGAAAGGGTGGGTAATGAAATTACCAAGGAGCTGACGATAATTTTCTAGTATAGGTAGATGTTGTTCTGCAGGATCATGACTTTGAATTAAAGAATATCCAGATATTTTGTAAGTCCCAAAAATAAGACCGGCTAAAATTGCAAAAATAATAAGATAATAAAGGTACATCATTTTTGATTTTTTAAGATCGAAGTGAAACTTATACATAACCAGAATCCTCCTGTAACTAATTCTTTTTTGAACTAAATATATCTGATTCTTTTACAATATAAATAGGACGATTTTTAACCTCTAAGAAAATTTTACCTAAGTATTTACCAAGAATCCCGATACAGAAAAGTTGAATACCACCCATCATTAAAACAATTGAGATAGTTGATGGCCAGCCAGCCGTTGGGTCTCCGTAAATCAAGGCTCTAATAATAATAAAGATAATAGCGAAAAGAGAACCAACAAATGATAGAAATCCGACAAAAGTAGCAATTGAAAGAGGTGCTTCTGAGAAAGCGATAATGCCATCTAAAGAGTATTTGAATAATCCCCAGAAATTCCAACTTGTTTTACCAGCAACGCGTTCTTGATTTGTATATTCTAAGTATTTTGTGTTAAAACCAACCCAACTAAAAATACCTTTTGAGAAACGATTGTATTCAGACATCGATAAGACAGCATCAACCATTTGACGTGTCATTAGGCGGTAGTCGCGGGCACCATTAACAATTTCAGTATCTGAAATACGGTTAATTAACTTATAGAAAAGAGTCGCAAAGGCAGAACGAATAACGGGTTCACCCTCACGAGTTGTTCGGCGTGTACCCACACAGTCGTAATCATTTTCAGGATCTTCTAGAATAGCTAACATTTTAGGTAAGAAGCTAGTTGGATCTTGTAAATCAACGTCCATAACCGTGACGTAGTCTCCAGTTGCTTTTTGAAGACCGCAATATAAAGCAGCCTCTTTACCGAAATTACGAGAAAACGATGCATAATGAACCGTTTCTGGGTGCGCTTTTTGTAATTTACGCATTTCTTTAAGCGTATTGTCAGATGAGCCATCGTTAATAAACCAATATTCTAATGCCACATTTGGTAAGTTAACTGATTCTTTTTCAACTGCATCAAAAAAAAGTGGGATGGATTCTTGTTCGTTATAACATGGAACGACAATTGAAAGAACTTTGTTTGTCATAAGTGGTGCCCCCTAGTAAATTTAATAAGTTTATTTTATGATTTTTTAAAGATGAATAACTTGCTGAAAACGTAGTTAATTAAAACAATGAATACTTGATCAAATAATTTAACGAGCGCCGCATCTAAGTGTAAGACAGAGACGCCAATTGTCATAATTAATTGATCGATTACTAAGGATAAAATTCTAAATCCAAAGAAGGATAAAATTTCTCGTATAAAACCTGAAAAATTAACATTTTTGGAGCCAAATACCCAAAGCTTATTAGTTACAAATGCAAAAACAACGGAAACGAACCAAGCAATTACGTTCGCAAATTGATAATTCACGCCAAGATATGATTGGAAAATAACAAAAGTAATGATATTAATTAAGGTTGTTAACCCACCAAAAATTAAATATGAAATTAATGCGTAGTGCGCTCGAAATAGCTCATTAATTTTTTTCATCTATTAATCCTCACTAGTATTCGCTTTATCGAATAATTCCTTTGCAAATATCTCTAGGTTGGCGATATCCTCTTCTTCAGGTGCTAAATCTATTTTTAGATTAGCTGAGCCTTTAGTTGCACCAGCTTCTTCAAAAGCCGTACCAAAGTCATCAACGGCGGTAGCGAAGTACTCTGCGTAGAATGTATCACCAGATCCGGCAACACCAAATAATTTTCCAGTTAAATCAAGTTCTTGTAAATCTTCATAGAAATCAAGTCCTTCATCGGGAAGAGAACCTTCATCGTAAGTATAAGGAACCACAATACCAATATCGAAGTTATTTAAATCTGATGCATCTGATTGTGAGATTTCTTCCATCTCAACTGTTGCACCTAAATTTTCGAGTGCTTCTGTAATAATATCGGCAACGTCTTCATTATTACCTGTAATTGTTGCAAAAATAACTTTAGCTGAAACCAAACTAAATTCCTTCTTCCATAATTAAATATTATTCAAAGTATATCAGATAAGAAATTGATTGTGAAAGGAATTAAGCATCTCGTAACAAATTTTCAACAATTGCGGTATAATAGTTTAGAAGAATTATTTAAATAGGAGGAAACAAATTAAATGATTACATTAAAATCAGAACGCGAAATTGAAGAAATGCGTGCTTCAGGTGCTATTATTGCTGGTATGCACAAAGGTTTACGCGATATTATCAAACCAGGTATCTCAAGCTGGGAAATTGAAACTTTCTCACGTAAATATATTGAAAGTCATGGTGGTATTGCTGAACAAATCGGGTTTGAAGGTTACAAATACGCAACTTGTGTTAGTATCAATGACGAAATCTGTCATGCCTTCCCTCGTAAAGGCTTAATTTTAAAAGATAACGACTTAGTTAAAGTTGATACCGTTGTTAGCTTGCATGGTGCGATGAGTGATTCTTGCTGGAGTTACGTCGTTGGTGAATCAACACCAGAGATTGATAAGTTAATGGCAGTAACACATAAGGCACTCTACCTAGGTATTGATCAAGCCGTTATTGGTAACCGTATTGGCGATATCGGTAACGCCATCCAAACCTATACTGAAGATCAAATGGGATATGGGGATGTTCGTGAATTTGTTGGACATGGCATCGGCCCAACAATGCATGAAAGTCCTTCGGTTCCTCATTACGGTCAAGCTGGTAAAGGTTTACGTCTTAAAGAAGGCATGACAATTACGATTGAACCCATGATTAACGTTGGGGGTTGGGAATCAGAGAGTGACGATCCTAATGGCTGGACTGCAAGAACGGCTGATGGCAGTCTTTCATGTCAATATGAACATGTTATTGTCATCACAAAAGATGGTCCTAAAATATTAACATCTCAAGATCCAGAGTTTGACGCAAAATATTTGTAAAATAAATAGAAATGGGAATCGCTTACTTAATTTAAAGCGATTCTCTTTTTTTTTGTGGTAATTCGGATAATTCATGGTAAAATTATAGTGTTATTAATAAACTTAAAATAATATTTAAAAAATAAATTCTATTTAACAATGACGCTCGAAGTTAAGTTTATTAAAATAATGAGATTCTTTATTAAGCCATAAAGAACGAAATAAAAGGAGAAGTAAATAATGAAAGTTAGAAAAGCAATTATACCTGCAGCGGGATTGGGAACGAGATTCTTACCAGCAACAAAGGCAATGGCCAAGGAAATGTTACCAATCGTTGATAAGCCAACGATTCAATACATTGTTGAAGAAGCAAGAGCGGCCGGAATTGAAGATATTTTAATTGTTACCGGAAAAGGGAAACGACCAATCGAAGATCATTTTGATTCCGTTCCTGAATTAGAAGCTAACCTTGCGGCTAAAGGTAAAACGGAGTTATTAAAAATCGTTGAAGAAACAACAGATATTAACTTGTTTTTCATTCGTCAATCACATCCTAGAGGTTTAGGTGATGCCGTTTTAATGGCTAAAGATTTTGTTGGTGATGAACCATTCGTTGTTATGTTGGGTGATGACATTATGCAAGACAAAGTGCCATTAACAAAACAATTAATGAATCGTTACGATGAAACGCACGCTTCAACACTTGCCGTAATGGAAGTCCCACATAAAGAAGTTTCAAAATATGGGGTCATTGCGCCTAAAAGTGAAGTGTCAAAAGGATTATTCGATGTTGAAAAATTTGTTGAAAAACCAGCAGTTGACGATGCACCAAGTGATTTAGCAATCATTGGTCGTTACTTATTAACACCAGAAATATTTGGTATGTTGGAGACACAAAAACCCGGTGAAGGTAACGAAGTTCAATTAACTGACGCAATTGACCGCTTAAATAAAGTTCAACGTGTTTTTGCGCATGAATTTAAGGGTGATCGTTATGATGTCGGTAATAAATTTGGTTATTTAAAAACAAGTATCGACTTCGGATTAAAACATCCAGAAGTTAAAGATGAATTGAGAGAATACATCAAAGAACTATCTAAAAAATTATAATTAAATTAAAAGATTGGGTTGATAACGATGACCCAATCTATTTTTTTGCCTAAATGTGATACAATTTATTTCATGGATACAAATCTCGGAGGAATCACATGAAGAATAGATGCTTACAATTTATCAAAACATTTCAAACGCAATTCATTAACGCCGACGTGAGTAATTCCTCGGTTATTATTGCGTATTATACGTTGTTATCAATTTTTCCAGCCATTATTTTTATCGGAAATTTATTACCATTGCTTCATTTAAGAGTAACCGTCATTCTGGAATATTTAAAACTTGTCATGCCATCCGCAATCTACAAAATATTGGCACCATTAATTGAATCATTCCTGAATAATGGAAATGGTGGATTATTATCAATTGGGGCCATTGTAACGCTATGGACGACAAGCAAAGGGATTAATGCCTTGAAGAAAGGGTTTAACCAAGCCTATGGTGTTGAAACCAAACAGAATGCTATTATTGGGCGTATCGCATCCTTAATATTGACGATTGCTTTAGTTGCAACTTTAGGTGCCATTATTTTGTTCCTTGGGTTTGGTCAGATGGTTGTTGAATTTTTAACGCCAATATTTCATCTTCCGGGAGCCATTTTGACGGTTATTACAACGGTTAAATGGCCGGTTGCTTTAATCGGTATTTTTATTATTATTTTATTGTTATATCGGATTGTACCGAGCGTGAAGCTAAGGTTTAGGGCCGTTATACCTGGAACAGTTCTGACAACGTTTGGATGGATTATGTTAACGCAAGTCTTTTCCATCTATGTCCGATACTTTGGGGGTTCATTCAGTAGCTATGGGGCCATTGGGACCGTTATGATTATGTTATTCTGGTTAAATTTTGGCGCGTGGATAATTATGTTGGGTGCCGTTCTTAACGCGTCAATTGCTATTATGCGACACGGTGAGGTTGAGGAACAATCAAGTCGTTTGAATATCTTAGTTGATCAATACACGGGCAGATCGACAAAGAAAAAACGAAGAAATAAGAAAAAAAATAAACAGCATAAAAAATAACAGTTCAGGCGTCATTAGAAAAGCAAATAAATATTTTTGGGAGTTAATCTATTGGGAAATAAGTTTAGCTATTTTAAAAATCAAGGAATAATCTTTAGTCTTATTTTTAGTGTGAGTTTATTGTTGGTACTACCTCAAATCCTTAATCATAGTTTAGTTTTAGGATCCGATTCCCTGTTCCATTTTAATCGTGTATACGATACCTACATGCAATTTAAAACGGGTAATTTTAGTTATTTTCAAACTAATTACGGTTTTCAACAAGGAGGACGTATTGTAAATGCCTTATATGGACCCGGTTTCGCCTATCTTTTAGGTGGGTTGTTGTTAATCGTACATAGTTGGATAAAATTTCAGATTATTTCTAATTTCTTAATTTTTTTTATTAGCGGCTATTTAATGTATATCTTATCTAGAGAGATGGCGTCAACTAAGCGGATTTCTCTGCTTACGGCTACTTTTTTCATGACTAGTTTATGGATTACACGTTGGTCGACTGAACAGAATTTTATGGCCTGGGGTATTGCTTTAATGCCGTTAGTCGTTGTAATGGCATTAAAGATGATTAAGAATAATGCCGAAGACTTACGAATTATCCCCTTAGCACTGGTTGTTTCATTGATGATCCAAGTTCATTTGTTGAGCGCCTTAATGTCAATTGGTGTCTTAATAGTATTTTTTATAGTGGGTTTCATACAAACGAATAAAAAACGACAACTTGTGCTAAAGTGCATCTGGGCAAGTTTACTATCGTTAGTACTAACATTTAATGTCTGGGGCGCCATGCTAGACGTTATGACGAAAAACCAGTTATATCCACCATATGACAATCCCGACATGGCAGAGTCGACCATGAACTTATCAGCGGGAGATCCAACATTAACTCAAATAGGCTTAGTCATAAGCATTATCTTTGTCTTACAAATTCTTTGGTTATTTATGAAAAGGGATCAATTACCTTTAACCAATAAAGTCGTAACAATTCTAGGATTATTATTTTTAATTTTAGCTTCCAATATTATGCCGTGGACTGAAATAGCGGCTGTCATTCCGCAATTGCAACGCTTTTTACAATTCCCCCGCCGGTTTGAAGGATTTGCTTCGGTGTTATTACTGGCTGGTTTTGGTGCAACCTTATCAACTTTACCGTTCAAGGATTCAAGGAAATATTGTGAATTTTTATTATTAGCTGGTAGTCTTTCTATCGGAGTACAAGCCTATTCAGAAATAAATAAAAGTAATCAAATTTGGAACAATCAACAACCACTGGCATCTGCTGAGAATGTTAATGTTATAAAAGGCATGAGTAACAAACAGATTACACATGCCTTTACCAGTTCTAAGTTAGGAGCAGGATTGGACCTTGTCACGAAAGCGACACCTGATTACTTACCTAATAATCGTGTGACAAGCAGAGATCCTTATGTTGACTATAAAAGGGATATGATTATTAATAAATTTAAGGTCAATAAAACGGTAGATAAGCATGGCGATTTGACCATTCGCTGGAACGCAATAAAAAAAGGAGAGTCTATATCTCTGCCGGTTGTTATTTACAATGGATCAACGCTTAAACTAAACGGAAAAAAGATTAATCCAAAGAAAATAAGATTATCAACGATGGGTAGTCCGACCATCCAGTCTACTAACGTGGACACAAATGTCTTAACCGTTGGATATAAATCAACAATGGTCACTAAATTGAGATTGTTGATTGTTGTATTAACTTGGGTTGTTAGTAGTTTGTGGGCTGTTGGTAGAATGATAGTAAGGTGTAAAAATAAATTAGATTGATATATATCTTCTATGTAATATGTTAATACTAATGTGTGTTAAAAATGAATATAAATTTTGATAAAAGATAATTTGAAAAACGTATAATCTTATTATATGCGTTTTTTGTATTAGAAATGAAATATAAAGAAGTTAAATCTAACGTATAATTAAAAAAGTAGGCTGGTCAAGCTTTGAAAACGGAAATAAAAGTTAAATCAAAGCCTATTGGTTGACAACAAGATTAAACAATCCATTTTAAGTTTCATTTAAGGATACTAACATGTATAATGAATTATTGCGTCATTGTATACATCTAAAAAAATATTTAGGGGTAATTAATTATGGACGAAGATAAAAGTCAGCAACAAGGTAGTCACAAGAAACACCGTCATCATAAGAAGAAAAGAATGAGTACACCAAAAAAATGGGGGATTGGTGTTGGAGTTGTTATTGCCATACTGTTAGTTATCGGTGGGGGCTTAATGGCTAAGGTCTACCTGGATGCAAAAGACGTGGTAGATAATACATATCAAAAAGTAAATGTTAAAAACAAGCGAACAACGGGTACGGTATCACTTAAAAAAGAAGCGCCTTTTTCAGTTCTAATTTTGGGTGTTGATACGGGCGAGGATGGCAGAACAGATCAAGGACGATCAGATACAATGATGGTCGCAACGATTAATCCTAAGACGAACATGACAACGTTAACGAGCTTGCCACGTGATACGAAAATTCCAATTACCGGACACGGGACAGAGAATAAGTTAAATGCCGCGTATGCGTATGGGGATGTTTCATTGGCCATGGATACCATTCAAAACTACTTAAATATTCCAATCGATTATTATATTCAAATGAACATGAAAGGGTTAGAAGAGATAACGGGTGCAGTTGGTCCGATTACAGTTAACAACCCATTCGCTTTTGACGACTATGCTAAGGGTGAAATAGAGCTAAACGAAGGAAACGTATTAGCATTTTCTAGAATGCGCCATAATGATCCAAATGGCGATTATGGGCGTCAGAAGCGCCAACGCTCAGTCGTAACCGCATTGGGTAAGAATATTGCTTCGATTAATGGTGTGACAAAATATCAATCAATTTTGAGTGCATTAGAGAGTAACATGAAAACGGATTTGAAATTTGATGATATTAAGGCAATCGCAACTAAGTATCGTAGTGCCATTGGAACAATTAAAGATATTCAACTTCAAGGTCAATCACAGATGATTGATGGCGTGTCATATGAAGTTGTGCCAACGGAACAAGTAACGAAAGTATCACAAATGATCAGAAAACAATTAGAATTAGACTAGGAGACTTATATCACATGGAAGAATCAATCAATATTGAACAAATATTTAATATTTTAAAGAAACATCTTAAACTAATTGGTGGTTTAACGCTTACTGGGGCATTACTTGCGCTTCTTGTGACGATTTTTTTTATGACACCAAAATATGATGTAACTGTTCAAATATTAGTTAACCGAACGGAAACGGACAATAATGCAGGAATGGCATATAATGCACAGCAGGCAGATGTTCAGATGATTAATACCTACAAAGATATTATTCAAAATAAAATTGTTCTGGATCCTGTCAGAAAAGATATAGCTAAAAAAGATAACTTTACTGGAACAAGTGACGATTTGAAAAATCAAATTAGTATTTCAAATCAAGAAAATTCACAAGTTTTCAGCGTAACTGTTAAAGACACGAACGCTTACCGCGCGGCAGACATTGCTAACTCAGTTGCCGATAATTTTAAAAGTAAAATAAAAAAAGTTATGAAAGTTAATAATGTGACAATTGTAGCTGATGCAATCGCAAAGCCAAATGCCGTATCACCAAATAAAAAAATTAACATTATTATGGGGTTGATTCTTGGAGCAATTCTTGGAATTGCAATGTCAATCGCGCTAGAGGTGTTCGATAAAACTGTTAAAAATGTTGATTTTTTAACGGATCTGGGACTTTCAAATTTAGGAATGATCAATCACATTGATGAAATGAAGAAGAGTCAAAGATTATTTGGACAATCAACGCCAAGAGTACGCAAACATACAAACTAAGCGAATAGGGGTTATAAAATGAACTTATTTAGAAAAGAGAAAAAGTTGTCGACAGATAGTATCGATAACGGGATAGGGCTTATTACAGTTACACAGCCAACGTCAACGATTGCTGAACAATTTCGGACTGTTCGAACAAATATTCAGTTTTCAAGTATTGATAAAGAGATGAAAGTGATTATGGCAACGTCTTCGGGACCTTCTGAAGGCAAATCGACGGTAATCACAAATCTGGCCGTCACATACGCCAACCAAGGTCTTAAAGTATTGTTAATTGATGCAGATATGCGTCGTCCAACAGCACATCAGACGTTTAGTTTAAGTAACCAAACGGGATTAACAAATTGTTTGACAGAAAAAGATATTGATATTGCGAAAGCAGTCGAAGAAACGCCAATTGAAAATTTATACGTTATGCCGGCCGGTCCCACACCGCCGAACCCTTCAGAGTTATTGAACACAAAACGAATGGATGCTATATTGACTGCTGTTGCTGAACAAATGGATATGGTTATTATCGATACACCGCCATTAATTTCCGTAACCGATGCGCAGATTGTGGCAACTAAAGTTGATGGTACAATCTTAGTTGTTCGAGAAGGCGTTGCAAATAAAGGTGCCGTCGTAAAAGCTAAAGAATTGTTAGATACCGTACATGCAAGGATAATTGGCACAATTTTAAATGATGTCTCAGGTAGTGATGAATCGGGTTATTACGGTGGCTATTATGGCTATTATAAATAGAGGTTATTAGTAAATAACAATTTAAGGGAGCAGGGATTCTAAGTGAGTCGAAAAAGTAAACAAGTTATTTTAACCGGTTTGGATAGTGTAATCTGGATAGTTTCAATTCTATTATCAATATTATTTTTAAAACCGTATATTAATTTTAATAATACTGAATTGTTAGTATTTAGTTTTGTGGGTTTAATTTTGTATTTAGTTGTAGGTTATTCATTGAAACTTTTTTCAAAAATAAATCGTTACACTAGTTTTAAGGAAATGCTTGCAATTTTTGTTGCGACGACGATTGCGGGTGTCATTAGTAATATCGTCTATTTTTTTATTAGTTATAATTACAGTATTCGATTTGGAATACTGGCATATTTGTTTGCTTTACTTTTTATTTGTGGAAGCCGATTTGCTTGGCGCTATCTTGTCGAGCATGTCCTAAATAATGGAGAATCAAAGCCACAAGTTACTACATTAATCATTGGGGCCGGAGATGGCGCAGAAGTATTAATGGAGAGAATTCAAAGAGATAATGCTGATTTGAATGTTATAGGGTATATTGATAACAGTCCTGAGAAACAAAAAATGTGGATGATGGGAAAAAAGGTTTTAGGAACTTTTGAAGATATTCCTGCAGTAGTTGAAAATTATGACGTCAAACAGGTTTCGATTGCTATTCCATCATTAGATCCTCGTAATTATGAAAAACTATTGGATATTTTAAATCCATTAAAAATTAAAATTAATCGAATGTCGAGTTTCGAGGACATGTTGGAAGATAATAGTGATTCCAGAAGAATGCACGATATTGACGTAGTGGACTTGCTCGGACGCCAAGAGATAAAGCTGGATATGGCAAAAATTGAAAGTAAGTTATTTGGTAAAACAATACTAGTTACGGGTGCTGGAGGGTCTATTGGTTCTGAAATTTGTCGTCAGGTTAGCAAATTTAATCCAAAACGTCTAATTTTATTAGGCCATGGTGAAAATTCAATATATTTAATTCATCAAGAATTAAAAAACCGTTACGCGGGTAAGATAGAAATCGTTCCAATTATTGCAGATGTACAGGATCGTGATCATATTTTTGAGTTAATGATGCAGTATAAACCGGATCTTGTGTATCATGCGGCGGCACATAAACACGTCCCATTGATGGAGGCGAACCCAACTGAGGCAATAAAAAATAACGTTTATGGGACAAAAAACGTTGCAGAGGCCGCTAAGAATGCAAACGTTAAGTCGTTTGTCATGATTTCAACGGATAAGGCGGTTAACCCTCCCAATATAATGGGGGCAACAAAGCGCCTTGCTGAAATGATCGTAACTAGCTTGAATGAGGCGGGACATACAAAATTCGCTGTTGTTAGATTTGGTAATGTCTTAGGTAGTCGCGGTAGTGTAGTGCCACTCTTCAAGAAACAAATCGCTAAAGGTGGGCCGGTTACTGTTACTGACCTTAGAATGACACGATTCTTTATGACAATTCCTGAAGCAAGTCGCCTTGTAATCCAAGCTGGCACTTTATCAAAAGGCGGAGAACTATTTATCTTAGATATGGGTAAACCGGTTAAAATTGTTGATTTAGCTCGTAAAATGATTAAGCTTAGTGGTTATAATCAAAATGAGATTGATATTGTTGAATCAGGAATGAGACCCGGTGAAAAGTTATATGAAGAGTTGCTAGTAAGTAGTGAGAAACAGCAAGAACAGGTTTATGAAAAAATATTTTTAGGTAAGGTAACACCATACAGAATTGATGATATTATGAGTTTTGTAAGGAGCGTTAGATCGTTAACCGGAACCGACTTGAAGAAAGAGGTTATTAGTTATGCGCATACTCATAATGGTGAACCGTCAATTGATTCGGAAGGTATAAGTTAATGTATAAAAATTTCTTTAAAAGAATAATTGATTTCGTTGTTTCGCTAATAGGCCTTGTACTTTTATCGCCTATTTTTTTGCTTATCGCGATTACGGTTAAGCTCGACTCAAAAGGTCCCGTATTTTTTAGACAAAAAAGGGTAGGCATTCATAAAACATATTTTAATATTTTAAAATTTAGAACAATGCGAACGGATACGCCTGACGTACCTACTCACTTGTTAAAGGATCCAGATGTTTTTATTACGCGTTCAGGGAAAATACTTCGAAAGACAAGTCTCGATGAGTTACCTCAAATTGTAAATATTTTGATTGGGCAAATGAGTATTATTGGTCCGCGTCCCGCCTTGTGGAATCAAAAAGACCTCATAGTAGAGCGCGACAAGTATAGTGCTAATGACATCTATCCCGGTTTAACTGGACTAGCCCAAATTAGTGGAAGAGATGAACTATCAATTAAGGAAAAATCAAAAAGTGATGGTGAGTATGTACAACTTCTATCTTTCTCAGAAGACGTGAAAATATTTTTTGGAACAATCATGTCTGTTTTGAAAAGTGATGGCATAAAGGAAGGTAAAAGTGATGATTAAAAAGGTTTTAGTCACGGGTGCGAATAGCTATATTGGTCATAGTTTCCTGACATACGCACGACATGAGAATATGGAAGTTGATGAAATTAGTGTTCATGAAGACGAGTGGAAGCACGTTGATTTTGGGAAATATGACTCAGTTATTCATGTTGCGGCGATAGTTCATTCAAAACGTCAAACCTCTGAATTATACTACAAAATTAATAGGGATTTATCCTTAGAAGTCGCTAAAAAGGCAAAAAAAGATGGAGTGAGTCAATTTATATTCCTTAGTAGTATGTCGGTATACGGGTTAGACGAGGGGAGTATCGACGCAAAAACGATTCCAAAACCAAAAAATGATTATGGAAAATCTAAACTGGCGGCAGAAAAATTATTGCTTAAGGAACAATCACCTAACTTTAATATCAGTATTATAAGACCTCCTATGATTTATGGCCCGGGATCCAGGGGGAATTATAACGTATTAAGAAAAATTGCGTTGATGATGCCCATACTTCCTGAGATAGAGAATAGACGTTCTATGTTGTATATCGATAATTTTTTGATATATTTACAAAATATAATAGTACAAAATAGCTCAGGAATTGTATTTCCTCAAAACAATGAGTATTCAAATACTTCTGAGATGATGAGAAAAATAAGATTGGCTCATGGAAAAAAAGCAAAGTTTTCCAAAATGATGGGCAGGTGCTTACTAATGGCTAAACGTCTTCCAGGTGGTATGGGAGATAGACTAACAAAAGCATTCGGAACATTATATTATTCAAATGAACTAGCTACTATTAATATAGAAAAAGATATAAAAAAAATTCTGTTGGATGAGAGTATTCTACGTACGGAAAGGGATAAAAAGTGAAAAAAATGTTAATGGTTGCATCCATGGGTTCTATGTTAGCCCAGTTTAATATTGAAAATATGAAAATATTAATAGAGCTTGGATATAAGGTAGATGTGGCCGCAAATTTTACTGACGTGGATCCGATGAGTCATGAACGTAGAAAAAAATTGTTTGATTTTTTTAAAGAAGAAAATATTAAATATTTCCAGATCGATTTCTCTAGAGGTATTGGAAGTGTGAGCGGTAATTTAAAGGCGTACTCGCAGTTAAATAAGGTAATAATGAATAATAAGTACGATTTTATCCATACTCATTCTCCATTGGCGAGTGTAATTACAAGAATATCCGCAAAAAAAAATAATGTACCCGTTCTTTATACTGCACATGGGTTTCAGTTTTTTAGAGGTGGTTCTTTTAAAGATTGGGTAATTTTTTATCCAATTGAGTACTTTTTTTCAAAATATACCGACGGAATTATTACCATAAATAATGAAGATTTTAAAAGAGCAAAAAAAATGAACTCAAAAAAAGTCTACTATATTCCGGGGGTAGGGGTTAACACCCGGAAGTACGGAATGACAAGTGAAAATGGAAAATTTAATAAAATTAGAATTGAATTTAGTTTAGGTATGGATACTACTATTTTATTATCAGTGGGAGAGTTATCGAAAAGAAAAAATCATGAAGTAATTATCAGGGCCATGGCAACCATGAAAGAACTAGATATCGTATATTTTATATGTGGTGTAGGTCAAGAAGAAACAAAGCTAAGAGAATTAGTTCAAACATTGAATTTAAACGAAAAGGTGAAGCTACTGGGTTATAGGACTGATATTGATGAAGTTATGTCTTATTCTGACATCTTTGTGTTTCCATCAAAAAGAGAGGGATTAGGGTTAGCGGCCATAGAAGCGATGGCTGCGGGTCTCCCAATTATCACATCAAACGTGAATGGTATAAATGATTATTCAATTGATGGCGTGACTGGTTACAGTTATTCTCCGAACGATTATAAGGGATTTGCTAAAGGAATAAAAATGTTAATCAATAATAAAGAAATTTTTGGAAAAATGAAAATTAACAATAAAAATGCTGCCGTAAAATATGATATAGCTAACGTTAATAAAAATATGAAAGAAATATATGAGCAATACACAAAGGAGAAATAATTTGAAATTTGGAATTGGCGTAATTGTGTTTAATCCTGATGAAAAAGTTATAGCACGGCTTCTTAAGTATGAAAGTTATACTAAAAATATAATAATTTATGATAATTCGGTTGACAATAATGCCGTCTCAGAAAAAATCAGTAAACTATTTAAATATTATTATAAAAATGGTGAAAATAACGGAATGTCTGGTGCATTAAATTTAATTTTTAATAAATCTATAGAATTTGATTATGATATCTTATTAACAATGGACCAAGATAGCGAGTTTTCAAATGAAAACATAGACTTAATGTTACATAAAATGATAAATGAACGCCAGAATAACACCGCAATCTATTGTCCCAATTATAGAAAATTATATTTTGACAAAAATACAAACAAAGAGATAGCTAGTCAAGCAAAGATAAATATTAATGAAAATAAAAATGTATTGTCTTGCATGACATCGGGTTCATTTTATAAGGTGAAATTTTTGGAAGGTTTATTGAATTTGGAAGATTTATTTATCGGTTATGTTGACCAAGATATATGTTATAACTTAATTTCGAGAGGCTATAAAATACTAATGATAGGGAGCATTTCTTTTGATCAACGAGTAGGTGGAGAAATTAAAAATAACGTTATAAACAGACTGTTTAAAGTTCTTCACCATACAAATAATAGGTACTACTACATGATTAGAAATAATTTGTACCTTCAAAAAAAATATAAAAATAATCATCAAATTGTATCAGAATTAAAAAAAGGAATCGTAAGAATACTTTTTAATATCGTCTTCGGTGAAAAAGATAAATTTGAGAAGATAGAATTTAGTATTTACGGGATGAAAGATTTTAAGAATGGTATTTTAGGCAAAATATCATTAAGGGGAGCTAAATGAATTATTGTGTAGGTCTTGTTATTTACAATCCTTCTTTAGGGGAATTGGAATTTATAAATACATATATAAATAGCGTTGATAAAGTATATATTTATGATAATTCTGACGTAATACATAAAGAAGAACTAACGGAGATACTAAAGACAACTAATTATGAGTATTTTTTTAATGGTAAAAACGAAGGAATATCAATTCCTTTTAATAATATGATGAAGATTGCTGAAAAAGAGTCGATGGATTATATGATAATGTTAGATCAAGACAGTAAGATTGAAAAAAAAGGAATTAATAAATTAAAAGATATAATTAATGGAAATAGTTATAAAAAAGTATTTTCGTGTAATGTAATTTTCGAGGGCGAGAGCCAGACTTATCCAGAAAAACTAAAAACAATTAAATTTGCGATTACGTCGGGTACGGTAATCGATATTAGTTATTTTAATACATTACATGGTTATGATGAAAAATTATTTATTGATGGCGTGGATAGAGATTTTTGTCTTAAATTGGCTGAAGCGAATGAAATGATATATCAGATGAATAATGTTTTTTTGTTCCAACAATTAGGAAATAGACCCAAAAACTTATTAGGTATATATGAGCATTCCCCAATTAGAAATTATTATATATTTAGGAATAGGCTGTACTTAATTGATAAATATCCGAATGTATTTCAGGGATTAATTAAATTTAAGAGTAAGCAGTTATCTATACTTAAACAGTATGTGTCTATTTTGTTGTTTGAAAGAGATAAAATGGATAAACTTCGGTTTATTAAAAAGGCAAAAAATGATTATAAAAAGGGAAAAATGTACCAAATAAAGAAGGAAGGTACTGAGTAAATATGATTGAATTAAGTGCCTTATTAGTTATGACCATTCTTTTTTTTATTGCATTTGTATTTTCAGTCTCAAATAAAAATTTTATGAATCCGTTAATGTTTTTTTTAGGTCCTTTAACTGTTTCTTACTACCTGTTTTATTTTATTTTTAGACCACTTAATGCTGTTTCAGCCTTAACTATAGGGACATTTATGGCGGCAACAATAATCTTTACGCTCTCGTTTTTAATAAGTGTCATATTTAATCGTTCCTTAGCATTAAAACATGGCAATATGCAGAAAGTAAGTTATGTGAAAAGTAATAGAATTTTAATTTATGCTGGTATTTTATTTGGATTAATAAGTTTCGTATATGCGATATTTTATTTCAAAAATTTAGGAACTAGCAGCACTTACGGGAATTCTGTGAGAGAAGTATATATTGATACCATTGATAGCACACCGTTTATAATAAAATATGGCAAGTATTTTCTTCTATTTGGAACTGCCACTTTATGGTATGAATATTTAAATGAAGTAAAAAAGATAAACAAATATTTTATATATCTTTTACTTGGATGCAGCCTGGCTAATTCATTCTTAACGTTATCCAGGACTGATTTGATGATAACAATAATACCTTTCGCAATTATTTTTGCGAAATCACAAAAGAAAAAATCTTTAAATATTGGAATAAAAAAGATTTATAATAAAATGAAAACGTTGCTTTTAGTGGTGGCTTCCGTAGTACTGATATTTTTAATTGGTTCGTTGAGATCAATGTCGGGAGCGGCAACATCTTTGCTTAGTCCAAATAATTATATAACGCAGTATATAGGATACCCACTGGTTGCGTTTGATAAATGGATATCGCATAGACCTTGGGAAGGTAACGGGGTACAAGCAATAGAGCCTTTAAATAAAGTATTCTCGGTTTTAGGAATAGGGCCAAAAAATCATTTAGTGTTTGCACAAAGAGGACAATTTAATGTATATGGTTTTTTAAAAGAACCATATCTTGATTTTGGTGTTCTAGGAATCGTAATGTATATGATAATAGTCGGTTTTTTTTGCGGATGGATTTATATGAAGTCACTTCAAAAAAACGAATATTACATCATTTTCTATTCGTTCTACATGTACGCCGCGTTTATGGCCTTTTTTTCGTGGTCATTTTTTATGATCACTTATGTATATCTCATCGTATACTTAGTCGCTATTAGTTCAGTAGACACTAGAATAGAGACGACCAAGAAAGGCAGTGGGACTATTGGGTAAGATAAAGATGGTTATTAATATATGTGTAAAATTTATTAGTAGTTTTTTTCCTAAAAATAATAAGCTAGTCGTTTTTGGCGCATGGGATGGCGAGCGGTTTTCTGATAATTCAAAGGCAATGATTGATTATATAACTCGTATAGATCCGGAATATACATGTGTTTGGATTGGTTCAAAGAAATTAGAAGAGACAGTTTTGAAAAGCAAAAATATTTTTATAGAAAAAGGATCAGTAAAGGCGTTTTTTACTATTTTGAAAGCAAAATACGTATTTGTTACCCATTCATACAGGGATGTGGTTTCCTTGAATATTACTGGCGGAAGTAAATTAATTCAGTTGTGGCATGGTTTTCCTGTGAAAAAAATTGTTGCCGACGTGCCTTTTGATAAGGGAAACTATAATAATCATCATGAAAAATATGATTATTATGTAACGTCATCAAAAATTGAGAGTGCACGGTATTTAAGTGCATTTAGGTATTGGGGAATAAAAGATACCCAGTTAATCGAGGCGGGCCAGCCAAGAAACGATATTTTTGAGATTTCACAGACAAAAAAAAATAATATAAGAGATAAATTACGAAATGAACTGAATTTAAAAAATGATGAGAAGGTTATACTATATATGCCAACTTACAGAGAAAATTCAATTAATAATTTTTCATTTCTGGAAGAGACAAGTATTTTTAATGAAAGTTTAATGAAGAGTGGAAAAGTAATTATCGAGAGGCAACATTTTAAACAGAAAATTAATAAAAATAAGTTTGAGTATTCAAATATAAAAGAAATTCCACAATCTGTGGATACGCAAGAACTGTTACTTCTTGCAGATGTATTAATTACTGATTATTCAAGTATTTACGTAGACTTTATTCTACAAGATAAGCCGGTTGTGCATTATTTATATGATAAAAATTATTATATAAATAATGATAGAGGGGTTTATGGAAAGTTTGAAAATCAAGTGGTCGGACCAATTGTTATGGATATTGACAGATTAAAAAATATGATCCTAAGTAATAATGAGGATGTTTATCTTCCCGAAGTAAGGAAAAAGATGAATATTTATTTTAATGAATTTAATTTAAAAAATAACAGCGAACATATTTGGAAACAAATTAATAACGAAGATTGATATTACTATAAAATGAGCAAGGGAGATAATCAAATGAAAGGCATTATTTTAGCGGGTGGATCAGGTACGCGTTTATATCCAATTACTCGGGCGTTATCAAAGCAGTTAATTCCAATATATGATAAACCAATGATATATTATCCATTGTCAACGCTAATGCTAGCCGGTATACAAGATATATTGATTATATCAACGCCGTCTGATACACCACGATTTGAAGAACTATTTGGTGACGGACATGACTTAGGATTAAACATTGAATATGCTGTTCAAAAAGAACCCAATGGATTGGCCGAGGCATTTATTATTGGCGCAGATTTTATTGGGCAAGATTCAGTTTGTCTAGTTTTAGGCGATAATATTTATTATGGTGGCGGTTTGTCTAAGCTACTCCAAAAATCGGCGCAAAAAGAGGTTGGGGCAACTGTCTTTGGCTATCACGTAACTGATCCAGAACGCTTCGGCGTCGTTGATTTTGATGAGAACATGAAGGCTAAATCAATTATTGAAAAGCCCGAACATCCGGCTAGTAACTATGCTGTCACAGGATTATACTTTTATGATAATCAAGTAGTAGAAATTGCCAAAAATATAAAGCCATCGCCTCGTGGTGAAATTGAAATTACTGATATTAATAAAGCATATTTAGAAAAAGGGCAACTAGATGTCGAACTAATGGGACGTGGATTTGCATGGTTAGATACAGGTACACATGATTCATTACAAGAAGCAAGTAGCTTTATTGCGACGGTACAAAAACGACAAAATTTAAAGGTAGCATGTTTAGAGGAAATTGCTTATCGAATGCACTACATTAATAAAGAAAAAGTAATTGAACTGGCGCAGCCATTAAAGAAAAATGATTATGGCCAATATTTATTACGACTAGTGGAAGAGGATAAATAGAAATGGGAAAATTAAAAGTCACTACTACGAAGTTGCAGGATGTTAAAATTATCGAGCCAGCAGTATTTGGCGATAATCGTGGTTTTTTTACAGAATCATATTCGGATAAAGATTTTAAAGAGGCCGGCATTGATATTGATTTTATTCAAGATAACCAATCACTATCAACACAAGCTGGTGTTTTAAGAGGGTTACATTTTCAACGTGGAGAAGCTGCACAAACAAAATTAATTCGTGTTGTAACGGGTGCCGTGTTGGACGTTATTGTAGATGTCCGTAAAGGTTCACCTACTTATAAACAGTGGGAAGGGTACATTCTTTCTGCAAGTAATCACCGTCAATTATTGGTACCGAAAGGTTATGCTCATGGGTTTGTGACGTTAACCGACAATGTTAATTTTCTTTATAAGTGCGATGGCTATTATAATGCGGCCGCGGATGGTGGAATCTCATTTAAAACCCCAGAATTAAATATTGACTGGCCCATTGATTTTGATCAAGCAATTACATCCGATAAAGATGCAGCACAACCAACGTTTACGGAGTTTGAAAAAGATAATCCGTTCGTATACGGAGAAATCTAAATAGGAGAGGTAGCTAAAATGAAAAATATTATCGTAACAGGCGGAGCTGGATTTATTGGATCTAACTTTGTTCATTATGTGGTCAACAATCATCCGGATATTCATATTACAGTATTAGATAAATTGACTTATGCTGGAAATAAAGAAAATTTAGCCGGGCTACCTGCTGACCGTGTTGAACTAGTAGTCGGCGATATCACTAATGCTGAACTTGTCGACGAACTTGTCAGCAAAACTGATGCAGTAGTTCATTACGCTGCAGAAAGTCACAATGATAATTCTTTAAAGGACCCTTCTCCATTTATACAGACAAATATTATTGGGACATATACTTTATTAGAGGCTTGTCGTAAATATAATGTCCGTTACCATCACGTGTCAACTGATGAAGTGTACGGTGATTTACCGTTACGCGAAGATTTACCAGGACATGGAGAGGGCGAAGGTGAGAAATTCACGCCTGAAACGCGCTATAATCCAAGTAGCCCTTACTCGTCAACAAAGGCTGGTTCTGATTTATTAGTTCGTGCATGGGTACGATCATTTAATTTACAAGCGACTATCTCTAATTGTTCTAATAACTATGGTCCTTATCAACATATTGAGAAATTTATTCCTCGACAAATTACTAACGTTTTAAGTGGAATTCGTCCTAAGTTGTATGGATCTGGTAAAAATGTGCGTGATTGGATTCATACTAACGACCACTCAAGTGCAGTTTGGGCAATTTTAACTAAAGGTCAAATCGGTGATACTTACCTAATTGGTGCGGATGGTGAAAAAGATAATAAAACCGTGTTAGAATTGATTTTAGAATTAATGGGTCAATCTAAGGATGCCTATGACGTCGTTAAAGACCGTCCTGGACATGATTTGCGTTATGCAATTGACTCATCAAAATTACGTGAAGAACTCGGTTGGAAGCCAGAGTTTACTGATTTTAAATCTGGTTTACAAGATACGATTGACTGGTACAGAAATAATGAATCATGGTGGAAAACTGAGAAGGATGCAGTTGAAGCTAACTATGCTAAAAATGGGCAATGATAACTTACAAAGATACCAGATGAAAGGAGACAACCAAATGAACGAAAGAACACTTGTGTCCATAGTAATTCCTTATTATAATTCAGAGAAAACTATACGAAAATGTATAGGTAGTCTATTAGAACAGACGGAGCCTTGTTTCGAGATAATAATAGTTGACGACGGTTCAACGGATGAAACGCTTTATAAATATAATTTAGAAGAAGACCAGCGTATAAAAATTATTAAACAAAAAAATTCCGGATCGGCTGAGGCTAAAAATAATGGATTAAAGTACGCTAAGGGACAGTACATAATGTTCTTGGACGCGGACGATTATTTTGAAGAAGGAATGATTGAGGGTCTTCTAAATGTTTTTACAAATGAAACAATTGATATTGTTTTATCAGGATTTAATTTTGTTAACAAAAATGGAGAAAAGCTAGAATATAGTGGACAAGAGAAAGGACCGCAAGGAATATATACGGGTATGGAGGCGCTCGAAATGTTTTTAAGTGGGGAAATCGGACCAATCGGAAGAAACGTAATATTCAAAAAAACGTATATAGATGAATATTATATTGGGGGGATATTTCCTTCAGGAAGGACAAAGGAGGATGGGGCAACAGCATTTAAAATACTTGGTAATGCACACGAAATATATATACTAAATGAAAGATATTATAACTATGTACAGCATGAGGAGTCATTAGTGCATAAAGTAAATCCCATTGATGTAGATAATATTATTATAAATAATAATGAATTGGTTACATATTTAAAAAAAATACCTGAAAATGAAAAATTACTGAAATTAAAGGACAATTTTATTTTTAGTAATTTATTCCAGGAATATAAAAAAATTTTGATATCTGAAAAAGATGTGAGACAAAAATATATGAAAGTAATTAAAGTAAAAATAGAAAAAAATATGAGTGAAAATGTTAAATATAAAAATTTATCAATGAAAAATAAAATTAAAAGGATTATGGATAAATTAAATTTAATAACATTGGTATTAAAAATAAATCGTGTTTTTCAAAATAGGGGCAGAGAAGTTTGAAAAAATTAGCAAGTAACATAATATATAATGCATTATACCAAGTGTTTATTATATTAATACCTATAATTACTATTCCATATGTATCCAGAACCCTTGGGGTACACTATATAGGTGATTATAGTTATTTTTCTGCTATAATACTTTTTCTGGGCTCATTTATAATGTTTGGAAAAAATCAACAGGGTGTTAAAGTGATGGCGCAAACCCCTCAAAAAGATCGTAAACAGGTTTTTTTTGATGAATGGATTATTCAAATCCTTGCCACGGTACCAATAACCATTATTGCCATTATTTGGTTTTATATCGTATCTGATATGGTTTCATTGATAATATATTTACCTTTACTATTGGCATTTAGTTTCGATATTTCTTGGTTTTATATTGGTATTGGGGAAGTAAAAAATGTTGTGTTAAGGAACACAATAATTAAAATTATCTCCGTTTTCCTTATTTTTTATTTTGTTAAATCTAGCGATGATTATATGATATACATTTTAATAAATAGTTTAGGGATGTTTTTTTCTAATATTATATTTTTTATACCATTAAAAAAATATATTAGATTTGGACATGCTAAGTTAAAAATAAGAATTAACAATGAATATTTGTCAGAATCAATGCGTTTGATATTATCCCAAGCGGTAGTCCAAGTATATTCCAATCTGGATAAACCAATCGTGGGGAGTTTATCAGGTTCCGAGCAGTTGGCTTATTATTCGCAAGCGCAAAAGATAGCGCGAATTATTCTGGCCATTGTAGTGTCTCTGAGTGTTGTGTTGATGCCCAAACTTGTCGAGTTACGAAGCTCTGGAGAAAACCAAAAAATGATATATTTGTTCAACAAATCTTTGAAATACACCACAATTGTTTCGTTATTGTTCACATCCTTAATAATAGTGAACAGCGTTGATTTTGTACCATGGTTTTTTGGGCCCGCGTTTAAGCCTATGATTCCCAGTATGATGTTATCGGCTTTAATTATTGTGTTTATTTCTGTTGGAGGGGTTTTTGGTAATCAGTATACGTTATCAAAAGGAGAATACAAAAAATATACAATCCCTCTTGTAATAGGTGCAGTATTAGATATTGTTCTTTTATTTGTTTTAGCGCCGATATATAATGCAATTGGGGCAACCATGGCATTAGTTCTTGCTGAACTCGGAGTGTACTTGTCACGACTTTATTATGTAAAGGATGAACTAAATTTGAAATTAATATTTAAGAAGGAGTATCCATGTTATTTATTATTTATTGGAATTACGATAATCGGACTGCTTATTCCAATAGAAATACAAAGCGTATTCTTTAGGATGGTCGTGAGAAGTGTTTCGTTAATTGTCCTAAGCTCATTAATATTACTTTACACGGATAAGGCGTTATTAAATGATGTTAAAAAAATATGGATTAAAATTAGAGGAAGAACAATCTAAATTAATTTTAAATAGTAAGGAAAAAGCTATGAAAATATTAGTTACTGGCATAAATGGTCAGTTAGGAACGGAATTAAGTCATTTACTGGATGACCAGCAAATTGAATATACGGGTGTTGGTTCTAAGGAGTTAGATATCACTGACACAAAGACGGTTAACAATTATTTCTTGAAGAATCGTCCAGAAGTAGTGTATCATTGCGCCGCATATACGGCGGTTGATGCCGCGGAGGAAGAACCTGGTAAATCAACTAATGAGCGGGTTAATGTGTTAGGAACTCAAAATGTTGCTAGGGCTTCTGAGTCTGTTGGGGCAACACTCGTGTATATTAGTACGGATTACGTTTTTGATGGAACAAATGACCAAATGTACACGGAAGAAACACCAACCGCGCCAAAAAATGAATATGGTCGCTCAAAATTAGCCGGTGAAGAAGCCGTTGCTAAGATAATGAGTAAATATTATATTATTCGGACTTCATGGGTTTTTGGCGAATATGGTAAAAACTTTGTTTATACAATGTTGAATCTAGCTAAGACACATGATCATTTGACCGTTGTTAGCGACCAATATGGTCGTCCAACTTGGACCCGGACATTGGCTGAATTTATGACATACGCTATTAAAACGGATGTACCATTTGGCTTATATCAACTATCAAATGATGGTTCTTGTACTTGGTATGAATTTGCTAGTGAAATTTTAAAGAATAAACCAGTCGAAATTAGTCCGGTAACGTCTGAGGAATATCCGCAGAAAGCATACCGCCCTAGACATTCGATTATGGATTTAAATAAGGTGAAGGCTACTGGTTTTAAAATTCCGACCTGGCAAGATACGCTTCATGAATTCATGGCTAAAATAGAAGTATAATATAGGTCAACTTTTAATGATTTGATTTATCGAATTATTAAAAGTTGTTCTTTTTTATTTATCCCATCTTTCGTGCTAACATAGCACTGAGGAGATGATTCGAATGACAATTCCACTAGGCTTAAAAGCAGGAACGGAACCGATTCAACTTCACGATCGTTTACAACATCAACCGGATGTCTTTGAATTTTATATAAACGAATTTGATGTCTCTGGCGATGGATTAAAACGATTATCGGATGAAATTGATGAAGTAAAAGATACAACGAAGAAAATCGTATTGCATCATCCAATGAAGGTTGGGGAGCAATCTGTTGAGCTAGATGTTTCTGAAGTAGCTGATCCTAACTTATATCGATTCGTTAGAGAGAGCACAGAGACGTTAATTCAGCTAGCGAAAGATAAATCAATTCAAGTTTTGATACATGGTTCGTATAACCAGCAAACACCAACAATTATTGCAGAGTATGCTAATTTTGATGAAGCACAATCGGCATTGTTTAATCGGATGGACTATTACCAAAAATATGGTCAAAATAACGTTATGTTTGAGAATTCTATTTCAGATTTATTTTATTTTGGTTCTGAAGAGATGGACCGATTTATTCTTCAAAAAGGTTATCGGTTAGCGTTTGATACATCCCATGCATTTATCAAGCGGTCGGGAAGTAACGCTGATTTACAAGCAAGTTTAAAACGATTAATGCCAAACATTGTTCATTATCATTTGGTCGATTCAATGGGTGAATTTCATGACAGTTTGACATTAGGTAAAGGGAAAATTGACTGGGAACGGGCTTATTCCTTAATGAACCCTGATGCGACTTCAATTTACGAGATTGATTTAGCAGATCAAAATGATTGTCGTGAAATGCTTGAAAGTCACGATTATCTACAAAATTTAATAGAAAAATAGACCTAGTTTTGAAAGTGTACTACAACTATAACTTTCAAAACTAAGGTCTATTTTTTTCGATTATCAAACCAATATAATAAAGAACCTAGGACTAGAACAATAATCCCAAATAAGATAATCTTCCAGGTGAAGCTGAGTAGTAAGTATAGTGATACAATTAACGCAATACTTGGGATAATCGGACCACCGGGAAGTTTAAAGCCTTTTGGTAACTTTGGATCGTTATTAAACTTAAATGTGGCCAAAATAGTTGGCACATATTGAACAAATGAGGCGAAGACAATACATGAAACCAAGAACAAGTAGCTACCACTGAGTAGCAATAAGATACTTGTAACGGAGGTGGCGATGATTGCCACAAATGGCGTATTGTGCTTGCTTTGTTTACCAATAATTTTTGGTAATAATTGGTGCTCATTCGCTAGAGAAGCGGCAACGATTGGTGTATTAAAAGAAACTGAGATTGCGACACCAAGAATTGAAATAATCATCCCTACAATAATGACAGTGTAGCCCCATTCACCAAAAATACTTCTGAACGCTTCAGCAATTGGTAGTGAAGATGTACCAAGTTTTGGTCCAAGAATGCCAACGGCAACTGTTTGAAGTAACGCATAGAGTAACGTCACCGTTGCAATTACGTTTAATAATGCCTTTGGAATATTCTTTTCGGGATTATCCATCTTGGCTGCAGCAATTGGTAAGAATGAAAAACCGGTGTACATATAAAAGATCACGCCAAATGCGGCATTGAATCTCGTAAAGAGTTGGGTGCCACCTTGAACATCAGCTGGTATCATTGGCGTAAAATGACCACTTTTAACAAATAAAGCGCCGGCAATGATAAAGAGTAGCATAATGAAGACCTTCGCCGCAGAAGATAAATTATCCGCGAAATCGAGAATTGCTGTTCCAAAATAATTAATGATTCCTAAAATAACGACTAAGATAATAGCTGTTAAATTATAAATAGGTGCTTGTTGCAGCGCCGGAAAGAGCATTTTAAGCACGGTCAGCAAGGCGGCAATTTCGGCAGATAATGTGACGACACCTAAGACCCAAGTAAAAATACCGACTTGAAAGCCAGTGAATTTACCGAACGCATTATAAGCGTATAGCCAAGCGGCACCGTCTTCTGAAAACTTGCTGGCTAATGTGGCGTAGCAAAGCACAATCATTGTAACAGCCAACGCTGCAAGAATGATTGTGAAAATACTAAAAGCACCAATATCGTTATATATTTGACCGGACAGTAAGAATATCCCTGATCCAATGATGCCATTAATACCAAGTAGAAAAACGGTAAAAAAGGTCATCTTTTTGTTAGCTGTTTTATTCATATGTATTACTCCCATCCAATAACTGCTTAAATTCAGCATAGCGAATATCATGATGAAACGCAATGGATAGCCATTATGAGGGTACAAAAAAAGCCAACAATTAAGTTGGCCTCCAATGTTAGACTAAGTCGTTCTTGTAAATTGGTGTTTCAATCGTTTCAACAAACTGTGCTGAAAGTGGTGTCACAAACATTTTTTCGTTATCGCGATGGAATAAATCTGAACCCGTAATTTCTTCCATGGCTTTCTTAACGGTGGCTGGATCTAAATCCGTATTGACGTAACGGAGTTTCATGTGACGTGTTTTACCTGCTTCATTTTTAAATGCTAAATCTAATTGTTTCATATTAGTTCCCCCTTAGTTTTAATTAAGCTAAAATACTTGATTCTGTGCGGATAGTCATCTTAACGGTATTGTCGCCTGTTAATGAAGCGACGGTTGCGCCAAGTTGTGCAATTGCTTCGTTAGAGGCATTCTCAGTAATATTAGCGAATGAACGTTTACGTTCAACCCCGTCAGTACTTAATCCCTCAACGATAACGTTTGTTTTTACCCAAGTTTTACTCATTTATGTTCTCCTCCATGTTGCTATATTTGATAAGTGCCGCGACGCCTTACATAGATAATAAAGAATCAACTAGGTAGTTTGTAAAGTAAATCGGTAAATTTATTCTTGATTCATTTGGGCGATGACTAGTAAGGCTTTTTTACCAACGTTATTACGCCAGTTATAGGCAGCTTGTCGACTGACATGGTGACTTGCAGCAATTTCGGTGACTGACTTATGTCTAATGTAACAATCTACCAGATAATGTTGTTCAACGTTAGAACATAAATCGTACAAGGTCTTAAAAAGTTGCTCGGTGAATAGTTTTTCAGCAATCGTATCTTGAGTCTGTAATGTGAGGTCGATGATGGAATCCGTTATATCAACAGAATCGTTACCTGTTGGTTCTAAATGGATCTGTTGATTCGATTGACGGTTGATTAAATCTAGTAGCCGCCAGTAAACTCGTTGATACGCGTAAACCATAAAAGATTGTTCATTGGCTTCAATACTTTTAGGATAATGATCATAAGCGGCACTGAATGCTAATCGTGCTTCCTGTACGAAATCATCATATGAAGGATGTGACTGATTGAGGGTCATTTTTTTTAAGACACCGAAGATAAGTTTCTCTCGGTTATTTTCTAGTAAAAAGGTTAAGCCTTCGTTGATTTGATTTGTCATGTGGTTTTAACTCCGCTTCATTAATTAGGATCCCTTGGCCAAGGTTCTTAATTAGCATACGAAGATAGTAAGACAGAAAACACCCGACGCAATCATGTTATTTATGGGTTTTTGATGAGGTTTTACCAGTAAAGTCTAGACTTATTGTTTTCTTAAGATAAACTTAATAATTACACTTAAGTTCACACAAGATTGTGGGCGATTAAATCTGTAACATTAATCAAGTTGTTGATCACATTGGAAGTAAGAAAGGGAGTAAGGGCTATTGAGTTGGGAAGAAGAGGCAAAACAGGATTTTGAGGAGATTATTGATTATCCGGAAACACGGTTATTATCGGTTGGTGCGCAATATTGGCGGACATTGTTGGAGAATCATCCGATTATTGATGTCACAGATTATGATTTTTTCACGGAACATGGGATTGTGACGGATAATTATCAAGTTAATATGGAAACAACTTTGTATATTCATCATATTAGAGATAAACGCGATGAGTTACGTTCAATTATTTTTGATAAACATAAGGGGATTTTACTATGTAAGTACACCACCACGAATTTTGTGAATCGCTTAATTAATGAAAAGATTCTGACTTATGTGGCGATGCGTGCGATTGGATCGTTAGTTAATAAGAAGCAGGCGTTACCTTATTCGTGTGGTCTTTATCAATTGTTTCCAGATTGTGGACCGTCAAAACGGGATGCATCGTGGACGGCAGGGCATCATTTAGCTAATATTTCTGATGTGAAGACGGGAACAGATTTATTTTTTAATAACGGATTAAGAATTCGAATTCAGAGTAGTTATTCACAGTTTCTTAAGCAATTGAATTTGGCCCATCTCTTTACGGATATTCAAGTTTCCTTAGCCGGTAAGGTTGCAGCTGAAATGGGATACGAAAATCCTATTCCTCTATTCAGGTACCATGATGCTATTTTGTCTTTAGTCCAGAATAGACGAGAGATTTATGTGGATAAGATTGATTTTATCAAGGAAGTTAAACACTTGTTGGCTGCGTATACATTAAAAGGGTATGCCGACGAATCACCTGATGATTCACTTATTAGACAAACATGTAGTTGGACACATATGAATAGAGGAATTCTTCGTTATTGAGATGACAAATAAACTTGACGGGTTAGAGATGTTGATAATTATTATTGATGTTAATAAAAATAGGTAATCTTTCATTAACATCGCGTTAGTGAAAGATTACCTATCCTATTATTAATGTTTTTTATGGGTGGTAAAGGGTAGTACAATAATGGCTAAGCCACTAATTATCCAAGCTAATATAACAATTGTGAGTTTAGATTTAGTAATTATTTTTGAATGATACCCAATTTTTAAATAATTTATGCCATTTTTTGTTGAATTTATGGTTGGCTTACCCATAGTTGATAGTTTTATTTTATTTTGATTGAGATTCGTGCCGTTAAGTTGAACGGATGAGTTCGTGTATATTACTATTGGCAACGAAATGGTATCACCGATTTTTTTTGCGTTCCAACTAAGGGTTAAATCGCCATTATGATCTACAATTTTAGTAACCTTAGACTTTTCATTTGAAATCATATCTTTTCGATAGTCAGCATCAGGACTCTTACTTAGAACGCGATTGTTAGGAAGATAATCGGACGTTGGTTTTGTAACTAAAAGTAATCCGGCATCTAAATTAGGGCCAGTAAAAGCATTAGTAATTTGATCATTACTTGTATTTTTTGCAAAATAAGTATCATGTAGGGAGATTACGGAATGTTCACTATTCCATAGTTGATTATCAAATTGAATTGCCAGATAAAATTGAACAAGCATTAAAACACTACCTACCGTCATTATTAATTCAAAATATTTTCTGAAATCGTTAGCTGAAAGCGTTGAGACGGTCGCGCCAAAACCAGCCAGTAATAAGACTGAAGCAAATCCCTCAAATCGATAAGGAAATTGTAACATGTGTTGTATCTCTGGAAATGAGTTACCTATCGACGTCCACGGGAGAAGGTTTGAAGACAGTACTAAGAATATGATACCTAACACTGTGACGACCTTATTAGTTAACGTTAACGTATCTTTTTTAATGAATAACCAAATTATTTGTAAGATGAATATAATACTCATAACTAAACCAATTTGGGTAAACGTTGCGTTATCCGTTGACAAATTCATTGTTGCTGCCGACATATTCAGGTTACCAAATGGCGAGTAGACTTTATTTGTTGAGAAGACATCAAGTAAGGCACCCCAAACATTAAATGTTAGAACGAGTGATAACAGACCCGCAAAGAAACATTTTGAGAGAAGTTTTACTTTTTGGTTCGTTTTTAAAAAGCCAACTATGAAGAAAATAGCCAATACGCCAACCGACATTAAAGCACTTATTAGATGAACTTGAATAAGTACTGAAACGACTAACGCAAAAGGGATAATGCGTAATCCTTCAGAATTATTTTTAATCATTTTGGTTCCCATTAAAACGATTAAAGGCATCAGGGAAATTCCCCAAGCCATAAAATTTTGAGAAGTCGACCAACGTGTAATCCATAAGCTGCCCATAAAAAGAGCTGCCGTAAGTAAAGAAATTTTCTTGGTAGAATCCATTTCTCTGGATAAAAGATACATTGAATAACCACTAACAAAGAAAATTAAAAAAGAAGTGACAATTTGAAATTTAATCCAACTATGGACGGCTAATAGTAAACCTCCTAAGAAATAAGCAAATCCAGGGCCGTATAAAGCATTAACAATACGTCCACTTTGTTGGAATCCATAATTAGATTGAAAATAACTGAAGTTTCCTGTTTTAAATTGCATGTATGCATCGTAAATACGATTGAAATGGAACAAGGAATCAGTACCTAACACTAGACTGTGATTTAAAATTTGAGGAAGAACTAAAAAGAAACTCACTGCAAAAATGACACTAAATATGGTTCCCTGTTTCTTAAAATGTATAAAAATATTTTTCAATTGATTAGCTCCCCAGAATGTTTATTTAAATGGTATAGGTACAGTAATTATGTACCTGTGTACGTTGCTCCGAATAATGTAATATAAAAAATAAAAGTGATTATTTACAATTACATGTCAATTGATTATATATCGTAAAGAGGGTTACTTTGAGTGCTTTTAATTTGACATTGTCATGTAAGATGGAGGGTGATACAAACACTAAAATATTATTTGATTATTGATATTTTGAATAAATTAATGGGCTAAAATAATTATGATTTAAAATATTGATAAATCATTTAAAATGATAACACAAAGTTAACAAATTTCAACATTTTTTCTGTTGGAATCGAGAAATAGGTTAAATATTAATTAATAAATAATTTATCTCTTGAAAAAGATGTTTAATTAGCTGATGTTATTGCTAAACTGTAATTAAATTGTAATTAAATAATATATCATTGAGGCATATGTTTTGGTACAATTAAAGTTATGTTTTAAAACCAAATAGGGGGAGTATGTCGTTGAAAAAAAAGGAATTAGTTAAGCTTATGACTGCGGCTTTTGTTGCGTGTGTTGGGGTTGGAATTGTAAGTCTGCCAGTAATTGGGGACGGCGAAGTAGTTGTTGAGGCAAGTAAAACGGATGATTTTATTAATAAGATGTCAGCCAGTGTGCAAAGTACATCGCAAAAAAATAATTTATATTCTTCGGTGACATTTGCGCAAATGATTTTAGAGTGTTCTTATGGGCAAAGTGAGTTGGCACTAAAGGCAAATAATTATTTTGGGATTAAAGGCAGTTACTACGGGGCATCGTATTCCAAGAAGTCTCTAGAGTACGATAAAAAAGGAAAACCATATTATGCCGTTTCAAAATTTAAAAAGTATCCTTCAGCACAGGCCTCAATTGACGATTATGCTTATCATATGCGTCATGGTGTGAGTTGGGATTCTAAATATTACTCTGGCGTCTGGCGTGAAAATGCAAAAGATTATAAGGCAGCTACTAAGGTTTTAAGTTCAAAGTATTCAACAAGTAGCGCATATCATAATTCTTTAAATAATCTAATTAGTAAGTACCATTTAGATAGGCTTGACGAAAGATATTCAACTGTTAAGTATACGGGTGGTACAGGATCTGAGTCAGCTCAAGTAATTGGTGCAGGATATGATCTTTATAACCACGTATCAAATACGGAATATAGTGCTAATAAAGGACCTGCTTCAAAATTAGCAGGAAAACGTGTTTACCTTGATTGTACTGGGATTAAAAGCGATGGGACGACTTGGTACCGAATTAGAGTCGCTGGAACGTCAACACTCTACTGGGTAGATGGACGTGCATTGAAATTTAGACCAGTAGAATATTCAGGAATGTACACAACCGCAAGATTTAATGATGTATCATCTGATTTACGTAGTCATGTTTATAATTCAGTTGCTCTTTCACAAAGTCGAGGGAATGCGCAGAAGTATAAAAATCAAACGACGGTTGTTAATCAGAAGGCGGTTATTACTGACTATAGTGGTAGCCAAAGTACTATGTATCGAGTTTCAATTAATGGGACCACTATGTGGGCCTCATCTAGAGCGGTTCGTTTTGGTAAATAAAAAACAGATGATGTAAAGATATATTTTGATAATTTCATTACTGAATTGGCTGGTTTAATAGTGTGCCTGCTGGAGCAGTATTAAAAAATGTGCTCAAAGTAATGTTTCTTTCAAGGAGTGAAAAATTACCCCCCTGAAAGTAATTACTTTGAGCCTTTTTTATTTGAAAGTATTGTAAGATTAAAAAATTTAAAAGGAGCCAAGATAATATGATACAAAAAAAAATAAAAGAAAATGGGATGCCATTTATTGTTATCTTTATTACCAGTTTATTTTTAATTTTACCCCAGGTATTAAATCATAGTTTAGTATTAGGTGCTGATTCGTTATTTCATTTTAATCGTATTTACGATATTTATATGCAATATAAAACAGGGGATTTTAATTATTTTCAGACTAATTATGGATTTCAGCAAAGCGGCCGGATAATTAATGCGGTTTATGGTCCCGGATTTGCTTATCTTTTGGGCGGTATATTAGTAGCCGTTCATAGTTGGATGAAATTTCAAATTATTACTTCCTTTTTATTATTTTTTATTAGTGGATACTCTATGTATTCTTTATCTAGGAGTATGGCATCAACTAAAAAAATATCATTGTTAATGGCAATTCTTTTTATGGGTAGTTTTTGGGTTACGGGCTGGGAGGCCAACCAAAACTTTATGTCATGGGGCATCATGCTAATGCCACTAGTTGTACTGATCGGACTTAAGATGATCAAGAATAATGGCGAAGAATTGGGTATAGTCCCGATGGCGTTAACTGTTGCCTTGGTTATCCAAGTTCATGTTTTAAGTGCATTAATGTCAATCTCTGTGTTAGTTATTTTCTTTATAGTAGGAATGTTTAAAACGTCCCATAAAGTCCAACTCCTGGTAAAGTGTTTTCTAGCAGGAGCACTAGCGTTGATTTTGACTTTTAATGTTTGGGGATCAATGCTGGAAGTTTTTACAACGAATACTCTTTTTTCACCATTCGCTGAACCTAATATGGCCGGATGGACGATGAATATTTCAACCGGTAATTATGATTTCAGTCATTTAGGACTAGTGATGAGTGTTATTTTTATTTTACAGATATTGTTTATGTTTTCAAAAAAAGAGACGGTCTCATTAGCGAACAAGCTAGTCACGATTACAGGTGCCGGATTTTTGATATTATCCTCGAATATAGTACCTTGGGCAAGATTGTCAGCTATTTTTCCACAGCTACAAAGTTTTTTACAGTTTCCTTACCGTTTTAATGGGTTTGCAATGGTTTTATTGTTGGCCGGATTTGGTTCAACATTATCTACTATATCGGTTAAATCTTTGCGAAAAAATTTAGAAATTATATTAATGGTTGGATGCGGATTGATCTTGATTCAAGCATACTCAACGCTCCAAAATCATAACGAATTTTGGCATAGTGAGCAGCCTATCTATAAGAATTCAGGTCTTCATTATGCGGGCCATTACAGTAATAAACAAATTACGAATAAATTTACTAGCCCTAATTTAGGCGCGGGGTTAAAAATGGTTGAAAAATCAACACCAGATTATTTGCCTAAATACCATGCCGGAACGAGTACCGGTTATGCTACCTACGAGAAAGAAATAATAATTAACCATAAAAATGTAAAAAAGACGGTTAAAAATGGCACACTAATTGTTAAATGGAATGCGAAAACAAAGGGAGAGTCTAAAAGATTACCGATTGTTGTCTATTCAAATTCGATATTATCATTGAATGAGCACAATCTTTCTAAGGATAAAGTAAAATTATCAACAATTGGTAGTCCTACCGTAAAAGCAGATAAGAAGGGTGAAAATACATTAACCTTAAATTATCATTCAGATATGATAACGAAATTGAGATTAGTTGTGGTTGCATTAGCTTGGGTAATAAGTGTGTTATCAATGATTATCTTTTACGTTAAATCGCGTTACGATAAATAGAAATGTTTAAATTGGCAGAACTGTCATTTTAAAGCTAAAACAGTTCCGAATTTTTAAATTCGGAACTGTTTTTTGCATTATAATAAAATGAGTTACATACGGGTTATTAGTTATAATTATTATGAAATGAATAGATTAAAAGATACTAATAGTAGAACAAACTGACAAAATTTATAGTATAATCTGTGAAGGGGATAGGTAAGGTGATTATTATATGCAAGGGATATGCCGATATTTTATGGCAGATTATAATAATTTGATTAAGGTACTTATTTCTAAACTTAGAAGTAGGAAGAGGAGAACTATTTAATGGGAAAGCAGAAAGAAATGAGTACAAAGGTTCATTTTAAGATGTACAAGACAGGCCGTACTTGGGCAATAGCAGGAATTGGAATTTTGAGTTTGGCGCTGGGAACAGCGTCGACAACACAAAATATTAATGCAGCCGCAGTGGATAGTAATGTTCCAGTAAGTAAAGTAGCGGACAGTGCAGTGGGAAAACCGGTAAAAACAACAGAAGCAACTGCAACGGTGGCTTCAACTAAAGAAAATAAAACGTCAGCACCAACGGTGGATTCAAAGGCCAAAGCTAAAGTAGCACCAACGACGAAGCCGAAGATTGAAGATAAAATAGCCCCAACGGCGACAAAAATGGAAGATAAAAAGGTATCTACGAAAACGGCAGAGCCGAAAACTGAGATTAAGACAACATCCGATAAGGTAGAAGATGACCAAGATTCTACCGATGAAGATTACGTGGACCATTCTAAAGTTTCGTTAACAAATGTATGGTACACGGCGAAGCAGGGACAAGCATTAAATGTACGTGAGTTATTTAAAGGGGCAACAGATGTTGATGGATCAGATGTTGATTATTCAAAAATAACTGTTCAAGTTGATAATCCTGATGGAACTACCGTTAATAAATCTGTTGGGAGTGACTACTCTATCGATACAAGTAAAATTACCATTGATGCTTTTACTATATATTACTCATTTACTAATTCAGAAGGCGCGGAAGTATCTAATTACGTTTACGTTCTTGTCTCTAGTGATTCTGGAGCATCTTTTTCATTCCATGAGATAGGAAGTATTTATGAAAATCAAGAATTTTCACCCGAACAGTATTTTGTGGGTGCAACTAAAAGTAATAATGAAGATGTTCCTTTTTCAAAAATAACTGTTGATACGTCAAAATTGGATACCACGACACCGGGATCTTATACGGTGGTATATTCATTTGTTGACAGTGATAATTCTATAATTGATAACGAGCTTCATGTTACGGTATTGAAGGATCAAAGTAAACTTAACGTTAAAAATATTACCCTTAAGAAGGGAGAGACGTTCTCATCTGAAGATTACAATAAACTTGTATCTGCGGTTGATTCTGATGGGTCAACAGGAATGGTAGGGCCAGATAGTGAGAACGTTAACACAAACAAACCGGGTGTTTATAAAGTAACATTTGAGTTTTATACGCTGAGTGGTAAAGTACTCACTGGCACATCTGTCGTAACTGTTAAGGACACAAATACAGGATCGGGAACAAATAACGGAACGGGTAACACAAATACAGGATCAGGAACAAATAACGGAACGGGTAACACAAATACAGGATCAGGAACAAATAACGGAACGGGCAATATAAATACAGGATCAGGAACAAATAACGGAACGGGTAATACAAACACAGGAGCAAACAACGGAACGGGTAACACAAATACAGGATCAGGAACAAATAATGGAACAGGCAATACAAACAAAGAAAACACTTTAAGTAATGGAACGGGTAACACGAATAACGGGACAAGTAATGCAAACAAGGAAAATACTCTAAGTACTGGTACAACAAATACTGGTACAAAGGTACTTGCTCCAATGGCAGAATCAGGTAACGCAAACAATAAATTAAATTCTGAAACTTTACCACAAACAGGTGAAGCTAGCGAAAGTAATGTCACAATTATGGGAGCTGTATTATTAGTTCTTAGCTCTTTTATCGGTATTTTTACTTTTTCAAATAAAAATCAAAAGAATTAATATATAAATAAAACCTCTAATCCACAGTATATGCGGATTAGAGGTTTTATTTATTTTGTTAATTTGTAAACTATCTAATGACTGAAGAACGACGTGATAATTTAACGACGGCTTCAACTTTTGATGTTTGTGGGAACATATCGACTGATTGAATATAATCAACGCGATATGATTTTGTTAATAATTCTAAATCTTTTGCGAGCGTTGAGGGATTACATGAAACATAAACGAATTTTTTAGGGCGACTCTTGTTGATAGCTTCAATTAATTGATCATCTAACCCAGTACGTGGGGGATCAACAACTAAGGCATCTGGTACGAAACCTTCTTCTAACCATTTAGGCAAGATATCTTCCGCCTTACCGACTTCATAAGTGGTATTTTCTTGATGCGAAAGAATTGCATTCTCTCTGGCATCTTCGATTGCTTCAGGCGTTGTATCCATACCACGAACTTCTTTAACGCCATGTGCAACATAAAGTCCAACGGTACCAACACCACAGTAGGCATCAACTAATGATTCATTTTTATCTAAGTTAAGAGCTTTGTTGATTTCGTCGTATAAAACGCCAGTTTGAACCGGGTTTAATTGGAAGAAAGCACGTGCTGATAATTTGAATTTCATTTTACCAAGGCGTTCCATAATGAAATCTTGGCCGGCGATATTAATTGTTTCGTCGCCCCAAACAAGAGAGGTTTCACCTTTGTTGATATTTTGCATGACAGAGGTTACCATAGGTAATTCTTCCAGAATATGCATGATTAATTCGCGTTTCTTAGGTAATTTTGATGAATTCGTAATGAATGTTAATTGAACTTCACCCGTATCAAATGATTCGCGAACGGCAAGCGTTTTGATAATTCCTGATTTGGCTTCTTCATTGTAGATAGGAATTTCAAGTTCTTCTAGTAGCGCAACAACATGACGAATAACAAGCATTGTTGTTGGACGCTGTGTGCTAAACTCTTTTAAATCTACTAAGTCATGACTTTTTGGTTTATAGAGTCCGGCAATCACATGTCCGTCTTGTTCACGAACCTGGAATTGTGCTTTATTACGGTATTCATAAGGTGTTTGCATACCAATAGTTGGTTTTAAATCGTAATGTTCATAACCGCGTGGTTTGTATCTTTCTAAAGATTGAACAATGACATCTTTTTTGAAATCTAACTGACCTTGATAGTTCAAATGTTCTAATTCGATACCACCGACTTCACCATAAGTTGAATCTTTTGGTTCTACACGAACGGGGCTTTGTTTACGGATTTTGTGGATTTTAGCGTTAATGTAAGTTGGTGATACGCTAGTGACTTCTGCCACAACAACTTCGTCTGGAAGCGCACCAGGGACGAAGGTAATCTTACGTTTATAGTAGCCAATTCCTTCACCATTAATGCCTAAGCGTTTAATAGTTAGAGGGAAGCGTGAACCGGCTTCGATTTCTATTCCAAATTCTTGATTGTCTGCCATAGTTTTTATAAACTCCTTATTGCTTTTTTCTTATTATAACACAGGAATATTGGCATTTTGGCTGTTCAAAGATATAATAACAAGATAAGCATTTAAAGGAGTCCACATGACAAAAAAAATTACAAAAATAACCACGCAGAAACGTGTTGGTCGCTACAACGTCTTTATTGATGAGAAGTATGCCTTCCCTATTGGTGAAGAAGTATTGATTTCGTTTCATCTCGCAAAGGGAATGGAACTGGACGATGCATTAATTAAACAAATCGCCGATGCAGATGATCGTTCGAAAGCGTATTCCAAAGCATTGAATTATTTATCAACGCAAATGCGAACGGTTAAAGAAATAAAAGATTACTTGAAGAAACATGAAATTACAGAAGACGCAATTGAAGAGACGATTGAGAAGTTATATGAATTCAGATTAGTCAATGATCTTGAATATGCCAAGAGTTATGTCCGGACAATGATGCATACGTCTGATAAAGGGCCAACGGTTATTCGCCAGAAATTACGGTTAAAGGGTGTTGCAGTTGAAAGCATCGACGAAGCACTAGAAGAATTTCCAGTAGATGAACAATTGGAAAATGGCATCAAAGTAGCTGAGAAATTAGTTAAACATTACCATGATCAATCATTTAGAAATTTAATTAATAAAGTTCGCCAAGCATTAATGACAAAAGGGTTTAAATCTGATGAAGTCACACAAATTATGGATAACTTAGAACTTGAGATGGATCCTGAAGCGGAGTGGGATGCGCTTGTTAAACAAGGGGATAAGGTTTGGAAACGGCAACGAGGGTTAGAAGGTAGTCAACGTGCTATGAAAGTTAAACAGGGGTTATTCCAAAAAGGGTTCCAGTTTGACGATATTAATGAATATATTGAATTGAAAGAACAAGATGAGGCACTTGAATGATAATGTGGGATGACGAAAAAATTAAAGACTTTCAAGAAACCTTATTAACTTGGTATGACAGCGAAAAGCGCGATTTACCTTGGCGCCGGGATCATGAGCCTTACCATATTTGGGTCTCAGAAATCATGTTACAACAAACACAAGTGAACACAGTTATTCCTTACTACGAACGGTTTATGGACTGGTTTCCAACAGTCGAAAGCTTTGCGAGTGCACCAGAGGAACGAATCTTGAAGGCATGGGAAGGACTTGGTTATTACTCGAGAGTTCGAAATATGCAAAAGGCGGCTAAACAGGTTGTTCAAGATTACGCCGGTCAATGGCCGCAAACAGCCAATGAATTACAAAATTTAGTTGGCATTGGGCCATATACGGCTGGTGCTATTGCCAGTATTGCTTTTAATGAGGCCGTTCCTGCAGTTGACGGAAATGCATTTCGCGTATTTTCACGTTTGTTTGAGATTGAAGACGATATTGTGAAACCACAAACTCGAGTTATTTTTGAACATGTAATTCAACAAGTGATTTCTAAAGAACGGCCTGGTGATTTTAACCAAGCAATCATGGATTTGGGCTCGAGTTACATGACCGCTAAAAATCCTGATCCGGAGTATTCACCGGTTAAGCGATTCAACCAAGCTTATTTAGATGGGAAAGAACTTGAATTTCCAGTAAAATCTAAGAAGCCTCGTCCCGTTGAAATGGCCTATGCTGCTTTAGTGATTGAAACCGACAAAGGTTTTTTATTTGAGAAACGTTCTAGTAAAGGGATGCTCGCCAATTTATTGGCTTTTCCGTTACTTAGAGTTGATGATTTGAAAGAAAAAACGGATGATGAATTATTAACAGATGAACTGGTCATAAAATTAGATCAATGGAGTCAAGAAAACTTGAATCAACCACTCGTCTTTTCGCCATTAGAAGGACAAATGGTTAAGCATACCTTTACACATCAAAAATGGTTAATTGATCTATTTGTTGTGAAAACTAAGGCATTTGATTTAAGTTATTTCCCAGGAGAATTCATTCTGGAGAAGGATTTTGATCAAATTGCGGTTCCTAAAGTGCAACAGAAAATTTGGGATAGATATTTAAGTCTTTCTTCAAATAAATTTTAGTAAAACGGCTTATTTTTTGGTATAATTATTCTTGCAATCGATGTAAAGTGCACTACGTGTTTAGAAAGTAGGTTTTGGTAGAGATGAGTAATCAGTCAAAGGAGCCTAAAGAAGGCGACTTCATTACCATAAAGAGTTATAAACACGACGGTAGTTTGCATCGAACATGGCGTGATACGATGGTGTTGAAAACCAGTGAGAATATGATTATTGGGTGTAATGATCACACATTAGTGACCGAAGCAGACGGCCGTCGATGGGTAACCAGAGAACCCGCAATTATTTTTTTTCATAAACACTATTGGTTTAATATTATAGCCATGATACGTGATAACGGCGTTTCTTATTATTGTAATTTGGCTTCACCGGCCACGTTGGATAAGGAAGCTTTGAAATATATAGATTATGATTTAGATGTCAAAGTTTTTCCAGATGGTGAGAAACGGTTATTGGATGTAGATGAATATGCAGAACACGGGAAAAAGTGGGAATATTCTGACAATGTCGATAAGATATTGAAGTATAATGTCCGAACACTTGTGGACTGGATAGATAACGGGAAAGGGCCATTTTCTAAAGAATATATAGATATTTGGTACAATCGTTACCTCGAACTAGCGGAACGTGAGAATAAGAAGTAAGGAGAAGAGGTGATTCCATGTATTCTTGTGGAATCACCTCTTCTTTTTGTGAGCTATTAACTTTTTTCTTCTTAGATTGGGAGATATGGTAACATATAAGTACGGTAAGTACGAAACAATAATAGATGTGTGAATGAAAATATCTAAATGAATGGATGAAAAAATGAATACTAAAGCGAATATAAAAGATGTTGCCAGCAAGGCAACCGTGTCTATTGCAACTGTGTCACGCTTTTTGAATGGGAAAACAGAACGTATGTCTAAAGAAACTGCATTGAAGGTTCAGGCTGCAATTAAGGAATTAAATTATGTGCCTAATGACGCTGCACGCCAAATGATTACAAAAAAAAGTCGAATGATTGCCACAATTGTGGCAGATGTAGACGATTATTTTGCTACTGAGATGTTTAAGGGAATTAGCTCTATCCTGGATGCTCAAGGCTATACAGCCGTTTTGTTTGATTCTGACACTGACAAGAATAGAGAGCAAGGGATACTTAAAATTATTGGTGAAAAATCATTTGATGGCTTAATTATGCAACCGATGCTTAAAACAGAAGCGGATTTACGAGTTGCGGTCAAAAGAAATCTACCAACAATTATTGTTGATCGTGAGCTATCCGATTCGAATTTAGCTAACGTTGTCACGAATAATTTTGACATTAGCCAACAGGTAACAAAATATTATATGAATCAAGGGTTTGAGCGAGTAATTGTTATAACTGGCGAGTTATCTGGAGTCTCGACTCGAGAAGAACGATACAGCGGAATTAGGTCCGTAAGTTCCGATGCCATTTTGATGGAGGTACCAAGTGGAGATACAAAATTAAGTCATACCTATGATAAGCTGAAGAATACATTGATACGCGATGATAAAAGAACCGTTATATTTGCACTAAAAGAGCGCTGGTTATTGCACCTTTTGCCTAAAATTATGGCTGACGGGTTTATGGCTAACCAACAAGTGGCGGTGACAGGTTTTTCTGATACTGAAGTTATTAAAGCCATTAATCCGGGAACATCATTAATTAATCAAAACCCATTTCTATTGGGTGCTAGTGCAGCAGAATTATTGTTGAATGAATTAAACGGCGAGATAGTGACCGAAAATAAAAAAATAATTATTCCTGCTGAATTTAAATAGACAATTGGAAATAGACTTACCTTTAATGGCAAGTCTATTTTTGTAAAGAAATATAAATTGAAAAGGCCGTTGTGTAAACGTTTACCAAAGTTCTCGAAATTTAATTAATTTTAACCCTTGCATTATTTAAAATAAGTATATATAATATGTCATGTAAACGTTTACCTAATTAATTTTAGGACATCTATATAAACTAATTGGAGGCGCTAAAAATGGATAAAAGAACTTTTTTAGATGTAGATAAATTTGCATTAGGGTTTGCTTCAACAACTGTAGAATCCAAGTTTGAAGACGAAAATATGGTTAAAACGGCAAAAAATTTTCTTGCTGCATACTTAACGGCCTATTACTTAGCGGAAAATTTCAACGAAATTGAACGAGAAAATTTTGATAACAACAATGAAGAAAAATTTGAAGATATGAATTTTGAAACATTGATGAGTCGGGTAAAGAAACTCAATAAATATTAATATCGGGGGAGAAAAATAATGACAGTTATCTTAAATACATGGATTTTTGAAAATGATGTAAAAAATGGAGTCAAGCAGGACGAACTAATTGATCGCGTTTCAAAATTGGACGTTGATGGTATTGAAGTTAGACGTGAGTATTTTAAAGATTTAGCGGTAGAGTTACCAATTGTTGCGAAAAAAGCGATGCAATATAAGCTATTAATAAATTATAGTGTCCCAGATCAAGTATTTTTAGACAATGGTATGTTAAATCCTAAATTAGCTATGTACTTTGAAGAAGGATTAGTTATGGGCATAAAAAAAATTAAATTTAATGTTGGAAATTTTGCCGCATTTACAGGAAATCTAAAACAGGCGTTAAGCGCATTTCCATTAGATAAAATCAAGATGAATGTTGAAAATGATCAAACTGAATTAAGTGGAAGTGTTGAGGCGTTGGTAACATTTTTAGAGAGTACGAAACAACATGATATACCAGTCGGTTACGTTTATGATCTTGGTAACTGGGCATTTACGAAGCAAGATGCACTTAAGAGTGCAGACTCATTATCGCAGTATACAGATTATATTCATTTAAAAAATGTCATTAATAATAATGGTAGTTTAGTAACATCTGCAAATTTAGATGAAGGAATGTTTAATTGGCGTGTTATTTTGAAACACTTACCAAAAAATGTGGCTTTTGCACTTGAATTTCCAATGGATACTAAAGCCCTTATTCAGTCTCAAATTACACTACTTAAAAAAGAAATCGAGGACTAAATTATGGAAACACTAATACCGATTCTGTTACTAGTTACTTTCGTCGGCTTCATCGTTTATATTTTAAAGGGTGGAAATATTATGATTGGTTTTTTCGTAATGGCAATTCTATGGTCTGTTATTGGCCAAATTCCGTTTGATAAAGCTGTTCAAAAAGTTTTTGCCGAGCCCGCTCTGAACTATGGACCAACTATTATCTATATTGCATTTGGGTCATGGTTTGGTAGGGTTCTGGTCGATAGTGGAATCGCACCCGCAATTTCAGAAGCAACAAAAAAAGTGGGGAAGAAACGTCCCTTGATAGCCGCAATTCTGATTGTTTTCGTTACAGCGTTTATATTTGTAAGCGCATACGGAGTTGGTTCTGTCATTGCTATTGGGGTTATTCTACTCCCAATTATGTTATCTCTTGGTATTCCAAGGGATATTGCCTTGACTGCCTTCGTAATGTCAATTGGCGCACCCATGTATATTAATGTTGTTTTATTCAATCAAATTAAAGCATTTTTTCCGAATGCCATTTACGGCGGTCAATATCTAATATTTGGATGGACCGCAATGGCAGTTCAATTGATTGCCGTTGTTATTTTCCTAGTGCTACATCGTAAGAAGTTTACCCAGGAAAATGTTGATGCCAATCTTAAAATAATTGGTGAAACACAACAAGATGATGAAAGTCGTCATATTCCTAAAATAGCTTTCATAGCCCCAATTATTCCTGTTGTGATGAATATGGTATTTGGTTGGGATGCCATCCCCGGACTAACATTAGCAACGTTGTTTGCTATTCTTGTGACCGGCAATATGAAAGGGTACAAAAGTTTCGTTCAATTTTTGAATAGTACCATTCAAAAAGCAATTGGTGATATCGCGGGTCTAATTATGTTTTTAATGGCATTAGTTATGTTCGCCGGTGCCGCCCAATTGAATGCCGTTAGATTTCAGTCTATGTTTAGTATGATACTACCTCATGATCATTTAATTTTAGCTATTGTCTTTGGTATATTAGCGCCACTTGCTTTATTTAGAGGCCCATTACATGTTTGGGGTGCTGGTGCTGCAACTGCTGCAGTTCTTTCGGGAACTGGATTGTTCAATGATGCATTTTTATTACCTTTACTTTATGTGCCAGCACTTCTTGCAGTTTCAACGGGAATTACACAATCGTGGAATGTTTGGGGACTTGATTATATGAAAGTCCAATCAAAAGATTTATTAAAACGAGGCGTCCCAATTATGTGGTTTGTTTCTATTATTAATGAAGTTTTAGTTTATTACTTTTTCGGTTAAAATAAAAAAGACGTGAAGGGAAGAAAACATAATGAGTGAAGTTATAACAATTGGAGAACCAATTATTACGTTTGCATCAAAAGATATGGATCAAAGTTTGTCGGAATCAGTTAATTATTTAAAAATATTAGGTGGTGCTGAACTAAATGTGGCCATTGGAGTTAAACGGTTGGGGCATGATGTTGAGTATGTATCCCGGGTTGGAACGGAGCCTTTTGGACAATATGCAAAGAGTATCATTTCTGGACATGGTGTCGGCATTGACTATATCAGTGAAAGTGAAAATCATTGGACTGGTCATCAACTGAAACAACTAGTGTCCACTGGAGATCCCGAGACATTTAACTATCGTAAAGGATCGGCTGCTGCACATTTAACAAGTGATCGAATTGATGCAATTAATTTGGATGACGTAAAGATTGCGCATATGTCTGGTATTTTTCCCGCCATTTCAGATATAGCCGAAAAAACATTTAGAACCTTGTTAACAAGGCTTGTGGATAAACAAAAATTTATTACATTTGATCCCAATTTACGACCAACATTGTGGAAAAGTAAGGATTATATGGTTTCAACAGTTAACGAGCTGGCAAGTTATGCAGACGTTGTTTTACCGGGAGTTGAAGAGGGTAAAATTCTGATGGGCAGTGATGATCCAGAAGCGATTGCCGACTTTTATTTAAAAGGGGAACGAACAAAGACGGTCATTGTTAAAATAGGAGCAAGCGGTGCATTTATTAAAAATAAAGATGGAAGCACAAAAATAATTAAAGGATTCAAGATTGATAAGGTTGTAGACACTGTAGGTGCAGGGGATGGATTTGCGTTGGGTGTTATTACAGCACTGTTGGAAAATAAATCAATGGAATCAGCTGTTTTACGAGGAAATGCGGTTGGTGCGCTTCAAGTTCAGACGCCAGGAGATAATGATGGGTACCCAACGCCAGGAGAGTTACAAGAATTTTATAAAAAAGAAGGGGTACAAGAATGATGAAGCTACAAGTTGCAATTGATCGCGTTACGTTAGAAGAGTTTCAGAACAGTGTTATTAAGTTGGACGGTATTGTTGATGTAATTGAGGTTGGGACTTCCCTAATTAAGGACTATGGCATGGATTCATTGAAATCAATTGTTTCACGTATCAAACAATCAGAAGTTTTATTCGATTTAAAAACGATCGATGAGGGTACTTATGAATTCGAAAAAGGCTTCACTGCGGGTGCAGATACGTTAACCGTTATGGCAAGTTCATCAATTGATACAATTGAACAAGTTTATGCATTAACGGTTAATCAAGAGAAAAAAATGTTAATAGATTTGTTGGCAGTTAACGATGAAAAAATTGAAGAATTGCGACAATTTGATAAAGCAATTTTTGGCTTGCATTATTCACATGATAATAAGAATCAAGATTTTGATGCGGTTAAAGCTGTTGAACAATTTCATAACAACTTTCCAAATATTAAAAATATTGCGGTTGCCGGTGGCATTGATATTGAACAGGCAAGCAGATTGGCGAAGCAAAGAATTGTTGAAAGAATTATTGTTGGTGGTAAAATAATGAATAACGAGACACCAGTGGAGATGGCGAAAAAATTTATGGAGGTTATTAAATGAGTTTACTTAATGAAATAATGGATGAAATAAATTCGGTTATTGGGCAGGTTAGTGATAATCAATTAAACAATGCTGAAAAGTTGATTACAAAAGATAAAAGAATTTTCATTTTAGGTGCTGGTCGTTCTGGGCTTATGGCAAAAGGTTTTGCAATGCGTTTAATGCATATTGGTTATACCGTTTTCGTAATTGGTGAAACTATCACACCATCAATCGCAAAAGGGGATGTACTAGTGTCTGTTTCCGGATCAGGAACAACTAAAAGTGTTCTTGAACCAACAGAAAGTGCCAAAAAAATTGGTGTTAAGGTGATTGGACTTACAAGTAATGGAACATCTCCGATGGCTCAAGTTTCAGATGTGGTGATTGTTGTTCCAGGCGCAACGAAAGCCGATGATAGTGTAAAATCTATTCAATTATTGAGTACACTATTCGACCAAAGTGTGCATATCACGATGGATGCCCTGGTGTTAAAGGTTAGTCGTAGAGATAACGTATCTAACGATCAGGCTAAGGCGACACATAGTAATATGGAATAAAATAAAAATGTCTTACAATTAAGCGTTAAAAGAGTAATGCAGACTATGATCATTTATAGTCTGTATTACTCTTTTATTTTAAAAAAGTTCAGATGAAAAAGAGCGTTGACTATTTGTTGAGAGCGTTACGCGAGTGGTTTCAAGGCCCATAAACTGAATTTATTGGAAAGTAAAGTATGATATAATACTCACATGTGTAAACTAGAATACAATTTAGGAGAATCCAAAGTATGAATGAAAAAAAGCTTTCAATTGTTGTCCCAATTTATAATATTAGTAATTATCTCGAAGAATGTTTATCGTCTTTTTTAGTACAAGGAATCGATAATTATGAAGTTATCATGGTGAACGATGGTTCAACGGATAACTCTGGAGAAATTGCCAAGCGTTATGAAGATAAATACGAAAATTATAAATTATTGGATCAAAAGAATGGTGGGTTAGGATATGCAAGGAACTCTGGAGCTGCAGCAGCGACCGGAGACTACCTAACGTTTGTCGACTCGGATGATATTATCCCGGATAATTCTTATGAAAAAATGTTAAATATTATTGAAAAGTCACATTCTGATTTCATTATTGGAAATGTTGTTCGATTTAATTCTAGAAAAAGTTACGGATCTGTCTTACATAAACGTATTTTTAGGGAAGACATGGTAGGAACTAACATTCATGATACCCCTGAATTAATTAATGATACGACTGCATGGAATAAAGTCTTTAATATCAACTTTTGGCGGGAGAATGATTTTAAATTTCCTGAGGGGATGTTATATGAAGATATTCCAGTCTCTATTCCTGCGCACGCGATGGCCAAAAAAGTGGATATCTTAACGGATATTACTTATAAGTGGCGTGCTCGCGATGCTGGTGATAGTTCAATCACGCAACAAAGAAGTTCTGTTGATAACTTTAGCGATCGTATGAAAGCCATTAATAGTGTTCGCCAATTTTTTGCTAAACAAAATATTTCACAATCCTTAAATGATATTTTTGATTATAAAAATTTCCAATTCGATTTTCCACTTTATATGTACCTCATGAACGATGTCGATGAGGATTACCAGGCAATCTTTTTTAGTACCATTCAAGAGTACTTTCCTAAAATTTCGAAAGAAGTTTTTTTAAAAATTGCTTTAAAAAACAGGATTCAGTACCAATTAATTGTTGAAAATAAAATTGAAGAATTTAAAGATTCTGTTCGACAACTTAAATTAAGTAAGTATAAACCACATAAATCTGAACAAGGATATAGCTATAATTATCCTTATAAAGAGGTTTTAGCGCCTAATGACCGGTATGTATCAAAAGAAGAATTTCGAGTTAACATGGATATTGAGGAAGCATATTGGGACAATGATGTGTTCAAACTTAGTTGGACGACATTCCTATGGGGAATCTCAGAGAAACATAAGAAAGATATTTCAGTTTCAGTAGCATTAGTGAATAGCGATGATACACAAGAAATTGAAATTTCCAACCCTGTTTCTATTAAATTTAATCCAATGATGACGTTACGAAAAAGTAGCTTCAGTAAAAAACATAAGATGCCCTACCTTAAAGATAACTATAATTACTCTAAGTTTGAATTAACGTTACCAATCAAGGATTTAATGCCACAAATGCATCCGAATAAATCGTATTATCTATCTGTTAAATACAATATTAATGGCGTCGAAAAAAATGCTATTTTAAATTCGCCTAAGAAGGGGTTATCGACTAAGCCTCACTATCAATTAATGGACGACTACGTTGTTACGCCAAGCTATAATATAAAATGGGAACTTGAATTTAAAAAGAGTGCCGCTCCAGTTGTTATTGAAGCAGTTAATAAAACTAATAATGGTATTGAATTTACAGGTAGGTGCGTAGCGAATAGAAAGAAACTATTTGCTGAAGATAGTTCACGAAATCGTATATTTGAAACAGATATGCTTTCTGATGATAATGGTAACTTTAAGGCTACTATCACGAAGGAACAAATTAGTGAACTAGATTTTTCTAAATTGTACATTTACTCTGATTCTGAAAACCCTGTTTCACTTGATCCTAAATTAATTAATAGAGTGTATGGCATCTCAGATAAGCAATTATCTATTTTCAATACCTTAGAGGGCGGCCTAGTATTATCGATTGATCAACCTCAGTTTATAGTTGAAAAAGTTGAAGCAATTAAAAAGAGTTTCTCTATCAATATCATGTATTTGGATACCGCAAACGCCATCGTGTCAAAAGATTCAGCAGAACTGGTATTTACTGGTGAAAAAGATAATTTTATTATTAAGGCTAATGAATTGAAGACGGATGGGTTAACTAAAATATTAACGTTCATATTTGATCCCAATACTGTTTTTAAAACTTTTGACAATTCTTTTTCAGTTACTATTAGCGTGAATAATAATGAAGAAGAACTTTACGTTTTTAGAAAAACGCTAGATGAATTACGGATTAAAGATAGTAAAAGACAATATATCATTAAATATAGTTTCAACAGTTCAACAATCTTCTTAAATATTAAACAATCATGGGGAGTGCTAGATAATAGTCCTCGAAAACAGATGATTTTAGCTAAATTAGTTTATCCATTGATGAGATTATTGCCTATTCAGAAAAAAACGGCCGTATATGAATCTTTCTGGGGTAGAGAATTCAGCGATAATCCTAAAGCAATTTTAGAGTACGTTCAAGCTAATCGTCCGGACATAAAAAATGTTGTCTTTGTAAAGAATGTGTTGAAGGACTTCAGCGATGTTAACGCAAAAGTTTATCGTAAAAATTCGTTCATGTACTTTTATACATTAGCGCGTGGAAAATATTTCTTTAACAATGTTAATTTTCCCAACCATTATGATAAACGTAAAAATGCAGTAGAAGTCCAAACAATGCATGGGACACCGCTTAAAAAACTTGGCTTTGATAATCCTGGGGAAATTAAAGATTCGGCAAGAGAAGGTTTTATTGAACGTAATTCTCGATGGGATTATTTAACAGTTCCAAGTGATTATGTAGCTGATATTGCTAAATCTGCCTACCTATTTGACAAAACATTTTTAAACGTAGGTTACCCAAGAAATGATAGTTTATTTATACCGACAACCCAGAATGAAAAGAATGATATTTTAAAAAAATATGGGTTACCGTTAGACAAAAAGATTATTTTTTATGCGCCTACTTGGCGGTCTAAAGGTAAATATGCAATGCCTATAGACCTAAACGAGCTAAAAGAACAGTTTTCAGATGAGTATGTTTTTGTCATTAAATTGCATCATTTTTCAATCCCTAGTTACTCGTTAGAAGGTCTTGAGGATTTTGCAATCGATTTATCAAATAATAGTGATATTAGAGACTTATATAAAGTTTCTGATATGATGATTACGGATTATTCATCTGTAATGTTTGATTATGCGCTTTTAAGAAAGCCCATGCTTTTCTACGCATATGATTACGATAATTACAAAGATAATCTAAGAGAACTATACTTTGATTTCGAGGAAGAGGCTCCTGGTGCATTCATTAGGAATACCGACGCCCTTATTGGGGAAATTAACGATATTGATCGTTATTTTGATAAATATAAGAATAAAATTGAAACCTTTGACGAAAAATTCATTCAATATGATAAAGGAACGGCGTCTGAACAGGTTGTTAAGAGAATTATAAAATAGGTGTTTAGTAGCTACTTCTAAAGAAAAATTAAGTATTTTTAGACATGAGGGAACTCCTTTCTTTAGGCTGTTAGTTGGCGACGGGAAAATGGGGTTCTCTTTTTGTATGGGGCCCTTAATTTAATGCTAAACAGTGATATTATTATGAGATAGTTAGATACGACTAAAGGGGAATTCATATGTTAAATCGGTTAAAAAATTCAAGATTAATGTTTTGGTCGCTCGAGTTATTAATTCTGGCTGCTTTAGTGTGGACTTGTACTAAAATAAGTTTTTTATTCAGTCCTATAGGGATATTTATTTCGACACTTTTTGTGCCAATTATCATATCTGGATTTTTATTTTACTTATTTAATCCAGTTATTAAGTTTTTAATGAAAGTTAAAATTAAGAAATTCGGTATTTCTAGGACTGGGGCGGTAGCAATCCTTTTTCTATTTTTAGCTGTCGTTCTGGTTGCACTAGTAGGTTATCTGATTCCTAGATTAATGACTCAGTTGGGTCAGTTAGTGACGAATATACCAGGTTATGCGAAGGCAGTTACTGATTCGTCTACAGATACTTTTAATCATTTAAATAATTATGCTTGGTTCAAAGAAATTGATTTTAATAGTTACCTCAAACAATTTGAAAATTCTATGGGTACTTACTTCCAATCAATTGCTACAAACTTAACAAACTCTATTGGGTCAATGATCGGCGTCGCAACTACCGTCACAATCGTTGCACTTACAGTACCTGTTATGTTGTTCTATATGTTGAAGGACGGTCATAAATTAGTACCAACTCTTAAAAAACTTGTTCCAGAAAAGCATGGTGATGAACTTGTTGAGTTATTAGGACGAATGGGCGATACGATATCTGCATATATTGGCGGACAAGCAATTGAGTGTCTTTTCGTCGGTGTGTTTACCGCGATTGGATATTCAATTATTGGGATGCCATATATTTTACTATTGGGCGTTATGGCGGGTCTTGCTAACGTCATTCCGTATATCGGACCTTATATTGGGATTTTCCCTGCATTGATTATTGCGGTGACACAGTCAACTCAAATGATTGTCTTTGTTATTATTGTTGTGTTAATTGTGCAACAAATTGATGGTAATTTTGTGTACCCAAACGTTATTGGTAAATCCTTAAATATTCACCCTTTGACAATTATTGTGTTATTGTTAGTTGCAGGGAATATAGCCGGATTGCCGGGCATGATATTAGGTATTCCATTATATGCAGTAATAAAAGTGGTCGTACAATACTTTTTTGAAATTAGACGATTACAAGAAAAATAAGACAGACACCGGTTACGATTTTATGCTAAAATGAATTATTATTAATGTTGATAAGGGAGAATAACATGAAAAAAGTAATTACTTACGGAACATTTGATTTATTACACAAGGGACATGTGCGAATTTTACAACGTGCTAAAGCAATGGGTGATCATTTAACAGTATGTATCTCAACTGATGAGTTTAACGCAATTAAAGGCAAAAAAGCTTATACGTCATATGAAGATCGTAAATTTATTTTAGAAGCAATTAAGTATGTAGATGAAGTGATTCCGGAAACTGAATGGGATCAAAAAATTGGTGATGTCGTTGATAATCATATTGATACGTTTGTCATGGGCGACGATTGGAAAGGTAAATTTGACTTTTTAAGTGATTATTGTGAAGTTGTTTATTTACCAAGAACAGATGGTATCTCAACGACTAAAATCAAGAAAGATTTAGGCATGAATCTATAAAAAAAGACGTAAAATATGAAAATATTTTGCGTCTTTTTAGCGAAAGGAATTAAAAAATGCATAAAATAAAGGTAATTGTTAAGAAAGTCATCAATAAAAATATTATTAAGCGAATTGGTCGTCAAGTTTTAATAATATTGAATGATATTATGATTAAATTTCCTATTAAAAAAAATCAAATTATATTTGAAAGTTTTAACGGACGAGATATTAATGATAATCCGATGGCTATTTATAAACAGGTTAAAGCTGACATGGGCACAGAAATAGATGGGCTTTATTTTAGCGTTAAACCAGGGGTCTACCAAACGTTAAAAGAACAATACCCAGATATCAAGCTGCTGAAACGATTTGGTGTTAAGTGGACCATCAAAATGGCGAGAGCAGATTTTTGGGTCATTAATTCGAGATTACCAATCTGGTGGTTAAAAAATAAAAAGACGACGTATATTCAAACGTGGCATGGAACACCGTTAAAACACCTTGCTCTTGATATGGATAATGTGACGATGCCAGGTACAACAACCAAAAAGTACCATGATAATTTTAAAATTGAAACGGCACGTTGGGATTATTTAATTGCGCCTAATCAATATTCAAAAATAATTTTTGAACGTGCATTTGCATTTGAAAATAAATCGTTGGATATTGGCTATCCGAGGAACGATATCTTATACACTGACAATAACGAAAAAGAGATTAAAGCTCTGAAAAAAAATTATTTAGGAAATGAAAATGCGAAAGTTATACTCTATGCGCCTACATGGCGTGATGATAGTTTCTACCGTGAAGGTGTCTATAAATTTAAATTAGCTTTTTCGTTTGAAGAATTCTTTAAACATGTGTCTGATGATACGATTTTAATTATGCGCCCACATTATTTGGTCAAGAATAGTATTGATATCAGTGGGTTTGAAGACCGTGTCAAGATTATGGCGGATGAAAACATTACCGAGTTGTACCTAATGAGCGATATGTTGATAACTGATTATTCTTCAGTTATGTTTGATTTTGCTAATTTAAATCGTCCGATGCTGTTTTATTGTTATGATTTGGATCATTATCGTGACGAACTTCGAGGATTCTATCTTGATTTTGAATCGGAAGCACCAGGACCAGTCATTCAAACAGAGGCAGATTTCTATAAACAATTGGACATCTATACCGAAAATAACCAATATCCCGGTTACGAGAAACGATTTAAAACATTTCAAGATAAGTTTATTGAGTGGGATAATGGGAAAGCATCACAAAAAGTTTCTGATATTATCTTAGGAAAGTAAGTATGTTCATCTGAAAAGGAGAACATGCTTTTTATTTTTTTTAAATATAATGACCAATAGACCGGATAAGATGTTAATTTTTGGTGATTAATGGTAAAATTATGTAAGCATAATTGTATACAGGTTGTTGTGAAACAAAATAATTGAGTGACTTAATGGTGGTAAAATGGAAGACTATAAAATTCGATTAGAGTACGTTACAAAAGGTATCAAAAGTAAGAAAAATCGAAAAGTAGATAAAGATTCGAAAGATGTTTATTGGGCTTTAAGGGGAATCTCTTTCGATATTTATCGTGGCGAATTTTTTGGTATTATTGGAATGGGTGGTTCGGGGAAATCTACCTTATCTGAAATTCTTGCCGGAAAAGCAAAACAAACGACAGGATTTTTAACAATGGCCGGACATACGACGATTGTCTCGTATGAAACCCAACTGAGACGGGATAAGACAGCTGTCCAGAATATTCAGGATGCAATTACTGATTCAAGTATTGATTATAAAAATAGTGATCAAACGTTAAGTAACGTTTTGAAGTTTGCTGATTTGGGTGTCTTAAAAGAAAGTAAGATTGAGGACTATTCGCCTGATATGCGTGCGCGAGTTGAATTGGCAATGGCCTTTTTTATTGAACCCGATATTATTATTTTGGATGGTGTTTTATCAGCACTTGATGATATTTTTTATCAGAAAACTGTTGATAAGATTAAAAGCCTACAAACTGAGGGTAAAACGTTTGTCCTTGCCAGCCAAGATTTACAACAAATGGAATTTTTAACGAATAGAATTGCATGGATCCAGAATGGTCAACTAATGGATATTGGCGAATCAGAGAATGTTGTTATGAGTTATTTGGATTTTGTTGCCTGGTATGATGGATTAACTGACGAAAAACGAACTAAATATGATAAAGAACGTGATGCTGAACGTAAATCGTTTAATGTAGAAGCGTTGTATACACAGTATAAAGAAACTCACTTTGATCCTGATATGCCCCGTTCGGTTGAATTGCGGCGTCGAGAAGCATTTTATAATGGACAAGCGTTTGATAATGCAAAATATGAATCAAAAAAGAAAAAGAAGAAAAGTCATAGTAAATTGGCTTTAGTATTGATCGGTATCCTAATTTTGGCTGTTGCGGGGACAGTTTCCGCAAAATATATCCAAACGAATAATGCTAAACAAGAGTCCATATTGGTTAATAGTCGGCAAAGATCCTCTAGTAAGGTAAAAGAATTAGCCATTGCCAAGTCGATTAGTGCGTCCGATGTATCAAAAAAAGGGGCAGATTCTTCTAAAAAAATTGCCTCAAGTAAAGCGGCCAGTAGTTCTTCGGTGAAACAAAAGAACGAGTCTATTGCTCGGGCCGAGGCAGCAAGGGTGTCTGAAGCGGCTAAGGTGTCATCAGAAGAGGCAGCTAGTTCTGAGTCTGCAAAAAAAGAAAGCTCTGAGAAGAAAGAAAGTATCAGTAAAATTGATACAAAAACAGTTGAAATTGGCGATGGCGATAGCTTATCAAGTATTGCAACTGATAATGATACAACTAGTGATAAATTAATGGATATTAATAGCTTGTCGTCAAATCTTTTACACATAGGTCAAAAAATAAAAGTGCCTAAATAAATATGAGTTAACTCGGAGGAAGTTATGAAATTAAGAACTAAAGTAATTGTTAGTATTGTTGTCGTTGTGTGTGTTGGTGGTGGGACAATCTTAGCCAGTACAAAATCTGGTCGAGATATGGTCGAATGGGTAGCTAGTCGCGGTCAGGTTGGGTCGGAATCTCAACAAAAAAAGGAATACGCCGAACAACAAAAATTAGCCGAGGCAAAATACGGAGAAGATAAGAAAAGCTCTAGTTCAGAATCTAAAAAAGAAAAACCCAAAAAGAAAAAAGCCGAATCAAAAGAAAGTAAAAAATCATCAACAAAAACATCTTCGTCATCATCTAGTTCTGATATTGATACGGATACAATAACAGTCGTTTATGGTGATTCATTGTCATCTATTGCGGCTAATCATGGTATGTCAGTGAAGTCGTTGGTATCATTGAATGATATGGAAAATACGACATTAAGACCCGGTCAAGTACTAAAAGTTGTTGCTGGAAGTGGCCGTGCGTACGCGTCGAGCTCAAGTTCTGACACAACGAGTTCAGATAATACGACAAGTTCAGATACAAACACAGAAACAGAAACATATTCTAATACAAGATCTGATAACACAACAACGAGTTCAGATTCGAACTCAACGTCAGATACATCAAGTTCAAGTAGCGACACGACAACTGATAATCAATAAGTATTTCGGGTGTTAGTTATTAATTAGTGTATACTATTCGGTAACTTAAAAATAAATGTAAATGAATTGGAGCGGATGAGTAAATGAGTTCAGATCCTGGTCACGAATTGCTGCTGCAGCTGTTATTATTAGTCATATTAACGTTAATTAATGCCTATTTTTCAGCTGCAGAGTTAGCAGTAGTTTCAGTAAATCGTAATAAAATTGAAGCAGAGGCAAAGGCCGGAGATAAAGGTGCAATAAGAATTCTCAGTATTTTGAATAATTCAACGTCATTTTTATCAACTATTCAAATCAGTATTACTTTTGCTGGTTTCTTGTCTTCAGCTTTTGCAGCAACGGCTTTGGCCAAGTATGTTGAGCCGTTGTTTGGGAATGCAGTTTGGGCACATGATGTTGCCGTGATTGTTGTGACATTAATTTTGTCTTACTTTTCACTTGTTTTAGGTGAGTTATATCCTAAACAATTGGCATTACAAATGCCGGACAAAATTGCCAGAGCAACAACTGGACCTATTCAAGTGATTGCGGTTGTATTCAAACCATTTAACTGGTTATTGTCAATCTCACTCCTTGCTCTAGAAAAAATAACACCGATTAAGTTTAATAAAAATGATACCGAAGTTATTAGCCGACAAGAAATAGTGCACATGATTCAAACAGGTGAAGAACGCGGTGCCATTGATTCAGATGAATATGAAATGATGGAAGGGGTAATTTCGTTACATACGAAGTTGGCCAGAGAAGTCATGGTTGCTAGAACCGATGCATTTATGATCGATTTACAAAATGATAACGATCGAAATATCGATGCCATTTTAAATCAACCATTTTCCCGTGTCCCTGTTTATAGTGATGACAAAGATAATGTCGTCGGAGTTGTTCATATTAAAAACCTACTCAAATCGGCTAGAGAGCATGGATTTGAGCGGATTACATTACGTCAAATTATGCAAGAACCAATGTTTATTCCAGAAACAATGGCTGTCGATGATTTATTATTTGAAATGAAGAAGACACACACGCAATTGGCTATTTTGCTGGATGAATATGGTGGAGTTGTTGGATTAGTAACAATTGAAGATTTAATTGAAGAGATTGTTGGCGATATTGATGATGAATCTGATAGTCCTGATAATACATTGAGGAAAATCAATGCTCACGAGTACATTGTACAAGGACGTATGACGCTTGATGATTTTAATGATGAATTCAATTGCGATATCCATATGAAAGATGCAGATACAATCGCTGGATTTGTTCTAACTGAGTTAGGTCGAATTCCTGATGACAATGAACAGCTACAAGTTACTCTTGATAATGGGTTAATTCTTGAAACAGAAAAGATGGATGGTTCCCGATTGGTGGAACTTAAAGTAATTATTCCAACTGCCGTTTCAACGGATGAACCAAAAGATAAATAACAAACAGTCAGATAATAAGGTTGGCAGAACTCCAAAGGCTCTGTTGACCTTATTTATTTTACGTCGAAGTTCATTATCATTTATGATAAACTATAAGTAATATGTTTTAGAGAGGACAAAAAATGAATACAGAAGAATTAGAAACTCAAGTAAAAAAACGCCGAACGTTCGCGATTATTTCTCATCCCGATGCCGGTAAAACAACGATTACTGAACAATTACTTTTATTTGGTGGGGTAGTTCGTTCTGCCGGAACCGTTAAAGGTAAAAAATCAGGTACTTTCGCAAAATCCGATTGGATGGAAATTGAAAAGAAACGTGGAATCTCTGTTACAAGTTCAGTGATGCAATTTGATTATGACGATAAACGCGTTAATATTTTGGATACACCCGGACATGAGGATTTCTCAGAAGATACGTACCGAACATTGATGGCCGTGGATTCTGCAGTCATGGTAATTGATTCTGCTAAAGGGATCGAACCCCAAACAAAGAAACTATTCCAAATCTGTAAAATGCGTGGTATTCCTATTTTTACGTTTATTAATAAAATGGATCGTGATGGCCGCGAACCGCTTGATTTGATGGCCGAATTAGAAGAAGTCTTGGGTGTAGAATCTTACCCAATGAACTGGCCAATTGGAATGGGTAAAGGATTAAAAGGATTGTATGATATTTATAATCACCGAATTGAACTTTACCAAAAAGAAGATAAAGGTATTAATTATGTCGACTTAAATGATGCCGGCGAAATTGAAGGCGACCATCCTTTAAAAGAAGATAGTATCTATCAAGAAGTGTTAGATGAAGTGGAATTATTAGGCGATGCTGGTAATACCTTTGATGAAGCTAAAATTGCAACAGGGGACTTAACACCCGTCTTCTTTGGTTCAGCTTTAACTAACTTTGGGGTTAAAACTTTCTTAGATATTTACCTAAACTATGCGCCGGCACCACAAGAACATAAAACAATAGAAGAAACATTGATTGAACCCACTAATGAGCATTTTTCCGGATTCGTTTTCAAAATCCAAGCCAATATGAATCCTAATCATCGTGATCGAATCGCGTTTATTCGGATTTGTTCGGGTGAATTTGAACGTGGAATGGATGTTAAGTTGGCACGAACTGAAAAGAAAATGCGCTTATCAAATTCAACACAATTTATGGCCGATTCACGTGAGGTTTTAGAATCAGCTGTGGCGGGTGATATTATTGGGTTATATGATACGGGTAATTTCCAAATTGGTGATACGATTAGTAACTTGAAAAAGCCAATTACGTTCGAAAAATTACCTCAATTTACGCCTGAATTGTTTATGAGTGTCAATGCCAAGAATGTGATGAAACAAAAATCATTCCATAAAGGTATTCAACAATTAGTTCAAGAAGGTGCCGTTCAGTTATACAGAAGTTATAATACTGGTGATTATATTCTGGGTGCCGTTGGTCAACTTCAATTTGAAGTATTCCAATTCCGAATGTTAAACGAATATAACTCAGAAGTTATCATGACACCAATGGGATCTAAGACGGCCCGTTGGATTGATCCTGAGCAATTGGACGAAAAAATGTCTAGTTCTCGTAACTTACTCGTTAAAGATCGACAAGACTTACCATTATTCTTATTCGAAAATGCATTCGCAGAACGATGGTTCGCCGATAAATATCCAGATGTTAAATTAACTTCAAAATTATAAAATAAAGAGGTATACCAGTAATTTGGTATACCTCTTTTGTCGTTCATTAGTTCAATGAATAAGGAATTTTAATATAAACTTCATTAATAAAACCGCCATCTTTTAACTCAAACCAAACGGTACTAGTTGGTGATTCTAATTCGTTGATGAGGGTCACTTGCGTATTATCCATCAAGCGACGTAATTTTTTGCCATTTGGTTCGGCAAAGATGGTAACAGATTTACCGGGAATGTAATCAATTAGGGCAGGGCGGTTAATCTTCTTTTTTGTAAATTGGTCACTTTCTTTTTCAGGTAGTAGAGCATATTCTGGCTGATCTACGAGGTGCACGTTCGATGTATTTTCCAACCACTGATTACCGCCCATGCCGTACCAAATAGTGCCGGAGTTAGTTTCAATTTTCTCGAATACTTGTAAAATACCGCCGGCGGGTAAGAAAGCAGCATAAAAGTTACCATCAGGTAAGTCATAACAACGGGTACGTTCCGTAATTTGAATAAAGGCATCAATTTTATCGACCGTTCGCCAATTGAGATTGCGGTAATAGTAGTAGATGGTCTGTTGCTCTTCCGTAAAAGTACCGTAACTTGTTTTTGAGGCGCGGAGTAAGTTGAACCCGGGAATGTTTACTGGATCATATGTAAATGGTTCATGTAAATGGCCGCGTAATAAAGTTGGCGAACCAATGAGATAACCACCGTCGATATCTTGATTATAAATCCAAACGGCAGCACCATGTTTCTTTTCGTAACTTAAAATAATGGCGCCATAACTTTCAACAAAGGTACTGGTAAAACCTGAAATGCCAACTAAATTATAATCATTAATTGGTTCAAATTGTATTCTTAAATCAGTACCTTTTGTCCCACTGATTATTTGGGGACGCAATAAATCATCATTATTTTGGTCTTTGTAATAAATGATCATTGTTGCATCAGACACTGATGTTGGTAAAAAAGTCTGTTCTTCAACAACTTCTTGTCTTTTTGGCTTAGTTGTTTCCCGTTTATGGGTCATTTTAGGATTAAATGTAAATTGGATATCGGTAGTGGAATCGGGTTGCTCAGTTTTTGTGAAAACTGATAACACATTCCGGAAGAAATCTCTTAAGGCGATTTTAAACAGCTCCATTCGTTAGCTAATACCATAATTATAACCTAAAAAGCGTGATTATTGGAAAAAAGTATCTAAATGATCATTTATTTGTGTAAACGGATTAGAAAATAAAAAAAGCCATAACTCCCGGGATTGATTTTCTGGGAGTTATGGTTTTAATTTGGTCTTTATTCAGCGTTAGTTGAATCTGAATCTTTAACTTCAGCAGCTGTATCCGCTGAAATTTTAATTTCGTCTTTTTCAATCTTGGCAGCTAATTTTGTTACATCAGGATTATCAAGGTAGAAGTCAGCAATTTGGTCTTCAATCTGTTCTTGAATAACACGTCTTAATGGACGGGCACCCATGGCAGGATTGTAACCTAAATCAACCAATTTCTCTTCAACAGGACTTGTTACGCGAAGTTCTAAGTTTTGATTTTTAAGTACGTCGTTGACATCATTAAGCATCAAACTCACGATTGATACTAAGTTTTCTTTACTTAATGGGTTAAATTCAACGATATCGTCAAAACGGTTCAAAAATTCAGGGCGGAAGTAATTTGATAGCTTATCAATGATGGCATGTGTTGCACCCGTTGACGTTGCGCCAAAACCAACATTGGCTTCGGCATCAGCACTTCCAGCGTTCGATGTCATAATGATAATCGTATCTTTAAAACTAACCGTGCGACCTTGAGAATCCGTTAAACGGCCATCTTCAAGAATTTGTAAGAACATATGCATCACATCAGGATGCGCCTTTTCGACTTCGTCCAACAGGATTAGGCTGTATGGATTACGACGAACTTGTTCAGTTAATTGTCCGGCTTCTTCATAACCAACGTAACCTGGAGGTGAGCCAATTAATTTAGAAACGGAATGTTTCTCCATATATTCACTCATATCGAAGCGAATCATTGAATCCTTCGTACCAAATAATTCTTTTGACAATTGTTTGGCAAGTTCAGTCTTACCAATACCAGTTGGACCTACGAATAAGAATGAACCAATTGGACGTCCAGATTTATTGAATCCGATACGGTTACGACGAATGGCACGAGCCACTTTATCAATCGCCGCATCTTGTCCAATAACGTTAGCTTGAAGAGAGACAGCTAAATTCTTCAATTGTTGTTGCTCTTTTTCTTTTAATTCGCCTACAGGAATACCCGTTTTATCTTCAACGATTTGTTCCATTTCTTTTTCGGTTACAATTGGTAATTCATCAGAATCAGTATTACTATCTTGTAATTCTTTGAATTTTGCAACTTGATCACGGTAGTAAGCTGCTTTTTCGTAATCTTCAGCACTTAATGCGGCCTGTTTTTGTGTTTCCGCATTCTTAATCTTCTCTTCAACCAGCTTAGGATCAATTGCTTTAATGGTTAGGTTCATTTTTGAACCAGATTCATCAAGTAAATCGATTGCCTTGTCCGGTAAGAAACGATCTTGAATATAGCGGTCAGATAAAGAAGCAGCCGCTTCGATTGCTTCATCGCTGTAACGAACATGATGGTAAGCTTCGTATTTCTTTTGGATCCCCTTTAAAATCACAATTGATTCTTCAACGCTAGGTTCGTCAACCTGAATAGGTTGTAAACGGCGTGCGAGGGCAGCATCTTTTTCAATTTGACGGTATTCATTTAGCGTTGTTGCGCCAACTAATTGCAATTCGCCTCGAGCAAGAGCAGGTTTCAAGACATTCCCCGCATCCATACCGCCTTCGGCATTTCCGGCACCAACAATTTCGTGAATTTCATCGATAAAGAGGATAATATTTTTATCTGCTTTTAATTCTTTCATTAATTGTTGCATACGTTCTTCAAACTGACCACGAATTCCAGTTCCTTGGACTAATGAGACAACGTCTAAACGTACAACTTGTTTGTTCAACAATTTTTGTGGAACAGCTGAGTCAACAATCTTTTGAGCTAAGCCTTCAACAACAGCCGTTTTACCGACACCAGCCTCACCAATTAAAACAGGGTTGTTCTTTGTCCGACGATTTAATATTTCAATAATTTGGTCAATCTCTTGATCACGGCCGACGACTGGGTCAATATTTCCTGCCCGTGCTTCGTCAGTTAGGTTTAGCCCGAACTGGCCAAGGATTGTATCTTTTCCGTTATTTTTACGACCGCCACCGTTTCTACCAGCTTGGGTAGGGGGCGTTTGATCTTTTCTTTGAGGGTCATTGTTTTGACCATTTGGTGCGATGGCATTAAATAATTCATCAAGATTTCCAAAGCTGAAGGGGTCTTGTTGATTGTTACGGATTTGACCATTACTTAAGCGTTCTTGTTCATCCTTAAGTAAGAGGTAACAATTTTGGCATAAATCATATTCTTGATGTTGGCCATTTAAGTTAGTTGATAAGTGGATCGTTGCTTGATTGATTCGACAATTTTGACAGATCATATGTGCACAACCTTTCATATTTAATTCGTTATTATTTCATAATATATTTAAGATCAAAGCACGTTGACCTTCTTTGACCTTCGATGATAAGTATACAAAATGTAAAAAACTTCTGCAAGTAATTTGCATTCACTTTTTACATTTTATAGCGTCTATTCTATAATGAAATAAAGATAGAAGGTTTTAGTGAAAAGGGGTCTTAAAATGAGCGAAGATTATAAAGCAAAGATTGATGCGTTAATTGCCGGAGAGATAGAGACAATCACGATTAACCCGGATGAATTTATGGCTTTTCAACTTGTTTGGCAAAAAGAGAAGTTACGTAAAGCAATCGTTGGTAATGCGCAAAGAGAAGGCCAGATTATTTATAAGTATGTCAGTTTAAAAAACTAAAAAAATGACTAAAGACTTGTATCATTTTTTAAATAATGGTACTATTTATCTCTAGAGGTTAATGCGTTTAACTTACTAATGAAAACGCGTTCTTTGCTTTTGTAAGTGGGTTATGCATTTTTCTAAAATAAAAAATATAGAACACCGAGGAGATAATTAATTATGGAAAAGAAAGACTTTCACGTAATCGCAGAAACAGGTATCCACGCACGTCCAGCTACATTATTGGTACAAGCAGCAAGTAAATTTACTTCTGACGTTGCTTTGGTTTACGGAGAAAAATCAGTAAACTTAAAATCAATCATGGGCGTTATGTCATTAGGCGTTGGTCAAAATGCTGACGTAACAATCACTGCTGATGGTGCTGACGAAGTAGACGCAATCGCAGCTATTACAGAAACAATGACGAAAGAAGGACTCGCTGAATAATGTCGAAAATGCTAAAAGGGATTGCTGCTAGTGATGGTATTGCCATTGCTAAAGCATATATGTTAGTTCAACCCGATTTATCATTCTCGCAAGTAAGCATTGAAGACCCAGAGTCAGAAATCAAACGTCTTGATACTGCCGTTGCAGCAGCAAGCGAAGATTTGAAGTTAATCAAACAAAAAGCTGCAGAAAACCTCGGCGCTGAAGAAGCCGAGGTTTTTGAAGCCCATTTGACAATTCTTTCGGATCCTGAACTTATGGGTAACATTGGCGATAAAATCAAAAATGATAAAGTTAACGCCGAAGCTGCATTGAAAGATGTTACAGATATGTTCATCTCAATGTTCGAAGGCATGACTGATAATGCTTATATGCAAGAACGTGCCGGCGATATCCGTGATGTTACAAAACGTGTAATGAGTCATTTATTAGGCGTTTCTATCCCAAATCCTGCGCTTATTGACCAAGAAGTCGTGGTCGTTGCGCATGATTTAACACCATCGGATACTGCCCAATTAAATCGTAAATTCGTTAAAGGGTTTATTACTGATGTTGGTGGACGTACTTCTCATTCTGCTATTATGTCTCGTACACTTGAAATTCCTGCTGTTGTAGGCGCTGGAGATCCAACGACTGCAATTACAGAAGGCGATATGGTTATTGTTGATGGTATCAATGGTGACGGAATTATCAATCCTACTGCTGAAGAAATTTCAACTTACGAAGCAAAAGCAAAGGCTTTTTCTGATCAAAAAGCTGAATGGGAAGAATTAAAAGACGCTAAAACAGTTACAGCTGATGGTGTTCATTTTGATTTAGCTGCTAATATTGGTACGCCTAAAGATGTTGCTGGTGCACTAGATAATGGTGCCGAAGCAGTCGGTTTATTCCGTTCAGAATTCTTATACATGGATGCCAGTGAATTACCTTCAGAAGATGATCAATTTGAAGCTTACAAAGCTGCAGTTGAAGGTATGAACGGTAAACAAGTTGTCGTAAGAACAATGGATATTGGTGGCGATAAGGAATTACCTTATCTACCATTACCAGAGGAAATGAATCCTTTCTTAGGTTATCGTGCAATCCGAATTAGTTTGGATCGTCAAGATATCTTCAGAACACAACTTCGCGCATTACTTAGAGCTTCTCATTACGGACAATTAGCAATCATGTTCCCTATGATTGCAACCGTTGATGAGTTCAAAGCAGCTAAGGCTATCTACGTTGAAGAACGTACTAAATTAATCGATGCTGGTGTGCCAGTAGCAGAAAAACTTGAAGTCGGTATGATGATGGAAATTCCTGCTGCTGTTATGAATGGTGATCATTTAGCTAAATATGCTGATTTCTTCAGTATTGGCACAAATGATTTAATTCAGTACTCAATGGCCGCTGATCGAGGTAACGAACAAGTTTCATACCTTTACCAACCTTATAACCCATCAATTTTACGTTTGATCAAAATGGTAATTGATACGGCTCATAAAGAAGGTAAGTGGGCAGGTATGTGTGGTGAAATGGCCGGAGATCAAATTGCCGTGCCAATCCTAGCTGGCATGGGACTTGATGAATTCTCAATGAGCGCTTCATCAATTCTTAAAACACGTAGTCTAATGAAAAAATTAGATACAACGAAAATGAAAGAATTAGCTGATAAGGCTGTCACTGATTGTGAAACTAATGAAGAAGTTATCGCATTAGTTGAATCTTACATGAAGTAATTCAAATATTAAAAAAACTGATAATTTCGATTATCAGTTTTTTTGTGTTTATTTTAATTGGGAATGAATGAGAATAATGTACTTTTATTGCATAACGAATCAGAAACCAATATAATTAAGGATATTATACTAGAACAGACAAGGGGACCTTATCGTGAATATTGGGATTTTTACAGATACATATTTTCCACAAGTGAGCGGTGTGGCGACTTCAATAAAGACACTAAGAAATGAGCTCGAAAAAGAAGGCCATACGGTCTATATTTTTACAACAACTGATCCGCACGTTGATAAGACGGTTTATGAACGTAATATCTTTAGGTTTTCTAGCATCCCATTTGTCTCCTTTACGGATCGACGAATCGCTGTTAGAGGCTTATTTCAAGCATATCAAGTGGCTAAGGAATTAAACCTAGATGTTATTCATACGCAGACCGAATTTTCTATGGGCTGGATTGGTAAATTTGTTGCGAGAAATTTAAAAGTGCCTTGTTTACACACATATCACACGATGTATGAAGATTATTTGCATTATATTGCTAACGGTAAACTACTAAAACCTTATCATGTTAAACAAATGACAAAAACATTTGCTTATCATATGAGTGGAATTGTGGCGCCAAGTGATCGTGTTCAAAACTTACTACAAAAATATGGTGTAAAATCAGAAATGCGTATTATTCCAACTGGCGTAGATATCTCTCAATTTGAGCAATTAGAAACTGAGGATTATCGGGCTAAGTTAGGTATTGCTGAAGATCGCCCAGTTATGCTTGCTTTGAGTCGATTAGCTTTTGAAAAGAATACAAAAGAAATAATTGATGTTATGCCTGCAATTGTTGAAAAAACGCCAGATATTTTATTCTTAATTGTTGGGGATGGCCCAGCTCGTGAGACGCTTGAAGAACAAGTCGTTAGTATGAATTTAGAATCTAATGTGCGCTTTACTGGCGAAGTCGATAATGACGAGGTCTTCCATTACTATCAATTGGCCGACTTATTTATCTCCGCTTCAGTTACGGAATCACAAGGATTAACGTTTATTGAAGCCTTAGCGGCTGGCACACCAGTACTTGCTAAGACGGGTGATTATACTGACGAATTAATAGATAAACCAGAAATCGGGAAGACATTTGCTTCTGAAGATGAGATGGTTACAGATGTTATCGACTATCTCAATAAGCGTGATCAAGTAATTGACCCTGAGCCACGTTTAAATAAATTAAAAGAAATTTCCGCAGCAACATTTGGCTCTAAAGTCGCCGCATTCTATCAAGACGCTCAAATTCAATATGTAGAATTAGAAGAGGAAGATGACGAAATTAGTCATTTATAAACGTACCTATTTTTTAAAGGAGTTTCAGCCATGCTATTAATTAACATGTTTTCTGCAGCCGACTCGGTTAAAGGACAAGGAGTCGGTAGTGCCTATACCGAAATGATGAGGTTACTCAAAGAACGTTTTCCGACTGAATTTAAAATCAGTGTGAATAAGTATAGCCGTTCCGATATTAGTCACTACCATACGATTAATTTTCCGTATTATCTTTCGACTTTTATGCCTGGTCGTGGTAAAAAAATTGGTTACGTCCATTTTTTACCGGAAACATTAGAAGGCAGCGTTAAGATCCCGCAACCTTTTAAAGCCATTTTTTATTGGTACGTGATTGCTTTTTATAAGCGCATGGATCATATCGTTGTCGTTAATCCAAGTTTTATACCAAAACTTGAAGCGGCTAAGATTCCCAAAGAACATGTGACGTATATTCCTAATTTCGTGTCAAAAAAAGTTTTTTATGAAAAAACGGCAGAAGAGAAACAAACTTTTAGGGACGAATTAAATATTCCAGCTGATAAGTTTATTGTCTTTGGTGATGGACAAGTTCAAGAAAGAAAAGGTGTGCCTGACTTTATTACTCTGGCCAAACAGAATCCTGATATTCAGTTTATCTGGGCGGGTGGTTTCTCATTTGGGAAGTTAACCGATGGTTACGCGGAACTAAAGAAGGTGGTCGATAATCCACCAAGTAATTTAATTTTTACTGGCATTATTGATCGTGAGGCATTGGTGAATTATTACAATATTGCGAATCTTTTCTTATTACCATCCTTTAATGAACTGTTTCCAATGTCAGTGTTAGAGGCATTTAGCTGTGGTACGCCCGTACTATTGCGTGACCTTGACCTTTATAAAGCGGTTATTGACGGTTATTATGATGCCGCAACGGATGTTGATGATATGCAAATTAAATTGAGAAAATTAAAAGAAGATCCTAATGCTTTAACGGTATTACACGATAAAGCAGATCAGGCGTCAGCTTATTATTCTGAGGACAGGCTGGCCGAGATTTGGCATCAATTTTATTTGGACCAGAGCAAAGAGGATTAAAAAATGACTCGAAAAAATGTAGGACTATTGATATTGATGGTCATAATTGGAATGGGTATATTTGCTTATTCGTTAAGAAATGTGTCGCTGGAGTCACTCATTAAGGACTTAGTTAACATAAATGTTTGGTGGCTACTCGTTGCGGTATTTTGCGTTTGTATGTATTTTGTATTTGAAGCATTTATCGTCAAACGGTTTCTTAGGGGACAACATAAAAAATTTACATTCAAGAATGCTATCCGTATCCCGTTAATCGAACAATTATTTAATGGAATTACACCTTTTTCAACAGGTGGTCAGCCCGCACAATTATTTGCAATGGCTCAATCCGGTATCGATGCAGGACGCGCTAGTTCAATTTTATTAATGAAATTCGTTGTTTACCAAGCTATGATCGTAATTAATTTCATTGTTTGTTTATTGATTGGGTTTCAATACATACAAGATAAAGTGAACTACTTGATGGTTTTTGTGATTTTTGGATTTGTAATCCATTTAGCCGTAATTATTGGTTTGTTAATGATTATGTACTGGTACGCTTTTACTAAAAAATTAGTGGCCGCTTGTATGTTGGTTGTTAAGTTATTCGTTAAAGGTGATAAATTTGAGCGTTTAAATACGAGCATCTATTCAAAGATAGAGAACTTCCACAAAGAGAGTTTACGGATGAAAAACGAAAAGAAAATATTATTTGATGTTTTCGTGCTAACATTTTTCCAATTAGCCTTTTACTATTTGGTACCATATTTCATCATGTTGTCACTCGGCTATACGTCAGTGGACATTGTTATGATTACGGCGCTTCACGTGCTGATTGTGATGGTTATTTCACTCTTCCCAATTCCTGGTGGAACCGGTGGAGCGGAATACAGCTTTGCAATTGTCTTTTCTAGTTTCATGACGAGTCATAGTAAATTAATATTAGCCATGCTGTTGTGGCGTGTGCTGACTTACTATCTTGGCTTGTTCGCTGGGATGTTCGCGTTAGTCATGAAACCGGACAAAGTAGAAGAAGTGGGACTAGATGATTAAATAGGTAAAAAGTGGGGGTCAATATGGATTTGAAACGTCAAGAATTAATTCAATTCATTTTAGATCGAACAAACACAACTGAGTCTTATCCATTCAATAATCCGAGTCGGAAACAAACTATCTTGTGGACGATTATGAAACAAGTTAGTAGCGGTAAGATGATGGCAATGATTTTTGAAAGGGATGACAAGTTATTGTTAAACCTAAAATTAAAGCCAGAACACGTTGATCAAATGAAACATGTTGATGGTGTTACATCTGGGTTTCATATGAATAAAAAATATTGGTTAACAATCGATATTCAGAATACGGATGTTACTCAAATTGAATTAGAAAATATGATTATTGAGAGCGATTCGTTAACAAAACGGTAAATTAATAAGGCACTAAACCATCTAGATTCTCTAAATGGTTTAGTGCCTTATTTT
>NZ_JANXLE010000004.1:0-183077 GCF_030127605.1 Dellaglioa algida
TTAGGACCGTCATACAGGTATTTATTGGAACCTAAACTTTTATAGTTGAGGTTCTTTTTTAATTTCATACACTTTTAAGGAGATAAAAATGACTGAAAAACATTTATTTACATCGGAATCAGTATCAGAGGGGCATCCGGATAAGGTCGCAGATCAAATTAGTGATGCAATATTAGATGCTCTTTTAGAAAAGGATCCTAATGCCAGAGTCGCTTGTGAGACGACTGTGACAACCGGATTAGTACTTGTAGTTGGTGAAATATCTACGAATGCATACGTGGATATTCAGCAAGTAGTTAGGAATACAATAAAAGAAATTGGCTATATTAATTCTCAGGTTGGTTTTGATGGTGATAATTGTGCCGTCATGGTTGCTATAGATGAACAATCTCCTGATATTGCATTAGGTGTTGATACATCGTTAGAAACAAGAAATGGCGATTTAGATCCGTTCGATCAGATTGGTGCGGGCGATCAGGGATTAATGTTTGGATATGCGGTAGATGAGACACCTGAGTTAATGCCATTACCAATCGCAATTAGTCATAAATTAATGCGTCGTGTTGCAAGTTTACGAAAAAATGAAGAACTAAAATATTTGAGACCGGATGCAAAGGCCCAAGTAACCGTAGAGTATAATGAAAAAGGCCAACCATTTAGGGTAGATACGGTTGTTATTTCTACGCAGCATGATGAAAAAACAGGATTAAAAAAAATTCAAGAAGATATGATAGAAAAAGTCATTAAAGTCGTTATTGATCCTAGTCTACTAGACTCGGAAACGAAATACTACATTAATCCAACGGGCCGATTTGTTATTGGTGGTCCAAAAGGTGATGCCGGGCTTACCGGAAGAAAGATAATTGTTGATACATATGGTGGGTATGCTCATCATGGTGGGGGCGCATTTTCAGGCAAAGATGCGACAAAGGTTGACCGATCAGCTAGTTATGCTGCCCGCTATATTGCAAAGAATATTGTTGCAGCTAAAATTGCCACACAAGTTGAAGTTCAGCTTGCATATGCAATTGGTGTAGCACAGCCAGTTTCAATTAATATCAATACATTTGGTACTTCTAAGTATGATGAATTAGATCTAGTTGGAGCCGTTCGAAAAATATTTGATTTACGTCCTGCGGGAATTATTAAAATGTTAGACTTACGTCGCCCAATATACAAGCAGACAGCAGCTTATGGACATTTTGGGCGTACTGATATTGAATTGCCTTGGGAAAAAACGGATAAAGTTCAAAGTTTACTCAACGAATTATATTAAATTAATATTTAATATAATCGTTTTTTATTTAGGAGGCGTTTCATGAATTCAAAAACTAATGTACGTTTAGTTACGGTTGCTATTTTTGTTGCAACATTTTTGACTGCAGTTGAAGGGACTATAATATCAACCGCAATGCCCACAATTGCTGGGGAACTTCACGGTGTATCGTTAATGAATTGGGTTTTTTCAATTTATTTATTAACCAACGCCATGATGACACCAATATACGGTAAACTCGCAGATGTTTTAGGACGTAAGCCAGTTTTTATATTTGGTCTTGTAGTTTTTCTGGTTGGATCAACACTTTGTGGCTTTTCCAATAGTATGGCTACCTTAATTGTTTCACGTGCAATACAAGGTATTGGTGCTGGGGCAATAATGCCAGTATCTTTTACCATTATTGCTGATATTTACTCTGTTGAAAATCGGGCAAAAGTAATGGGATTGAATGGATCAGCTTGGGGAATTGCCTCAATAGTTGCACCTTTGTTGGGTGGTTTTATTGTGGATCATTTAAATTGGCATTGGGTATTTTTTATCAACTTGCCAATAGGTTTGATAACGATAATAATGATTCAGATGTTTTTTAAAGAAGAACGTAAAATTATGAGTTCAAAAATAGATTTTTTTGGTAGTTTTCTTTTGATGACAGGCATTCTAGCAATTTTGTATAGCTTCCAGCGTTGGGGTGATGTCGGAATGGATTTAGTTGTTTTACTCTGTTTCTTTGGTTTTATGGTCTCGCTCTTTTTATTCATTAAATGGGAAAAAAGAGTAGAGGATCCAATTATTTCGTTAAAACTTTTTAATAACAGAACGTTTGTAATTCAAAATATTGTAGCCGCATTAATATCGGGATTCTTAATTGGGTTTGAGGTTTATATTCCAACATGGACTCAAGGAATACTTGGATTAAAAGCTTCTATGGCGGGATTTGCGGTGACACCAAGTTCTATTCTATGGATTGCGGGTTCTTTCTTTGCAGGCAATATGATGGCGGCATGGGCACCAAAGAAAGTGTTATCGATTAGTTTACTTTTTATTTTAATTGGATCTGTTGCACTTGGCCTCTTGCCAATAAATACACCATTCTATTTATTTCTAATTATTTCCGCGATATTAGGAGTTGGATTTGGAATAACGATCACAGCGACGACAGTCACTGCGCAGAGCTTAGTGCCACAGTCTGATATTGGCGTGGCGACATCATTTAACACGTTAAGCCGAACTCTTGGACAAACATTGATGATTTCGGTATTTGGCATTATATTTAATATGCAGATGCATAAAGAAATAGTAAAAACTCCGGGAACAAAGGATAGTATGATGGACATTTTAATCAATCCACAGACTGCAGATCAATTACCAAAGCATTTGATACCTAAGTTACGTGAAGTTCTGTATCAAGGTCTTCATGGTATATATTTGGCAGGAATTTGTATTGTAGTTCTCGCAATGATAATTAATTTATTCGATAAAAAAACTAAAGATTATTTGCAATAATAAGATTCGTTTGCTACACTGAAATTAATATAAAACGATTAAGAGGAACTAGTAATTTAACCAATTATTTTAGTGAGTATATGGTAGTGAGAATATACATAAATGGTTATTTGAACTCATCCTTGAGTTTTCTCACTGAACAATAGTAGGTGCGAACGTTATTTCACGTTATGAAAAAGAGTCAGTAATTTATACTGGAATAATAGGTGGTACCGCGGAAAATTCGTCCTATAGAAGTTAATCTTCTATAGGACTTTTTTGTATATATAATCAGAAAGGAAGTTAGTATACATGACTTATAATCACAAAGTAATAGAACAAAAATGGCAAGCATTTTGGGATGCCAATCAAACATTTAAAACGACTGAAAATCCTGAAAAGGAAAATTTTTATGCGCTTGATATGTTCCCATATCCATCTGGTCAGGGACTTCATGTGGGGCATCCAGAAGGATTTACAGCTACAGATATTTTGGCTCGAATGAAAAGAATGCAAGGATTTAACGTTTTGCATCCAATGGGGTGGGATGCTTTTGGACTTCCAGCCGAACAATACGCGCTAGATACTGGACACAGCCCTAAGGCATTTACGAAAACAAATACAGATAATTTTAGGCGACAAATAAAATCTTTAGGTCTTTCATATGACTGGAGTCGTGAACTAAATACGACTGATCCTGATTATTATAAATGGACACAATGGATTTTTGAAAAGTTATACGAAAAAGGATTAGCTTATGAAGATGAGGTTGCCGTTAACTGGAGTCCTGATTTAGGTACTGTTGTTGCTAATGAAGAGGTAATTGATGGTAAAACAGAACGAGGTGGTTACCCAATCGTTAGAAAACCTATGCGTCAATGGGTTCTAAAAATTACGGCTTATGCAGACCGTTTACTAGACGATTTGGATGATTTGGATTGGCCAGATAGTATTAAAGAACAACAAAGAAATTGGATCGGTAGGTCAACGGGCGCAAGTGTCAATTTTAAGGTTGATCAATTTGACGATTTAAAAATAGAAGCTTTTACAACACGCCCCGAAACTATTTACGGTGTTTCTTATATTGTTATTGCACCAGAGTTGGATATCCTTGATAAAATTACAATAGATTCTCAAAAAGAAGCCGTTAAAGCTTATCAAAAAGCAATTGAAGTTAAGTCTGACTTGGAACGAACTGATTTGGCAAAAGATAAAACGGGTGTATTTACGGGATCGTATGCAATAAATCCTGTAAATGGTGAAAAATTACCAATCTGGACTGCTGATTACGTTTTAGCATCATATGGTACTGGTGCAGTTATGGCCGTTCCTGCACATGACGAGAGGGATTTTGAATTCGCAACAAAATACGGATTAAATATTTTACCTGTCATTGAAGGCCCTGAAATTACTGATGAAGCAAACACAACTCCCGGCAAGTACATTAACTCTGGATTTTTAAACGGTTTGGAAAAAGCCGAAGCTATCGAAAAAGCTATTGCTTGGATGGAAGAAAATAATGTTGGTCAGAAGAAAATAAATTATAAATTAAGAGATTGGTTATTTTCAAGACAACGATACTGGGGTGAACCAATTCCTATTATTCATTGGGAAGATGGCGAAACGACAACAGTTCCTGTTGACCAATTACCACTTGAGTTACCTGAAGCAACGGATATTAAACCATCTGGTACAGGTGAAAGTCCCTTAGCTAATTTAACTGACTGGATTAACGTTGTCGATGAGAACGGTCGTAAAGGTAAGCGTGAAACGAATACAATGCCACAATGGGCTGGTAGCTCATGGTACTTTGTTCGTTTTATTGATCCTCATAACCCAAATGAAATTGCTGATCGTAAAAAATTAGAAGAATGGCTTCCCGTTGACGTTTACGTTGGTGGTGCTGAGCATGCTGTCTTACATTTGCTATATGCAAGATTTTGGCATAAATTCTTATACGATATTGGTGTCGTGCCTACTAAAGAACCTTTCCAAAAGCTAGTTAACCAAGGAATGATTTTAGGTGATAACCATGAAAAAATGTCTAAATCTAAAGGTAACGTCGTTAATCCAGATGATATAGTTGAGCGTTTTGGGGCAGATACGTTACGCCTTTATGAAATGTTCATGGGACCATTAGATGCTTCAATTGCTTGGAGCGAAGATGGATTGAATGGGTCACATAAATTTATCGAGCGCATTTGGCGATTAATCATGACCGAAGATAATCAGATTAGCTCAGCAGTTGTTGATGAAAATGACGGTGAACTTGATAAAATATATAACCAAACAGTTAAAAAAGTAACTGAGGATTATGAGGCCCTTCACTTTAATACGGGTATCTCACAGTTAATGATTTTTGTTAATGACGCTTATAAAGCTAAATCGTTAGCTAAGGAACAAGTTGAAGGCTTTATTCAATTAATAGCGCCAATCGCACCGCATATGGCTGAAGAAGTTTGGTCACTATTAGGACATGAAGAATCTATTAGTTACGCTAGTTGGCCTACATTTGATGAAAGTAAACTTGTTGAAAATACAGTTGAAATTGTCCTACAGGTTAACGGTAAAGTTCGTCAACATAGTGTTGTTTCTAAAGATGCTACTAAAGATGAATTAGAAAAATTGGCTTTAAATGACGATAAAATTAAAGAAGAACTTGAAGGGAAAACAATTCGTAAAGTGATTGCTGTTCCTGGTAAATTAGTTAATATCGTTGCAAATTAAATATTAAAATATGCTAAACGAGTATCACAAAATATAATTATTTTGTGATACTCGTTTATTTTTTGATTAAAAATAAAAAAATAAATTGCAACTGAAATTTAAAAGCTATAAAATGGTAAGATTAAGTGTTATGGGAAAGTAGGGTACAAAAGTAATGGATGAAGATGGAAAATTAGCAGATCAAATGGCGTCTGAACAAAGTAATGCTAAACGAAAAATGTTGCAAGGGTCAGCCTGGATGACTGCGGGTAGTATTTTTTCAAGAGTACTGGGAGCTATCTACATTATTCCATGGAACATGTGGCTGGGGCCAGATAGACTACAGGCAAATGCTTTGTACAGTATGGGATACAATGTTTACAGTTTCTTTCTAATGATTGCAGTAGCGGGAGTACCTTCTGCCGTCGCTAAACAAGTTGCGCATTACAATGCACAAAATGAGTATGGCATTGGGAGACGATTATTCAAATATGGAATGGCATTGATGGCTATAATGGGCGTCGTTTGTGCGGTTATATTATGGATTATTGCACCATACATCACGAGTGGGGATAAAAATGTTATCCCTGTTTTTAGATCATTGTCTTGGGCCTTATTAATTATACCAATGATGAGTTTAATACGAGGCTTTTTTCAAGGCTATCAAGAAATGGCACCATCCGCTATTTCGCAATTTTTCGAACAAATTGCTAGAGTTATTTACATGTTAGGTGCAACATTTATTATTATGAAAGTTAGCCATGGTAGTTATATTACTGGTGTGACACAATCAACTTTTGCGGCCTTTATTGGGGCATTAGGTGGTATGTTAGTTTTAGTCTGGTACTTTTACCGTCGAAAACCCGAACTAGATCGATTAGTCGCAAATAGTAATAATAAATTGATGATTTCTACGCAGCAAATCATTAAAGAAGTTATTCGAGAATCAATTCCCTTTATTATTATCGGTGCAGCCATTACAATATTTGGGTTAATTGACCAATATACTTTTTTTGGTATTATGACACACGTTACTAATTATACGCGAACTGTTCAAAATGAATTATGGGCATTATTTAGTTTTAATGCTAACAAATTGGTGATGATTATCATTTCCATTGCTTCAGCAATGTCAATTACAGCTATACCGCTACTATCAGAAGCGTACACACGAAATGATAAAAAAGCATTGAGTGAGCAAACTTCGGATACATTACAATTATTCTTTTTTGTAATGTTACCATGTGCTCTAGGAATGGCTGCCGTAGCTCATCCACTATATGTTATTTTTTATGGATACGATCCAGTCGGAATTTACGTTTTACAGTTCTCAGCATATGAATCGATTTTCTTAGGATTGTTTACGGTTGTTTCTGCCATTTTACAAGGCGTTTATCAAAATAAGAAGGCAATTGTTTATTTCTTCATTGGGATGATAATCAAATTAATCGTTCAATATCCTTTAGTTGCCTGGCTTGGTGCATTCGGACCATTGGCGGCTACAGCGATTGGTATGGGTGTGAGCTCATGGTTAATGATCCGCTCGTTACATAAAATGTTCCATTTAAATGTAAGACTGATACAGGCAAGATTAAATAAAATGATGATTTATGCACTTATGACATTTTTTATCGCACTTTTGGCAGTAAAAGTTATCTACCTATTTTTACCGATGGACAGTCGAATTAGTGCTATTATAACAATTATTATCGCTGCCGGTTTGGGCGGGTATGTTTATGTCTACTTTAGTTTAAAAACAAGATTAGCTGATAAGATATTAGGCGATCGCGTTGCTGGACTACGACGGAGATTGAGAATTAAGTGAGGTTTAAGCTGAAATGAGAATTGATAAATTTTTGAGCGAAATGCAATTTGGTACGAGAAGTGATGTTCGTAAACTCATAAAAACGAAGCAAGTAGTTGTTGATGACGAAAAGGTGACCAGTGCAAAAATTCAAATTAATCCGGTAGAAGCAATCGTTCAGGTAAATGGAGAAGTAGTTCAATATCAACAATATTATTATTACCTCTTGAACAAACCGGCGGGTGTATTGACGGCGACTAAAGATAAAAAGCAAAAAACAGTAATGGATTTATTTAATCGTGTGGACTACCGGGATGATTTGTTTCCAGTTGGACGCTTAGACAAGGATACAACTGGATTATTGCTTATTACAAATGATGGTCAATTAGGTCATCGAATGCTCTCACCAACACGCCACGTGGACAAGGTGTACTTTGCTAAAGTTGAAGGGCATGTCACCGACGCTGATGTGTCAAAATTTGAGACGGGACTTTTACTGAAGGATGGCACACGAACAAAGCCTGCCAGATTGAGCATAGCATCTTATCAAAGTGATACAAATATATCTGAGGTTTTTGTGACAATTACCGAGGGGAAATATCACCAGATTAAACGCATGTTTGGGGCAATCGGGATGAGGGTCATCCGACTTGAACGTAAGAAAATGGGAACCTTAGAATTAGAACAAACATTGTCTTTAGGTCGTTATCGTGTTTTAACGGACGAGGAAATTGAATCGATTCAATAAAAAATTGCCGACTAGTTAAAGTCGACAATTTTTTTATAGCGTAAATTCTTTTAAAAATAAGGGAATGTTATCAACAATGCGCGAAGGAAGAACTGGGAATTGTGAACGAGAGATTTGGTCTTCGATGTAGCCATGGAGGTAAATGGCTGCTGCAACTGTTTCTGACGTATTAGAGGATAAAGTAGCGAGTCCGGTAATTATCCCAGTCAAAGAATTTGTGCTTGTTTGTGACGTTTTTAATGGGCTCGTTAGAACGGAACCATCTTTTAAATATAATTCAGTATTCGTCTTTTTTATGACAATTATGGCGTTATTTTTTTGTTGGAAAATTTCCATTGAATCTGATGTTTGTTGTTCGATTGGGACATTAGAAAAATTAGCCCATTCTGCTTCATCCATAACCAAAATTAAGTTAGTTTTTGGAAGAGGATGCTCCGATTCTTTTATTATTTTAAGGGCGGCGTCGCTCAAAATTAGTGTCTGATTGAGTGACGCATTTGCAAGAACAACATCTAGAATATCAGAACTTCTTAAATCAGATCCTAATCCGGGACCCGCGACAATAACTGATGCATTTGATATCGCATCAGCAAGTAATACTTTGTCGAAATAATTAATATAGTCAGTTTCGGGTAGGTTCGCGTACAAAGCACCTAAATTTAATTTGTCTGTTGCTGTTGTGACTGGATTCCCACTACTATACAAAGCAGATTTTGCAGTTATAAAAGCAGAGCCACCACCATTTTCATTGCCGCCAACGACAACAATACGTTGCTGAGTAACTTGTTTTTCTTCCTCATTAAATATGTTCGTTAAAATCGATTTAGATATTTTTTCCATTTTCGACACTCCTTTATTGAATGACTAGAGTATATCAATTTATTTGATTTAATGCGCCTTTGAATACCGATTATTAAAATTTTGTGATAAAATGGTCTTACTAATATTATAGGAGGAAGTCAAATGAGTATAGATTGGAAAGCAGAAGTTGAAAAGCGTCAAGATGCCTTATTAGAAGATTTATTTTCAATGTTAAAAATTGAAAGTGTTCGTGATGAATCAATTGCAACAACCGAAGCCCCTTTAGGTCCTGGACCTAAAGCTGGGTTGGATAAATTTTTGGAAATTGGAGCACGTGATGGTTTTAAAACCTTAAACCTTGATGGTTTGGCTGGTCATATTGAATTTGGTGAAGGGGACGAAACGTTGGGAATTTTAGCTCACGTTGATGTTATGCCTGCCGGAAACGGCTGGGACACTGATCCGTTCTCTCCAGTTGTTAAAGATGGCCGAATTTATGCTCGTGGTGCTTCAGATGATAAAGGGCCAGGAATGGCTGCATACTATGGTTTGAAAATTATCCAAGAGTTGGGATTGCCTGTTTCAAAAAAAGTTCGTTTTATTATTGGAACTGATGAAGAAAGTGGCTGGAGAGGGATGACACATTACCTTGAAAATATGCCCGAACCAGATTTTGGATTTTCGCCAGATGCATTCTTCCCAATCATCAATGGTGAAAAAGGAAATATCACTTACTTCTTGAACTTTAATGGCTCAAATGGTGAAAAGGATCAATTGCTTGAATTTGATGCTGGACTCCGAGAAAACATGGTTCCTCGCGATGCTAAAGCCGTGATTAAAACGGAAAATGGTGCCGAGATGGAAGAAGTCTTTAATGAATTTATAGCTGCTAACGTCGTTACCGGCGAACTAGAACGCCATGATGATATGGTAACTATTTCGATGGTTGGTAAAGCTGCCCATGCGCAAGAACCTAAAAACGGTGAAAATGCGGGAACTTTCCTAGCATTATTTTTAAATCAATTTGATTTTGGTGGTGACGCGGGTAATTATCTACGTCTAGCTGCTGACTATTTACACAAAGATTCACGTATGAATAATTTTAATATTGCCTTTACTGATGACATTATGGGTGATTTAACAATGAACTCTGGAATATTTACTTTTAAAGTTGATAAGGGTGGGCAAATGGCCTTGAATTTCCGCTTCCCTAAAGGTATGACAGAAGTTGATATTAAACGTGGAATTGAAAATATTACGAATGAAATGGACGTTACAATTGAGGCCGGTCGTCTACAAGGCCCTCATTATGTATCACCAGAAGATCCTTTGGTTAAAACGTTATTAGGCGTTTATACGAAACAAACTGGCGAAAAGGCCGAAGGTTTAGTTGTTGGTGGCGGAACTTATGGTCGTCTCTTGAAACGCGGTGTTGCCTTCGGAGCGATGTTCCCAGGCGTTCCCGATACGATGCATCAAGCTAATGAATTTATTCCATTGGACGATGTGTTCAAAGCTGCAGCTATTTACGCTGAAGGAATATATGAACTGATCAAGTAGAGGAATATAATTATTAAAAAAAGTGTGCGATTTTGCTAAATGCAGAATCGCACACTTTTTTATTTGTTAAATTTTAAGATTTAAAAATGAATTTAATCAAAAGAGTAACAAAATATTTAATTCAGCTTGATTGTTAAAACAAGTTAAAGGCTATTTGGTTAAAATAAAAAATCCAATTCGTAAATGGATACGAATCGGATTTAAACACTGGTGTATCAACGTTGATGATGCGCCTGACAGGAATCGAACCTGCACTTGGAAACCCAAACAGCGATCTGAACGCTGCGCGTCTGCCAGTTCCGCCACAAGCGCGTATAAATTTATTTAGAAAACTCGATAACGGTACCATAACCATGCAAGACTAAGAATCTAGGCGCAATTGTTACGCGAACAGTTTGTGGTTCAAAGTGGACGTTAATAATACCATCGCCGCCTTTATTAATTGCTCGTTCGGCTAATTCAGCGCGAACGTCATCGTATAATGAATCAAAATCGTCAACACGATCAATTTCGTCGGCTTCTAATATAAGCTTAGCCGTCGCATTTACAATGCCTTTAATAGCATATGAACGATTAATATCTCCAGTAGTTAAAAACATAAGAATCACCTCTTAACTAATAGTTTAAGATAAAAACGTCGAATTGACAAGAATTAAAAAAACTAGCCCCCAAAGTTAGTCTCAACCGGGCTAGTTTTGTGGGTTACATGAAGATACGGTAATTACGTTTATTAATTGAGATTAATTCTTTTGCTTTACTCTTTGAACTGAACTTAAGTAAGTTCTTAATTAGACGTTCGAGTTTTTCATCATCCTTAGAAACTTTTTCAAAAATATCATTGTCAATCTTTATTGTTAGATCTTCCTTTTTGCTTGGAACCTTAAATGTTTTAGAGGTTTCATCACTCGTGATGAAGTTTTTCTCAAGATCTGCTAATAAATTTTTGCTCATATGTTTTATTCCTCCAGTTTCTTACTATTTAATCATAACACCTAGATGGCCAAAATCATAGGAAATGAAAGAAGATAACCAAATGTTAGTAAGAAATACTGGATACATGTTAAATAATTTTCTAATTTAAAGTGTTAATTTAGAAAGAATGGCGGGGATGTTACTCCCATCAGAACTTTTCAAAACTAATGGTTGTTGATCAATGAACCCTAATTTTTCTAATAATATTTGATTTGTTGTTTCTTGTTCATATTTTAAAGTTTGAACATTTGTGAATTGTTCAGATTTAAGAGACTTAAAGAGTGCTTTTGATAAATGGGCGACAATCCCTTTTCCTTCATCGGCCTTTGAGACAATAAATAAACCAATCCAAACGGTCTGAACTTGAGGGTAATCTGTTAGAAAATCAATAATAGCAACAAGTTTTTCATCTTTAAAAAATCCAAGAGTCCATTTTTGATTCTGGTTAACTGAAAGAGGGACAGATGTTAAGTCGGATTTGATTTCATCAATTGTTAAGTCAGACTTTCCTTGAAGCTTTAAGTAATCCGCCTGACTTTTTTCTAACGCTAACATTTGAGGTAAATCTTTTTCCGTTAATTCACGAACGGAGTAGGGAGCGCTAAAAATAGAAATTCTTTTTAATAACATAGTAGGAACCTTCTTTATTTCAAATTTTGTAGGTAAAACGCTAACATCTAATACAATTTTAATGATATACTGTAATCATAAATAAAAGATATGGGGTGGCAAATATGGAACAAGAATATAAAAATATTTTAGTCCCAGTTGATGGATCAGATTCAGCTGAAAAAGCATTACGTCGTGCTGTAGAAAGTGCCAAAGCTAACCATGCACATTTAGACATTTTAAACGTTATTGACACACGTCAATTCTCTGTTAGTTTTTCAGGGATGATGGACGGTGGCGGTTCAATCGTTTATCAAACATTTGAAGATACAGAAGCATATATGAATGAATTGAAAGATAGCATCGTAAAAGATGGTTTCACAGATGTTGACATCCACATCCGTTTTGGAAGTCCTAAGACGGTAATTGCTAAGGACTTCATTGAGGATCACCATTCAGATTTAATTATTATGGGACAATCCGGTTTGAAGGCAGTCGAGCGAATGCTAATGGGCGCGGTTACAAATTATGTTACCCGTATAGCACCTTGTGACGTTTTAGTTGTAAAATAATGGATGGGTTGCGGTATCTTAGCAACTCTTTTATTATTTTACGGCATAAATTAAGTATAGAGGAAAAAGTGATTAAAGGGTAGCTGTATTAAACTAAGAAGAGAGTAGGGGTGCTAATGGAAACAATTTTGTATTTAATTATGGCAATATTGATTATTTATAATATTAGATTGTCATTACAATTAACCAAAGTACGTCAGGCTAATGTTAGAAGTGTGGATTCATTAGGCCCAGAAGAAACTAAAATATTAGCGGATTACGCAATTGAGAAACGAAAATGGCAGATTCTTGGTAATATTTTGTTCTCACTGGCGCTTGTTTGTGCCTTTATTGGAACGACCATCGAAACCTCTTTTTTTGTCACACTTTACGTTGTGACGATGATTGCTGTAAATCGATCAAGAATTAGGGTAAATAAGTTATTACAACTGGATAATTAACTTAATAAATACTAAAGGTTTTCACTAAGTATCAGCGTTTTTGATTAAATTATGCTAATCTAGAGTGAACAAGAAAAATCTCTGGAGGGTCATTGTGAAACGATTTAAATATTATTCAGTATCTTTACTTAAAGGGTTGGTTCCTTTAATCATTCTTTTAGCGATTGGGAACTTGTGGAGTGCACCAAATTGGCGGTTATTAATCAATTATTATTTGATATTAAATTTTTTAACTTTTTATCCATACAATCTTGAATTAAATGGATTTAATCAAAAAGAAATAAAAAAAGATAAAGAGAATGAGACGCCGCAGTCGAGACAGGAAATGAATACGCGTGAAATTTCAACTGAAAATGTGACTAAATTATTAATTTTCGTTGTTCAATTTGCCGGATTAATTCTTATTGCACCTGGTCAATTTATCTATTACTATTTGATCAAAAATTAAATTATAAGGGATTCCACTCATTGCTATTGAGTGGAATTTTTTTGTAAAATCATTTGACAAAAGAATTGAAAACGAATATAGTCATAATATTGTTAACGAGGTTAACGAAGTAAATAATCGTTAATGCCATTAACTAAAATAGAAAGGGTGGATGATTTTGTTCAAAGAACTTATGTCAAAGAATAAGAGGTTGATTGGCTACATTGCAATCGCGTGCTTAATCCCGAGTTTAATTGCATACGGGACGTATAAATTGGTTTCAAGCAAGCAACAAATGGACACGGGTAATTTAAAAGTAGCTATTATAAATAACGATAAAGAAGCATCATTCAAAGGTAAAAAAATAAATGTTGGTGAGGAAGTTACTAAAATTCTCAAGACCAATAAACAAGCGAAATGGGAGTTTGTCAGTGCAGATACTGCAAAGAAGCATTTAGATTCAGGTGATTATACAATGTCGGTCACCTTACCAAATGATTTTTCATCAAATGCAACAACAGCACTTGATGAAACACCAAAAGTAAGTTTGTTAAAAACTAAGCAATCAGATACAAATAACTACGTTTCTCAATTAATTACAAAACAAGTGGCCGAACAATTGAAAACACAAGTTCTTACGAATATTCAAAAAGCATATGATTCCGCATTACTTGGTTCTGTTCAACAATTAGGGTCAGGCGTTAAAGAAGCCTCAACCGGAGTTAAAACGTTGAACAAAGGAACAATCAAGCTTAAGAACGGGAGTAAAGAGGTTACAAGAAATTTAGATACATTAGCAACAAGCATGGTGACCTTTGATAAGGGAAATCAAACATTAAAAACCGGATTAAATACGTATACTAATGGTGTTGATACATTGGCTGACGGTGTAAATACGTATGCTAATGGTGTAAATACGTATACAAACGGTGTAGGTACTTTAGTTAATGGGAACCAACAACTATCAACCGGTATTAATACACTTGTTGCTAGTGCACCAAAATTATCAGACGGTGTCACTCAGTATGTTGATGGGAATAAAACATTAGATGCTGGATTATCTACTTTACAAAGTGGAGGCGCAACCTTAGCGGGTGGTGTTGATAAATTAGCCGCTGGAGCAAGCACGCTTGATTCTAATTCATCAGCCTTAAACAGTGGGGTAAAAACGTTAGCTGCAGGAATGTCGGGTAGTCAATCATTACCCATGGCCGTTGCAGGATTAACAGCATACTCAACTGGGATTAAAACGGGTGTTACACAAATTCAAACGAAGCTGAGAGCCCGCAGTGAAATTATTGAACATATTCCAGAACTTATCTCACAAATAAAAAATGCACGACAAGGATCAAAAGAATTAAAGGCCGAACTTGCTGAAATTCAAGAGTCAATGACGACATTGAAAGCATTACCTGCCTTGGTAGAACAATTAATGGCGGCAGGCGATCAGTTAGAGACTGTACAGGCTCAACTGAATAAAATTAATGCAAGTACAACTGGTAAGATGGCAAGCGCATTAATTTATAATGGCATGGCCACAAGTTCTAATGATAAAGTTAGTGAATTAATTAATGCATCAACGACGATGAGTCAAGATGAAAAAAATGCAGTCTTGAAACAAGTTACAACGACTGGTAAAGATATTGAAAAAGTTGGTACAAATGCAAATGGAATAAAAGATAATTTATTAACAACAAAAGCTATCCTAGAGAAGACTATGGGTGAGATGGGTTCACTCATGGCTGAATTTAAATCAACGATGGGTAACGTGGATCTTAAAGACCTCTTAACTAAATTTGATACAATTACAACGCACGCTAATGCATTATTAAATAGTACAGATACATTAACGAGTGATTCAATGATTGGTCTCTTGGGTGATACAAAAGACTTAAGTGATCAAATTGATGAGTTAGTAACAGCTTCTAATTCAAATGAAGATGTTGCTAAGAAATTAAACGCTAGCGTTAATGGATCAAGCGTTGATACAACAAGTGCACAAACAATTAAAGATACAATTAATCAATCAATCATGACAAATAGTGTCGGTAAGTTATCTGCTGGGATTTTAGCTTATACGGCCGGAACTTCTCAAGTAGCAGGTGGGATTAATCAATTAAACAGTAACGTTCCTACCTTAACAAGTGGTGTATCGGCGCTTAAGGCTGGTTCACAAAAACTTGTTACAGCTGGCGGACAACTTGAAGCCGGAACACAAACATTAGTTGCGGGTGGAACTCAGTTAAAAGCGGGTTCTGATAAAATTGTTGACGGTGGCTCACAATTAACGGCCGCTACGCCACAATTAGCAGCAGGTGGTTCACAGTTAACAGCAGGTGGTTCACAATTAACGGCTGCTAGCTCACAATTAACAGACGGTGAAACACAATTAGCAGCAGCTAGTCCACAATTGGCAGATGGTTCGAAAAAATTAGCCGATGGATCAAAACAAGTAACAGATGGATTAGGAACAGCAGATGCAGGTGTCACATTATTGAATACTAAATTAGCCGATGGTGCAGCACAAGTTGGTAATATTAACTCATCACCAAAAAATGTGGCACAATTCGTTGAACCTGTTAAAACTCAGGTTGAAAGCGACAATCTTGCTAAAACGTTGAAGAATACGTTTGCCCCATTAGTGATTGTATTATCATTATTTGTTGGTGCAATCGTGACTCAATTAATTTTATTCAGATACCGTAAGAAAAATGAATTGTCACCAAATTGGTTACAAAATCTTTTCTTAATGCTATTCATCTCTTCTATTCAAACAGCGGGCGTTCTGTTGTTAACATTATTCTTTGGTGTAACAATCGAACATCCAATTAGTTTTGTAATCTTTACATTCCTTTCAGGATTAATCTTTACGCTCCTATGTGTCGTTATCGATGAACTTTTTGGAACGATGGGAATTCTCTTATCACTAGCATTATTACTTGTTCAATTAGTTATCACAGGACAAGTTATTCCAAATACAATGTTATCAAATGCTTATCAAGTGTTTGCAGCATTCTTACCTGTTACACATGTTTTAAACGGCTTTACCTATGCAATTAATAGCCAAGGTACGGGCATGATTGGATCAGTACTCGCATTAATGGTCATGGTCGTCGTATTGGGTGCAATTTGGGTTTTTGTAAATCGCAAACAATTGGCTGCGCAAACTGAACAAGCAGAAAAATAAAAATACAATCATTTAGGATAGTAATTAACCGTGTTGTGTGCTAAATTTAACTATACGTAAACGTATGCAAGAGGAGAATTAGCAATGACAACAACTAAGTTAATGGAAGACTATATTGACATGTATTTGGGAACATTTAAGTATGTGGAAGGATTTATCTCACAACCTACTAGTGAGTATAATTTGTCTTTTGAACAGTTTTTAATTTTAAAAGATATTCAAAATACTGAAAACATTAGCATGGTTGATATTGCAAAAAAAAGAAATGTTTCAAGGAGTGCGATTGCGCGCCAATTGAACGTTTTGAAACAATTACAATATATCTATCAAGAACAAGACACGATTGATAGAAGAAGAATAAATTTACGTTTATCTGATCAAGGTGCAAAAGTAGAACGTGTTGTTACCGAGTCAATCAAAAAAAGATTTGATACTTGGGTAGACGTTTTAGGTGAAGGTAAAGTCGTGGATTTGCTTGGATTAATGAGAGAATTCGGACAAAAAATAATGGTAGACGGAAGATAAAATTCCGTGTACCATTATTTTTTTGAAAAATATTGTATGCGTTTTCTAAAAGAGGTATGCTAGCATAATACATTACTGAAAATATAATAGATTTTGATTGCGTTTTTTTGGGATTAAAGTAATATAAACAGTATAATAATATTAATTAAACGAAATCATAACTGGAGGAAGAATATGTCAAAAATTATTGCAATCAACGCAGGTAGTTCAAGTTTGAAATTTCAATTGTTTAGTATGCCGGAAGAAACCGTCATTGCCAAAGGATTGATTGAAAGAATAGGACTTAAAGACTCAATTCTTACAATTAAGTATGATAATGGTAAAAAATATGAAGATGTATTAGATATAGATAATCATTCGGTTGGGGTCCAATTATTATTAAAACTTTTACTTCAATTAGATATTATTGCTGATTTTAACGAGATATCTGGTGTTGGTCATCGTGTCGTTGCTGGTGGTGAATTCTTTAAAAAATCAACATTAGTGAATGCTGATACGATTGCAAAAATTGATGAATTATCAGAATTAGCACCATTACACAATCCGGCGAACCTTTTAGGTATTCAAGCCTTTGAAGAAATCTTACCTACTGCAACGAGTGTCGCAGTATTTGATACAGCATTTCATCAAACAATGCCTGAAGAAAGTTACATGTATAGTGTTCCTTATGAATGGTATGAAAAGTATGGCGCAAGACGTTATGGTGCCCATGGCACAAGCGTTCGTTATGTTGTTTCAGAAGCTGAAAAGTTATTCGATAAGGATCCTAAAGAATTAAAATTGATTACTTTACATTTGGGTGCTGGGGCATCCATTACAGCGACTGTTGGTGGTAAATCTATTGATACATCAATGGGCTTCACACCACTTGCTGGTATCACAATGGCAACGCGCTCTGGAGACGTAGACGTGTCATTGGTCGCTTACATGATGAGACAATTAAAAATTACGGATATAGATGAAATGGTCAACATTTTGAATCGTAAGTCAGGTTTACTTGGTATTTCAGGTATTTCTCCCGATATGCGTGACGTTAAAGCGCAACTAGGTAAAAATCCGCGTGCCGATTTAGCAGTAAAAATCTACGTTCAAAATATCATTAAATATATTGGCCAATACATCGCAGAAATGCAGGGCGTTGATGGCATTATTTTCACAGCCGGACTTGGTGAAAATGATCGTATCGTTCGTCGCCGTGTAATAGAACATTTATCTTACTTAGGTATTGGGTTTGATGCCGAAAATAATGAAAAAATGGGTGAACAGGTAATGCTTAGTACGCCAGAATCTGCCGTTAAAGTTTTCGCCATACCTACTGATGAAGAATTAGTAATTGCGCGTGACGTTCAGTCATTAATGTAAGAAGAAAATGTCAAAAAGAAGACTATAAAGTGAGGAAGATATCGCATTGCGATATCTTTTTTATTTTGTAACAGAACGGTAATATTTAAGGGGTTAACAAGCAATTGAAAAAGTGTTAAATTAGACCTTATAAATAATTAATACTGGCAATAAATAGTTGTCATCATTCGGAGGCGTAACATAATGAGTAGGTGTAAACTTGATATTATGAGTGAGTATCAAGCAGCAATGCAAAAACTTGCTGATCTTAGAAGTAACATTGGAAACAGACAACAATCATCAATTCGAGATAGCTTTTTCCAAGAGGAGAAATCGCTTGAAAGAGAATGCTCAGAACTGAACATTTTATTAGAAGCTATCGATGTTGCGGAAGATTAACCCAACTTTTTGAAAAATAAAAGTATTAAAAACGATTAAATTCATTATTTGAATTTAATCGTTTTTTTTGTCTCTATTTAATTTGATTAATTTATAAATACCAAAGAATGACAGGATGATTAAAACAATCCCAACTAATGTGGCGAAAATATCAACCGTTGCAGCAACTTTCGCCCATGCATTACCGGCAAATGCGCCGAGATAAATCAATGCAGTATTCCAGATTAATGTTCCAAAGAATGTTAATGGAATAAAGAAACGTAACTTATATTTTGTAATACCAGCGGGTATTGAAATCAAACTGCGGACAATTGGCACGAAACGGCCCAAGAAAACGGCTCGATTGTCATATTTTACGAAAAATTCGGTGGCCTTTTCAATATGAACCGGTTTTAGACCAAGCCATGAGCCATACTTACTCGCAAAAAAACGATTTAAGCGGTCAGTACTTAAAAAACGGCCAATTGAGTATAGAATTAAAGCACCAATGGTCGCACCGACCGTAGCAGATAAGATGAGACCAACTGGTTCAAGATTGCTTGATAATGTCATAAATCCAGCAAACGTTAAAATGATTTCGGAAGGAATAGGTGGGAAAATGTTTTCAATTGCGATGAGTAACGCAACACCTAGATAGCCATGTTGGCCGATTAAGTCAATAATGGTTTCTTGCATTTGGACACCCCTTTTATTTAATAGATTAAGCATAACATGATGCGAATAAATAAAGTAATGAAAATGATTAGCTTAATAGAAATTAAATGTTTTCGTGTTTTGTATTTAATTTGGTACAATTAGGAAAAGAAATCAGACGACATAGGGTGATAAAAATGGAAATTGAAGAACTACACAAAGTGGAATTGGATTTAATTCAGGAAATTATTGAAATTTGTCAAAAAAATCAAATTAAATATTTTATGATTGGTGGTAGTTTACTTGGCGCGGTCAGGCATCAAGGATTTATTCCATGGGATGATGATGTCGATATTGGTATGGTACGGGAGGATTACGACCGATTCTTACAGGTTGCACCTGCTGAGCTCAGTCAGCCTTATTATTTTCTACAAACGGATCAAAGTGACCAAAACTATGCGTTTGGTTACGCAAAACTACTAGATGAGTCAATATATATTGAAGAGAAAAGAAATATAAATGATGCGAGAAAAGGTGTCTTTGTTGATATCTTTCCGTTTGATAAAATACCGATGGGAGATGTTGAACGGTCGATTCAACAGTCTCGATATAAATATCTTAATGCTAAAATTATTTTAGCAAGTAATTATCGATTGATAGACACTGAAATTACCGCAAAAATTAGAAAGATGCAACCTGACCAAAGTCGTAAAACAAGGGAATATAAAGAAAAAAGGGATGAGCTAGCAAGGACTTACAATCAAGATGAGACCATTCAGGAATATAAAAATTTAGCTTCACAGTATTCATATGAAAAAGAATTGCTTTCAGAAAAGGAATTGGCAACCGTAGTTGAAGTTCCTTTTGAAAACCTTACGGTAACGATTCTAAGTGCTTACGATGCTATTTTGAGCCGTCTATACGGTGATTATTTACAGTTGCCACCTGAGGATAAGCAAATTGAAAAACATATAGATAAAGTGACTATTTTAGATCGTAAAGAATTTACTTTCGACAATAGAATAAATTGATTTTGTGGTCTAAATAAGATACGTTAAGAGTAACAAATGGAGGGTTTTCATATGGATAAGGAATCAATTATTGATGAGCGACTAATTAATCGAAAATTTAAAATTGATCATGACAATATTCAAGGAACCATTACTTTTTTTGGTATCTATTACCACTACTTCAGTGAGGAAACATTGGAAATTGGGGATACCGTTCAGATTATCGGCACACATGTTGAAGGATTAAACGTTAAAAAAATATAAAGGTGGTTATATATTATGTTGGGACTTTTAGCTGTTATTATTATTGTTGTTTTATTGGTGCTTATTTTACCCGCAACAATTAGAATTATTAGACAACCACATCAAGGGGTTGTCATCACTCTAGGAAAATATGAGACGACGTTAGCTCCAGGGTTACATTTCATTAAACCATTTATTTCTTCCGTAATTCGTGTCAGCACGGCGCAACAACCTCTAGATCTTGATAAACAGGTGGTTATTACAAAAGATAACGCTGAGATTGAAGTTAAAATTTCGTTGAAATATCACGTTACTGATATTCAAGATTTTGTATTTAAAAATGAGGATTCTGTGCGCAGTATGATACAGGATACACGTGCATCATTGCGTGGTATTATCGGAAATAAAATGTTGGATGAAGTTTTAAACGGAACGCAAGAAATTAACCGCGGCTTGTTTGGCGAAATTTCAAATGTTACAGCCGGGTACGGCTTAAATGTCGACCGTATCAACATTGATACGGTTAAACCCTCAGTTGAAATTCAAGATTCAATGAATAAATTATTGAAGGCTGCTAGAAATCGTGATGCAACCGTTGCTGAGGCCGAAGGTTACAGTAAATCAGTTGCGCTAAAAAACAAGGCTGATAACGATGCATGGGTTAATTCTGCACAAGCTAAAGCGGAGGCCGTTAAAAAGACTGCCGATGCTGAAGCATACCGAATTGATGCCGTTAATCTTTCATTAAATAAAGTTCATGATGGCTATTTTATTAGTCAGAACATTGAAGCATTTAAAGAGCTTGCAAAAAGCGATGCGAATACTGTTGTGATGCCTAGTAATGCCATCGATAGTTTGGGCCAAATTCCGGCTATTAAAGCATTATTAAAATCAGAAGCTAAATAAAACTTTCAAGAGGTTATTCTTTGAAGGTTTTTTTACTAGATGTGAGAGGTCATGAATTGAAAATTATTATTGATGGGGATGCGTCTCCAGTAAAAAAAGAAGTCATTGATGAAGCAGGGCTCAGGAATATCAACGTCTTGTTGATAACAAGTACGCCACATTTTTCGACCAAGGAATATCCCGAATATGTTTCAGTTAGTTATGTGGATCAGGGACCGGATGCGGCAGATTATCGAATTGTTAAATTAGCTGAAAAAAAGGATATCGTTATTACGCAAGACTATGGACTCGCATCACTCTTATTACCTAAAGGTGTGATTGTTATGCACCATAAGGGTTTTGAATATACCAATGATAATATTGACCGCATGTTGGATTCAAGATATATGAGCGCTATGGCAAGAAAATCAGGTCAACGGACAAAAGGACCGAGTGCATTTTCTAATCAAGACAGGGCGGAATTCAAGAAAAAATTTATTTTATTATTGAACGAAAAAGGGTATTAAACAAAATTTAGAGTAAAGAAGGGGCTTATTTGCGATCGTTAACATCGGGAAATCCAGCAAAATTAATTTTTATGTTTACAATACCATTATTGGTAGGTAATTTATTTCAACAATTGTACAGTATTTCGGATACATTAATCGTCGGACAAACTTTAGGTGTAGACGCATTGGCCGCAGTCGGATCAACCGGGAGTATTCAATTTTTAATTATTGGGTTTGCGCAAGGATTGACTGCCGGCCTGTCTATTATCACCGCACAACGTTTTGGTGCGAAAGACTACCGTGGTGTTAGAAAGAGTTTTGCGGCTGGGCTTTTAATTAGTTTAGTTGCGACAATTGTTTTAACAGCAGTCAGTTTATTTTTTGTAAAAGATATTTTAACACTTATGAAGACGCCACCCGAAATATTTGGAGATGCTCAAACGTTTATAAGTATCATTTTTGGTGGTATCTTTGCGTCAATGGCGTTTAATATTTTATCGAATGTTATTCGAGCATTAGGTGACAGTCGTACACCACTATATTTTTTAATATTTGCTAGTATTATTAATGTTGGCTTAGAATTATTATTTATTTTAGTCTTCCATTGGGGCGTAGCGGGAGCTGGTTTTGCAACAATCATTGCGCAATCGTGTTCTGTTGTATTTTGTTTAGTTTATATTTATCGGAAAATTCCGATCTTACATATTGGTCATCATCATTTTAAAGAAATTACAATGAAAAATATTAATGAACATCTTTACGTTGCTTTACCAATGGCTTTTCAAGCCTCAATTATTGCGATTGGCGCGATTATGTTGCAATCCGCATTAAATGGGTTGGGTACTACTGCGGTTGCAAGTACAACGGCCGCATCAAAGATTGATCAACTGTCTACGCAACCAATGATGTCTTTTGGAATCGGGATGGCTACTTTTACGGCTCAGAACTATGGTGCGAAAAAATATAGCCGAGTCTTGGATGGCGTTAAAAAATGTTTATTAATGTCAGGAACTTTTAGCGTTATCGCGAGTTTACTAGTTATCTTATTTGGTCAGCAGTTAGTGACCTTGTTTGTTGGAAACAACGCACCAAAAGTTGTGGCGTTGTCACAGGTTTATTTTAATATTAATGGGTCGTTTTATCTTCTGTTATCAGTCTTGTTTGTTATTAGGTATACCCTTCAAGGACTGGGACAAAGTATTATACCTACGGTTGCTGGGGTTGTTGAGTTATTAATGCGATCTTTTGCGGCAATCTTTTTGGCTGGAGCATTTGGGTATGCCGGGGCGTGCTTTGCAAACCCGTTAGCGTGGGGTGGATCATGTGTCGTTTTGATTTATTCATACGTGAAGGCCGTTAAAAATTTGAAACGATTAGATCTTGAACAAAAGTCAGAAAACGAGCTGGCTTAATTAATTATGACAAAGATGGGGAAATATGCTATACTAAGCAACGTTCTGCGGGCGTAGTTTAGTGGTAAAATTCCAGCTTCCCAAGCTGATGTCGCGAGTTCGATTCTCGTCGCCCGCTTAAAAGAAGTCGAATAAAGTTTATTTAAATCCAGGATGATTAATCTTGGATTTTTTTGTGCCATTTTTTAATGAAAAATGGTTAAGAATTAATCAAAATGATTGCAATTGCGCGTTATTTTTGATAGGTTTAGTAACTGATATTAGTTATTTTTTTTACTGAAAATAACATTTAAAAGTGTACAGAATTAAGGGGGAAGAAATTGGATATTTTACTAAAACATGCTAAAAAATACCGTGTAGATATTTTTTGGGCAGTTGTCATGGTCGTCATTATGGCCGTTTCCACATTATGGCAACCTAAATTGTTACAAAAAGTGATCGATGCTATCTTGAAAGATCAAGGTGATAAGATTACGTCTCTTGGCATATACTTAATCGTTGTTGCCGTTATTGGTTTGTTGGCAGGGGTCGTGAATACGATACTCTCAGCAAAAGTAGCGCAATCAATGAGTGCGGATATTCGTGAAACGGCCTTTAGAAAGATTCAAACATTTTCGTTTGGTAATATCGAACGATTCCAGGCTGGTAATATTGTGGTGCGTCTTACCAATGATATTACACAAATCCAAACATTAATTATGACAATTTTACAGACACTTATTCGAGTACCTATACTTTTTGTTGGTGCATTTATTTTGGCAATGAATACAATTCCTGATTTATGGTGGATTATTGTTATATTAATTGTGGCTGTTTTGGGTATTTCAATGTTAACTTTTGGTCGCATGGGACGTCATTTTGGTCTTATGCAAGGATTGATTGACCGTGTAAATGAGTTAGCAAAAGAAAATCTAATGGGCGTACGTGTTGTTAAGTCATTTAATCAAGAAACGAATGAAGAAAAACGTTTTGATAAAGTTTCCGACGATTTAAATGCACAAAATATTTATGTTGGGACGTTATTCTCTGTTTTAATTCCAGCATTTACGTTAATCGGAAACATGGCTGTTGTAGCTGCCATTTATTTTGTAGGTGACTTAGCTAAGGCTGATCCAAGTACAGTGACGGCTATTACATCATTTATTAATTATTTGATGCAAATTATGTTTGCTATTATCATTGGTGGAATGATGATGACCTTCAGTGCTCGTGCAATGGTTTCAATTAAACGATTACGTGAAATTTTGGACGAAGAACCAGATATTTACTACACAGATGTCCCAGAAGAAAATTTAACGGGTTCTGTTAGTTTTGAAGATGTTTCATTTTCATATGAAGGCGACGATAAACCAACGCTTAAACATATTAACTTCGAGGTTAAACCTGGAGAAATGATTGGGATTGTTGGTGCCACGGGTTCAGGTAAAACAACATTGGCACAAATGATTCCAAGATTATTTGATCCTCAAGAAGGAATGGTTAAAGTTGGTGGAAAGAACCTGAGAGATATCAACGAAAAATCATTACGTAAAACAGTTGCGTTTGTTTTACAAAAGGCTATTTTATTTTCTGGAACTATTGCAGATAATTTACGCCAAGGTAAAGAAGATGCGGCTGAAGAAGATATGGATGTTGCAAGTCAAATTGCGCAGGCATCTGAATTTATTAATCGCTTACCGGCACGTTATGATGCAGAAGTTGAAGAACGCTCTGCCAATTTCTCGGGTGGTCAAAAACAACGTTTATCAATTACGCGTGGCGTTATCGGTAAACCCAAAATCTTAATTTTGGATGACTCAACATCAGCACTTGATGCGCAGTCTGAAAAATTAGTTCAAAAGGCGTTAAATAATGAATTAAAAGCAACTACAACATTTGTTATCGCTGAAAAAATTTCATCCGTGATTAATGCTGATCGAATTTTTGTCATGGATGACGGTGAATTGGTTGGCGAGGGTACACATAAAGACTTAGTTGAAAACAGTCAAATTTATCAAGAAATTTATAACACTCAAAAAGGAAAGGAGACTGTCTAATGAAAGATATAAATAGATCTATGGCATTCTTCTTCCATTACTTGAAAAGCTATAAATTAGGATTTACGGTTATGACTATCGCAATCATCGCGTCAACTTATTTCCAAGTTAAAGCACCCGTGTATATGGGGAAAGCAATTACGGCTTTAGCTGATTATGTGATTGGATTGACAAGAGGGGTAAGTGATAAAGGTAACTTTGTAAATTCATTATGGATGTTATTCTTATTCTTTATTTTCTCAATTATTGCGATGTTCTTCTCAAATATAATTGTGACATTTATTACAGGTAATTCAACAAATAGAATGAGAAAAGGGTTGTTTGGAAAATTACAAAAAATGACTATTCGTTTTTTTGATTCACATAAAGATGGAGATATCTTAAGTCGTTTTACAAGTGATTTAGATAATATTTCGAATGCGTTGAATCAAGCTTTAGGACAAATTATGAGTAATATTGCCCTAATGATTGGGATTATTATTATGATGTTCCAACAAAACGTTCAATTGGCTTGGGTGACGATTGCGTCAACGCCAATTGCAGTAATTCTTGCCGTGATCTTGATTGCTAAAACACGTAAGTATGTTGATATCCAACAAAAAGAAGTTGGTAAGCTAAATGGGTACATCAATGAAAAAATTAGTGGTCAAAAAATTGTTATCACTAATGGTCTTCAAAAAGATGCCATTGATGGATTCTTGCCATATAACGAAAATGTTCGTAAAGCAACCTTTAAAGGGCAAGTATACTCAGGAATGTTATTCCCAGTTATGAATGGTCTTTCATTGGTTAATACAGCTATCGTTATTTTCTTTGGTAGTTGGTTAGCATTGAATGGTGATATGGGTCGTACAACTGCTTTAGGACTTGTTGTTGTGTTCGTTCAATACTCACAACAATTTTACCAACCAATTTCACAAATATCGTCGCTATACAGCATGTTCCAGCTTGCCATAACGGGTGCTGGTCGACTGAACGAGATGTTTGATGAACCTAATGAAGTTAACTCAAAAGACAAACAAAAATTAACAGGTTTAACAGATGGTGTTAAATTAAAGAATGTTGATTTTGGATATAGTCCTGATAAAGAAATATTACATGATGTTTCCATTAACGTTGATAAAGGTGAAATGGTCGCATTGGTTGGACCAACTGGTTCGGGTAAAACGACTATTATGAATTTATTGAATCGATTCTATGACGTTACTGGTGGTTCGGTTGAATTTGATGGTGTAAACGTTAAAGACCTTGAACTACAAAGTCTGCGTGACCATGTTGGAATTGTTCTTCAAGAGAGTGTTCTATTCTCGGGTACTATTCGCGATAATATTGTTTTCGGTAAACCCGATGCCTCGGATGAAGAAATGATTTCTGCTGCTAAACAAGCTAATATCCATGATTTCATTATGAGTCAGGATAAAGGGTACGACACTAAAGTTTCAGATGAAAATTCTGTTTTCTCAACTGGTCAAAAACAATTAATTAGTATTGCAAGAACAATTTTAACTAACCCAACGCTTTTAATTTTAGATGAAGCTACTTCGAATGTTGATACGGTGACAGAAGCTAAGATTCAAAAAGCAATGGATACAGTTATTCAAGGAAGGACTAGTTTTGTTATTGCCCATCGATTAAAAACAATTCTGGATGCCGATAAAATTGTTGTCTTAAAAGATGGAAAAGTTATTGAACAAGGAAATCATCAAGAATTATTAGATCAAAAAGGTTTTTATTCAGAATTGTATAATAATCAATTTGTATTTGAATAAACAAGCGTGAGTGGGTTCTTAGATTGTCTTCAAATTTGAAGGTTATCTAAGAACCTTTTTGTATAAATAATCAAAATCTTAGACCGGTACGATGGATAATATGACTTGGTAAAAGTGAATATAAATTATGAAATAACTATCTTTTTTTGTAGTAGTTTGTTACAATCAAACTATAAATTCGATAATAAAAGCTAGTAAACTAATTAATTTCAAAGCAAGTCTAGGTTGATGGAAGCTAGATAAAAGCGTTAGTTGAATCGTACTTTTTAGAAATAACTGAATACTTTGAGTGGATATTAATCAATTAGAGTGGTACCGCGGGAATTCTCGTCTCTTACATAATTATTTGTAAGGGGCTTTTTTTATACAATTTTAGGAGGAATGGAAAATGAATTATAAACAACAAGTTGCACAAGCATTGGTTGCTATCGTTGATGGGAACTTAACTGAAGAAGAAATTATTGCCAAAATTGAAATCCCTAAAAGTTCTGAGATGGGAGATTACGCATTTCCAGCTTTTGCATTAGCTAAGGCCTTTAGAAAAGCACCACAAATGATTGCTAAAGATCTTGTGGAACAAATTGATCAGAGTCAATTTGAGTCAGTTGCTGCAGTTGGCCCATATGTTAACTTTTTCTTGAACAAAGCTGCATTTAGCCAAGATATCATTGAACAAGTCCTTTCAAACGGAAGTAAATATGGCGCATCAGACGTTGGTCATGAGGGTAATGTTCCTATTGATATGTCATCACCTAATATTGCTAAACCCATCTCAATGGGCCATTTACGTTCAACAGTAATTGGTAATTCAATTGCGAATATCTTGGCAAAAATCAATTATAACCCAATTAAAATTAACCATTTGGGTGATTGGGGAACTCAATTTGGTAAGTTGATTACAGCTTATAAATTATGGGGTAGTGAGGCCGAAGTTAAGGCTGATCCAATTAATAAATTGCTTGAATACTATGTCCGTTTCCATAAAGAAGCTGAAGAAAATCCAGAATTAGACGTTGAAGCTCGTGCTTGGTTTAAAAAGCTCGAAGATGGTGATGAAGAAGCTATTGAACTCTGGACTTGGTTCCGTGCAGAATCATTGTCTGCTTTCAACAAGATTTATGACATGCTTGGTGTTCAATTTGACTCATTTAAAGGGGAAGCCTTTTATAATGATAAAATGGATGAAGTCGTAACCATGTTAAAGGATAAAAATTTATTAAAAGAAAGTCAAGGCGCAGAAATTGTTGATCTTGAAAAATATGATTTAAATCCAGCATTGATTCAAAAAACTGATGGGGCAACGCTTTATATTACCCGTGATTTAGCTGCTGCAATTTATCGTAAACGAACATACAAGTTTGTTCAATCACTCTATGTTGTTGGAAATGAGCAAGCTAATCATTTTAAACAGTTAAAGGCAGTTTTAAAGGAAATGGGTAACGATTGGTCAGACGATATGCACCATATTCCATTTGGCTTAATTACACAAGGTGGTAAGAAATTATCAACTCGTTCAGGCCGTGTTATTTTACTTGAAGAAGTTTTGAATGATGCAACGGACCTTGCTAAAAAGCAAATTCAAGATAAAAATCCTGATTTGCCAAATGCTGAACAAGTTGCTAAGGATGTCGGTGTTGGTGCCGTTATCTTCCATGATTTGAAAAATGAACGCATGAATAATTTTGATTTTGTTTTAGAAGAAGTTGTTCGTTTTGAAGGTGAAACGGGACCTTACGTGCAATATTCAAATGCTAGAGCTCAAAGTATTATCCGTAAAGCAGGTGACGTTACAATCAGTGAAAGTAACAATGAACTTTCTGACCCTGCTGCATGGGATACGATTAAGTTACTTGGTGACTTCCCTAAAATCATCAAACGTGCTGCTAAGGAATATGAACCATCTGTTGTAGCGAAATACGCAATTCATTTATCAAGAGCATTTAACAAGTATTATGCAAATTCAAAAATATTAGTTGATGATGATCAAAAACTAGCTCGTTTAGCACTTGTTCAAAGTGTGAGCGTTGTTTTAACAGAATCGTTAAGCTTATTGGGTGTAAATGCACCAAAAGAAATGTAATTTATAAAAAAGTTAACTTAATTGTTAACTTTTTTATTTTGGTTAGATGTTGGTAGGTATACTTTCTCGTGCTAATTGTGCGTTTGGACACAAGTTGAGTGTGCGAATGAGACTAATTGATTTTTTAATTTTTGATAATATTAGTTTAACGATTTAGGACTATCAGTGAATCGAAAAAATAAACCAGGGTCTCCAAAATCCGAAAAAATAAATCGACATTCCATATTTAATCTGATAGTGTTGATAGTTATACATCGTAAATATGGGTAATTAAGGGAGTAAAGGGATGATTACAGAAAAAGAAGTACAGAGGTATCGATCAGAAATTTCTGATCATAAGTTATTTGGGTGTTTAAATGGGGATGAGCAAAGTGCTTGTTTGGAGCAAATCACATTTAAACGATTTCTAAAGGGGAACGTCATTTTTGATGTTAATGATAAGCGCGATTTCATTTATGTTGTATTGGATGGGCTCGTTAAAATTGAGCGCGGTGATCGTGCGGGTATTTTTCAAAATTATATGTATGCGACGCCAAATCAAATATTTCCAATTGGTGGTATGTTGCAAAGTGAATACTACACCGTTTCAAGTCGTGCTGCCACAAGATTAACGGTGGCAAAAGTTCCCGTAAAACTGATTGAACGGCTAATTAAGACTCATTATGAAGTATCCGCATACTTATTTGAACAATTTGAAAATATTTTAAATAATTCTGAGATATTAAGATTAAGAACGGTATGTAGTAATACGACCACTCGAATTACGCAGGCATTACAATATTTAAGCGAAAATTTAGCCGATAAGCATGGTGAAAATAGTTTACGAATTCCCTATGTCATCACACATGAGGACATTGCAACGATTAGTGGAACGCGACGTGAAACAGTTGGGCGTGTTATTCAAAATTTAATCGGAGAAGGTTACATTGTCAGAGACTCAGGAATGTTTATATTTGAATCAAAATTCAATAAAATGAATAAAATTGTGCTTAATTAATCGTATTATTTCAGTATTTTGATGTATTTTGCTATACTAAGAATAAATACTCATTCAAAGAGGGATTCTTATGAAGAAAGAGATACGTCAAACTAAAATTGAACAGTTAATTAATAAAAAAATAATCGCAACACAAGATGAACTGATTTCAGAATTGGACCGTACGGGCATCAAGGCGACTCAAGCAACCATTTCTAGAGATATTCGAGAAATGAAAATTGTTAAGGCACAAGATGAGCAAGGAAACTTGAAGTATGCGATTTTTAAATCAGGTAATCTCAGTGAAGAGGTTCATCTGTTTGAAATTATTTTTGAGGTGGTCACTAGTATCACTGAAATTCAATTTATGAACGTCGTTAAAACAATCCCAAGTAATGGGAATCTGCTGGCAGCGATTATTGATGATTTTGGTTTCTCCGATATTGTTGGAACCGTAGCTGGTCATGATACAATCATGATTATCAGTCCCAATGAACAAGCTGCTCAACGCGTTCATACCATTTTTATGAATCATGCGAATCCGGATAATTTAGTTTAAATAATTAAAGATTGAGAAATGCGAAAGCTATTTCTTGATCTTTTTTAAGTACTTAAAAATATCATAATAAATTTGGCATTTAGCCTTTAAATACAGAGCTATGGTAAAATAATGTAAGAGATTAAGATTAAGTATGAGGATAAATTATGGAAAATGAAAATAAAAGAAGTAAAACTGAAGATAAAAATTGGCTTGTAACGCATTTAATTCAATTTAAAAATTGGTTTAAGGGGGCTTGGCATTTTTTACATGGATGGCAGTGGGTAACCATTTTAATTTTAACAATTATTTTAGGTTCCAGTGCGTATTTAACTTATGTAGCGAAAACGACGAACGTCAGAGGACTAAAATCTGCCTTACAACAATCAACTGAAATTTTTGATAAAGATGGTGACAAAGCGGGATCACTTTACTCCCAAAAAGGGACCTATGTTTCATTGAAAAAAATTTCACCGAATATTCAAAATGCGGTCCTGTCATCGGAAGACCGTAATTTTTATCATGAACACGGATTTTCAATTAAGGGGATGGCACGTGCTGCTGTTTCTTTGGTTAAAAATCGGTTGATGGGTAGCCATGAAATTAGTGGTGGCGGAAGTACAATTACGCAGCAGCTAGTTAAGAATGCATTTTTGTCTCAGGAACAAACGTACAGTCGTAAGGCGAAAGAAATATTTATTTCGGTTCAGACAGAGAAGGTATACTCAAAAAATGATATATTGACGATGTATCTAAATAATGCGTATTTTGGTAACGGAGTTTGGGGTGTCCAAGATGCATCAAAAAAATATTTTGGAAAGAGTGCCTCAGATTTAACTGTTAGCGAATCAGCCGTCATTGCAGGGATGCTAACCTCTCCGGGTGCATTTAACCCAATAGATCATCCTGTAGCAGCAAAACAACGACGAAATATTGTGTTAGACGTCATGTATGAGAATAAAAAAATATCTGGTTCTGAATTATCGGGTGCTAAGCAGACTGCTATTACGTTGAATGACACATATGATTATCAATCGGGCTATAAATATCCTTATTATTTTGATGCTATCATTAGTGAAGCAATTAAAAATTACGGATTAACTGAATCTGATATTATGAACCGCGGCTATAAAATTTATACGGCAATGGACCAAACGCATCAGGAGGCGATGCAAACATCATTTGACAATTCAGAGTTATTTCCACTAGACGCCGATGATGGAACGAAAGCCCAGGGTGGTTCTGTCGCAATTAATTCAAATACGGGTGGTGTTACGGCAATTGTTGGTGGTCGAGGTAAACATGTCTTCCGAGGATATAATCGAGCAACGCAGATTAATCGGCAGCCTGGATCTACCTTGAAGCCAATTGCAGTTTATACACCGGCACTTGAGGATGGTTATTTTTACGATTCGGAATTAAAAGATAAAAAACAATCGTATGGCTCAAATAATTATTCACCTAATAATTATGATAATCAATATGCAGGGAAAATTCCAATGTACCAAGCGTTGGCGCTTAGTAAAAATGCACCAGCAGTTTGGTTACTAAATAAAATTGGCGTTGAAAAAGGGTATGATTCGGTTAAAAAGTTTGGCATACCAGTCAAAAATTCCGATAAAAATTTAGATTTGGCCTTAGGCGGATTAACAACCGGGGTCTCACCATATGAAATGGCTAGTGCATACACTGCATTTGCTAATGGCGGTGTCCAAAAAAAGGCTCATTTTATCACTAAAATTGTCGACGCTTCTGGTAAAACGGTCGTTAATAATTCGGATGATGGTGAAACTAAGGTTATGAGCAGCAAGATAGCTAAATCAATGACAAGTATGATGATGGGTGTCTTTGAATCTGGAGGAACTGGTGAGTCAGCCGCGCCGTCCGGATACACAATTGCCGGAAAAACTGGGAGTACTGAAGCAAAAAAAGGTTCTACAAATGGAACAAAGGATCAATGGGTTGTTGGATACACACCAGACGTAACTGTAGCAACATGGGTTGGGTTTGATACAACGGACGATACGCACTATTTGAAAAATTTAAGTGGAGATATTGTTAACTCATTATTTAAAAGTGAAATGACAGGAATCCTGCCCAATACAGCTAAAACAAGTTTTTCAACAAAATCGGCTAATGAATTGGCGAATAAAACAACTTCGAATGACGATGGAGAAAGTATTTTAGGGTCAGTTGAAAAGCAAACAGATGAAATAAAAAATAAATTATCAGATACTGCCAAAAAAGCCCAAAAATGGCTTAGCGATGGGTTTAAAGGTATGTTCGGAAATTAGAATAAATCAATGCAAATTATGCCTAAAAATGATACACTGATTAGGTTAATATAAACTATTATTGGAGGAATCAGACATGGTTGTTAATATTTATGATACAGCGAACCAAATGGGGCAAGATCTTAGTAAAACAGAAGAATATAAGGCATTGAAATTAGCTTATACAAAGATGCAAGAAGATGAAAAAGCGTATAAATTATTTAAGGAATTTCAAACAATTCAAATGTCGTTACAACAAAAGCAAATGAATGGTGAAGAAATGACGGATGAAGAACTTGAAAATGCGCATCAACTTTCAGAAAAAATTGGTGAGTTTGAAGCTATTAAAGATTTGATGGCCAAAGAACAAGTATTAAGTGAAGTTATGAATGAAGTCAATTCAATTATCACAAAACCAATACAAGACTTATACCGTAATTAATTCAAATAAGAATCCTGGGGGCAAAGCAGTCTATGTTTTGTACCAGGATTTTTTTTATAAAGGAGAAGAAAAATGAAATTTATTCATGCGGCCGACTTACATCTAGATAGTCCATTTGGCGGATTGAAAAATGTACCCAAGCAATTAATGAATTCAATTTATCAATCAACATTTAAAGCGTTGAGCAATCTTGTGGACACGGCTATTAGCGAATCCGTTGATTTTGTCTGCCTGGTTGGTGATTTATATGATTCAGATGAAATGAGCATTGTGGCACAGACAACGTTAATTGAACAATGTGAACGACTTCAAAAGGCCGGCATAAATGTTTACTTAAGTTTTGGTAATCATGATTTTTCCGATAATAGGCAAAATCATTTGACATTCCCTTCGAACGTAACGCTTTTTACAAGTGAAGTTGAAACAGTGACACATGTTTTGGACAACGGTGATGAGGTTCAATTAACTGGGTTTAGTTACGCACATAGATGGGAACCATCAAAAATTGCAGACTACCCAGTTCGGGGAAACGAAAAATGGCATATTGGATTGATCCATGGATCAAATGAAGGGTCAAGTTCAACGGTCGATGAAAGTTATGCACCATTTACTATTAAAGAGTTGTTACAGAAAAATTATGATTACTGGGGACTAGGCCATATTCACGTACGACAGGTTTTAAGTGAAGTCCCACCAATTATCTATCCAGGGAATACGCAAGGCCGCCATCGTAAGGAATCGGGCGATAAAGGCTTTTATTTGGTGAATAGCAAAGGAAGTAAATTATCTCCTGAATTTGTGACTTCTTCTACAATTGATTGGGAAACGGTTAACGTTTCTATGGCAACAATTAACTCACTGTCAGATGCAATTGATAAAATTGATCTTGAATGCCAAAAATTTTCTGATAATAAAGCGTATTTAATGGTGATACAATTAACCGATTTAGATGATTTTAGTGAGTTATTATTAAATCGAATTCAAAATGGGGATCTGCTAACAGCGTGGATTCAAAAACATTCATCAGATAATTATTATTGGATTGTTAAAATGAAAATGTTGGTTAATGAGAAAATGATCTTTGAATCAATTGACCAGGAGTACTGGGAAAAAAGTGCGAAGCGTGTTTTTACGAATGATAAAATGACTGAGTTAGCTGATAAATTATTACAAATTCCGGAACTAAATACGTACCTGGTAGGTAAGGAACACGTATCAGAATTACAGGAAAGTGCGAAAGCATTGCTTCATGAAAATCAAGCGATTGAGGGCCATGATAATGAAAATAACTAAAGTTACAATTTATGGATTTGGAAAATGGCACGATAAGACATTTGACTTCAGTCAGACGAATCAAGTTATATTTGGATTAAATGAGGCGGGTAAGTCAACATTAACATCATTTATGTTAAGTATGCTGTTTGGATTTGCTACTGCTAAAAAGAAATATCAGCAGTATTTACCTAAAGATGCATCTACATATGGCGGAGAATTAGAGTTATTAGTAGACGGCGTTTCCTACAGATTGACAAGAACACAGGGAAAATCCGGTGGAAAAGTAACCATTGTTAATAATCAGTCCGGTGCGAAAGTCGCAAGTAGTCAACTGCAGGAGTGGCTAAAACCAGTGGATGAAAATCTGTATAATCAAGTGTTTTCATTTAATCAACAGGCGTTGAATCAAGTGTTTGATTTAACGAATGAAGATTTAAATGAATACTTAACGACTATGGGTGCGGTTGGCAGTCAAGAATGGCTAGAGTTAATTAAACAGATACAAAAAGATGCAGATCAAGTCTATAAGCCGGCTGGTCGAGTAACGGAGTTAAATAAGGAAATTGCAGTATACAACAATTTAGTTGATAAGATAGATCGGGCTAAACAGAAATTTCCGGAATACGTAACAACGCAGAAAAAACTAGATCAAAACAATGAAGAGGTTAAAAAATTACAAGCGGTACAGCAAAAGGTGGCAACGGATAAACAACGTTATGAACAACTAAAACAAAATTGGCCAATTTATGCGCAGTCAAAAACATTGGCAAATGGGTTAGAAAAAGTTGATGGGAATGAAATGATTTCCGGCGATAATTATCAAACGATGCAAAATTTGTTAGGGAAACAAAAAGTGAACGATGAAAGATTAAAATCAATTAATCACAGTGCAACAAGTGAACAAGAGAATTTATCGGCATTAAATTTAATCAATTTTTATGAAGATAATCAGGATGCTTTTGATACATTATTTGTTCGTTTGCCAGAGAACCAACAACGCTTAGACAAAACGTTATTGGAACAGACAAACTTAGATCAACTATTAGCTGAACAAGAAAGATTAACGATTCAATATCAAAACTCACAGGGAACCATGCCAACAGCGTTTAGTACGGATGATCTTAAAAAAATTGTCGAATTAGTTAAACTTGAAGAAAATAATAAAGTAACTTTGCAAAAAGTTGAACAAAAACAATTTGCGAAAAAGCAGGACGTTCTAGAGTTAAATCAAAAAATTAATCAAGAAAATCAACCGAAAAAAAATAAATGGTCTATACAACAAATGATGATAATGGGTACAATAGATGTTGCAATTGTTCTAGGCATATTGATCTTTAATCCATCAAAATTAATCGGGTGGCTAGGAATAGTTATAGCAATTGTATATACCATATATGCATTTAAACAGCATAATTTAAAAGGTAATCCGAGTTCAACACAGTTAACGCAAGCTCAAACGGAGCTACAGACTGTTAGTGCAGAAATCAATGTAGAACAACTGAAGATAGATGAATTAACGGAACAATTGAGACAGGTTGCGGCTGACTTAGATGATTACCAGGCACAATATGGATTAGCCAATTTTCCAAAAAACCAATGGATTCCGATGCAAAATGATTTAAATCGACTCGATTCTCTGATGAGCCAAGTTAATCAAAAATCGATTGAGATTGATAATCTACTAAACTTAATTAATATCTATTTGAATCAGGCAAATTTTGCCGATAGTTTTTTAGCTCTTAATAAAAATGATCTGGCGGACAGCTTAATTAGAATTAGAGATTTTAATGATAAATTAAAACCATTAATTACTGAATCGCAGTCGATTAAGAATAAAATGAGTTATCTAGATGAGCAAAAAAAATATGAAAATAAAACACACGATGATATTTCGAATCAAATTAATGAATTATTGGCGCAGTATCAGTTAACGGACGTTAATCAGTTTGAAAAAAATTATGATTCACAAAAACAACTTATTCAAGATAAATCTAAGCTAGATACGATTAACGCCCAATTACCTCCAGAAGTTAGAGCAGTACTTGATACATATGAATCTGAAGAAATTTTGAACGAGCGTCTTGTTGAATCCACAGAGCAAGCAGCTCAAATCCAAAATGATATTTTGGATTTAAATCAGACTATTATTGATCAAAAAACAACGTTACAAACTTTGAAAGCAGAAGGTAATTATACAGAGCTCCGACAAGATTTGGCTGAAAAAGTAACTGTTTTGAGTGAACTGGCCGATAAATGGTTAACTCAAAAATTAACGATTAACTGGATTAATGCGGCGCTACAAGATTCGTCTGGTGTTAGAATGCCACAGATGATTAAATTAGCTAACCATTATTTTGAATTATTAACACTTGGTCGTTTCAAACAAATAAATAATTCAATGGGATTATTAACCGTCGTTTCTTCTGATATGGTATCATTTGAAGTGGGAGAGTTATCACAAGGGACAGCAGAACAGCTTTATATCGCGCTTAGGTTTGCTTTAGTGATGACAATTAATGAATCAATTGAATTACCACTTATTATTGATGATGGATTTGTTAATTTTGATGAAAATAGAAAAAATGCGGTTCTGCGACTCATACGAGAAATTAGTGAGACAGTTCAGATTATATATCTGACGGCCGATAATTCGGGACTTGCCGAATTTGATAATGATAAGATAATCAAACTATAGGAGGATTGACATGGCACAAGAAAAAAAGATATTTGAATATAAAGTTGATGAAAACGTGGCACTATTCGTTTTAATAAAAAGTGCAGAAGTTCGAAATACGAAGAATAACAAGCAATTTATTGCGTTTAATTTTGAGGATAGCTCTGGTCAAATTAGTGCTAAGCTTTGGGATGCAACACCAGAAGCAATTGAGCAATTTCAAACAGGTAAAGTAGCCTTCATTAAAGGAAAACGAGAGGTTTATCAAAATAATCCCCAGATGAAAATATATCATATCAGATTGACTGAAGAAGGCGAACCTAACGACCCAAGCCAGTTTGTTGTTAGCGCGCCAATGAAGAAAGACGATATGGAAGAAGAATTCAACAAGGTTATCTTCGAAATTACTAATCCAAACTGGAACAGGATCGTGAGATACTTAATAACTGAAAAACATGATGACTTTTTCAGTTATCCAGCGGCAAAGAAAAATCATCATGCGTTTTCCGGCGGATTAGCCTACCACACGCTTTCAATGCTTCGGTTAGCTAAATCCATCGTTGCCGAGTATGGGGATGTAATTAATGCGCCACTATTGTACGCGGGTGTTATCTTACACGATTTAGGTAAAACGATTGAATTATCAGGTTCGGTTGCAACAACTTATACATTAGCCGGAAATCTAATTGGACATATCGTATTAATTGATGAAGAAATTGTTAAAGCGGCTGGTGAACTTAAAATTAATCTTGAATCTGAAGATATGATTCTATTACGCCACGTTGTACTTGCTCATCATGGTTTACTGGAATATGGGTCACCCGTGCAGCCGCACTTAATTGAGGCGGACGTTTTACATCAAATTGATAATCTAGATGCTTCAATTCAAATGTTGAAGGGATCACTGGCTCATACTGAAGAGGGCGAGTTTTCTGAACGGATTTTTGGGATGGACGGTCGTAATTTTTATAAACCGCATCTCACTAATGATGAACTAAATAATTAGACCAACTAAAATAGACTCAGTGAAAGGCAAATCTCCTTTCATTGAGTCTATTTTTTGTAAAAAAAAACATCAGATTTAATCTGATGTTTTAAATGAATTATTTTGCAGATGATGAAGATGATGATAAGTAACTTGAAAGAACATCTTTTAAGTCTTTATCTTTAATTGACACGTTACCTTTTTTAAGAACTTTACCAACTATTTTTTGTAATTTAGTTGAGTCAGCCATAGTTTCAGTAACAATTTGTTCTTTTAAGTCAGAAGTATGGTCGGCTTTTTTACCTTTACCGGCATTCTTAACACTTAAGATAACATCGTAACCTGAGGCTGTCTTAACTGGAGTAGTCGTATATTTACCTTGCTTCAAGTCAAATGCAGCTTTTTTGAATTCTGCTGTTAATGTTGTATCAGTGTTGTTGAATGGAGATAACGTACCACCAGTACTTGCAGAAGTTGTATCAGTTGATTTTTCTTTAGCTAATGCAGTAAATTTATCAGTTAACTTCTTAGCAGTTTTTTGTTCATCAAGTTGTTTGATGATATCTTTGGCGTCTGATTCTTTAGCAACTTGAATGCGTTGAACAGTAATAGTTGGTTGGTAAGCTTCCCATTGTTTATTTACAGCTGAAGTACTTAAGTCACTATAATCTTTAACGGCAGCTTTTAAAAGCAAGTTAGAACGTAATTCTGCTTTAAAACTTGTTTTTGTCATGCTGTTTTGTGATAAAACAGATGAAAAACTTGATCCGTATTGAGCTTTATAAGTATCATATTGTTTTGTAACTTCTTTATCGGAAACGTCTTTACCATATTCTTTTTCCAATACTTTGTTCAAGATCATTTGTTGTAAGATTGATGTACCACTTGACGTTTTCTTCAAACTGTCATAGTAAGCACTTTCTGTAACTTTACCACCTGAGGTGGTTGCAACTGTTGAGTTCCCACACCCCGCTAATGTAAATGTTAATAACACGCCGGCTAAAGCAACAAGCCATTTTTTCATAACCTAACACATCCTATTTCTTAAATTTTTTGTCTTTTCAAAGAAAGACTAATATGCTTAATATAACATAATTATCGTGTAATGAAAGTAATTGCACAAAAATTCACAAAAAAATCAAACTTTAAACCGCTTGTTATTGGTACTTTTCTAATTTTTTATTAATTTTACGCAAGTTTGGCTCAATTTCGTAACTAAACTCGTTGATACGATCATTAATGGCATCAATAATGGGTGCAGTTTCATCAATAACAGTATTTAAACGATTTGTCGCGTCTAATAATTTTTTTGATGAGTTGGCAACGCGACTAATATCATTTTGATAATCAGAAAAATCTTCTTTCGCCTTTGCTTTTTTTTCTGTGATAAAAGTACTAAGCTCATCTCTATGCGTGTAAGCATAATAAGCCGATCCGCCAATGATTGATAGCAAAGTAAAACGTTTAACCGTTTTTGACATTATTTTTCTCCAATCATATTTTTGATTGATGACATCATTGATTCAAGTTGGTCTGGTGCATATTTTTTTGAATTGTCCTTGAATGATATCTTAAAGGTATCTTTTATCGTGTATCTAGGAATTAAGTGGAAATGTGAGTGGAAAACAGATTGGTAGGCAATTGCGCCATTATTATTAATAATATTCATACCCTGAATATCTGGGTTACTTGCCTTAATTGCGGATGCAATCATGGGTATCTTGGCGAATACGTCACTCGCAAGCGCTTGATCGTATTCAAAGATGTCAGTAACATGTTTTTTCGGAATAACAAGCGTGTGCCCTGGCGTTGTTTGCGAAATATCAAGAAATGCCTTAATATTTTCATCTTCATAAATGGTAAAACTAGGTATTTCATTAGCAACGATTTTACAAAAGATACAGTCAGTCATATGTTTACCTTCTTTCAATGTTAAGTATGAACATATTATACATCATGAATGATAATTCAGCATAATATGATATAATTAGAGTCATAAATAAAATGTAAATGGGGAATCGGCAAATGACATTAGAAGTTAAAAATTTAGTGGGCGGTTACTCTCAAATACCAGTTTTAAAAGATATTTCTTTTGAAGTTAAACCTGGAAATGTAGTGGGTTTAATTGGACTAAATGGTGCTGGTAAATCAACCACAATCAATCATATAATTGGATTATTAACCCCACAAAAGGGCTCTATTAAATTAAACGGAGTAACGTTAAGAGAAGACAGTCAGGCTTATAAATCACACCTGGCCTATATTCCGGAGACGCCAATATTGTATGAAGAGTTAACATTGAAAGAACATATAGAACTTTCGATAATGGCTTATGGCCTGGATAATGATCGAGCTTGGAAGAAAGCTAACGAGTTACTAAAAATATTTAGACTCGATAATAAATTAGATTGGTTTCCGGCTAATTTCTCTAAGGGAATGAAGCAAAAAGTCATGATTGTTTGTGCTTTTTTAACGGAATCAGATTTTTATGTTATTGATGAGCCATTTCTTGGCCTGGATCCTCTAGCGATTAATGATTTACTTGAGTTAATTGTTTCTGAGAAAGAACGCGGGGCGAGTGTTTTAATGTCAACTCATGTTTTGGCTACCGCTGAAAAGTATTGTGATTGGTTTATTTTGTTAAATAAAGGTGAAATTAAAACACAGGGAACTATGGTTGAATTGAGACAGGCATACAATAAATCTGATGCTTCTTTGGACGAAATATATCTCGGTTTAACTAAGGACGAGGTAACGAGATGAAAGACTTATGGACTAATCGTTTAAAGAGTCATCAATTATTATTATTAAAGTATTTAAGGTACGTCTTGAATGATCATTTTGTGGTTGCGATTATGTTCTTCGTTGGTGGATTAGGATTAGCATACTCTAACGGATTAAAAGTCATGCCAATTAATTTAATTTGGTATCGACCTGCTTTGATTGTTGGATTACTAGTCATTTTACAAATTGGTCGATTAAGTACTTTATTGAAAGAAGCAGATATTGTATTTCTATTACCACAGGAATACGCATTAGGTACCTATCTAAAAAAAGCGAAACGATATTCAACAATTATGGCTAGTTTGATGCAACTCGTGTTTATCGTTCTTCTTATTCCTGTCATGATGATTGGTATGAAGATTACGTTGATTGATGTTATTTTTTTAATTTTTACGCAGCTCTGTTTAAAAAATAATTGGCTGACAGTTTCTTTATTGGAAAAATATCAAAATAATCGATTTGGTAGATTAAATAAGACGCTAGTTACTGGGCTCTTACCAATTGTTATTTATTCGATTGGCTTGTATGGTAGTTTTATTGTGAGTTTTATCATTGCTGTGTTGAGTAGCTTAATATTAAGCTATCTATCGGTTCAGGATTTTAAAGAGATTTTTGATTGGAAAAAAGCCATTAGCTTTGAAGAGAATAGAATGCTGGGCATTTACCGCTTCTTTAATTTATTTACTGATGTACCAATGGTTAGGGGACAAGTTAAAAGGCGGGCATACCTTGATTTTATTTTAAATCGAGTGAGGAAAGATGACAAAAATGTGTACATGTTTCTATATGCACGAGGGTTCATTCGTGGTACTGAATTTAGTGGCTTATTTATTCGATTAACATTAATTGGTGCACTAATTATCGCGTTTATACCGGTCGGATGGCTGGCAATTGCCTTTTTAGTTTTATTCATCTATCTAATTGGCTTCCAACTATTGCCATTTGCAAAGCATTATGACAATATTATTTTTACAAGATTGTATCCAAAGGGAAAAGACTTCCAAATTAAAAACTTTAAAAAATTTACTTTAGGCGTTTTAGGGATAAGCGCGTTATTTTTAAATATCGCACTTTACATTGGTACTGGACAATTAATGATGCTTGGCTACGGTATTTTGGCAAGTTTAATTGAAATAAGTTTGTTTACGAAATTTTACTTAGTTACTAGAGTAAAAAAAATCCTTGACGTATAATGTCGATGTTTGTAATATAAAACTATAGGGTCAGAGGTCAGTCGAGAAGAAGAGGTAGTAATAAGATGGATTTCAACTTAGATCCCGGTTGGCAATTGTTACCAATTGGTGGAGATACGGGTACCGCATACATGGGAACTAGAGCTCAAGAAAAGGTATTTCTAAAACGAAATATGTCACCTTTTTTAGCTGCATTATCGGTTGCTGGTATTACACCAAAATTAATTTGGACTAAGCGTATCTCAAGTGGGGATACATTGACTGCTCAAGAATGGTTAAATGGGCGAAATCTGAATTCTGACGAAATGAGCCAGAAGATGGTTCCTGAATTATTATCTAAAATACATCGTTCAAAACAACTTAGAAGCATGTTGAGTCAGGTTGGCGGAGAAATAATTACGCCAAGTGGCCTTTTGGCAGATTATTTTGATGATCTAAGTAGTGACTTAAAAAATCATCCTTTGTTAACTGATATTTTTCACCAATTAAATGAACAGCAACCTGGGTTATCAACCGATAATTATACAGTTTGTCATGGTGATTTAAATCACAGAAATTGGTTGCGATCAGATACAAATCAATTATATTTAGTTGATTGGGAATCTGCAAAAATCGCCGATCCAGCTATGGATTTAAGTTTAGTGATGTCTGAGTATATTCCTAGTTCGCAATGGCGTGATTGGTTAAAATCATATCACGAATCTTTGGAAGATAATGATTTACTGAACCGAATTAATTGGTACTATAAAATGGCAATCTTACAACGGATTAAAAAAGCACATGGACTTGGTCGATTCCATGAGATGAACCAAGCGCTTGTAGAACTACAAAAATATAACGCAGAAATGAATTAAAGAGAAGTGGGGCTAAAACGATTAAACCGTTCTAGCCCCACTTACTTTATCAAATGAAATGAGGACATATAAGTTGAGATTAAGAAATAAGGCATGGGCTGAACCACTGATTGCTGAACATCCAGAATTACTTGTGACGTCACCGAATCAGTTTAAAGGTAAATGGCAGTCAAGATTTGAAAAAAAACAACCTTTATTTATTGAGATAGGCATGGGCAAAGGTGGATTTATTATGGGGATGGCTGAAAAGTTTCCCGAATATAATTTTATTGGTATTGAATTACAAACGACAATTGCGGCAATTACGTTAAAAAAACAAGTTGAAGCCAAGATTCCCAATTTACAATTAATATTAGGAAATGGTGATTCAGTTACCGAATTCTTTGATGATAACGAAGTTGATGGCGTCTATTTGAATTTTTCAGATCCATGGCCAAAAACGAGACAAGCCAAGCGCCGCCTCACACATGGTAGCTTTTTAAAGGGATATGAACAAGTTATGAAAGCGGATGGTCATCTTGAATTTAAGACGGACAATCGAGGATTATTTGAGTATTCATTAGTTAGTTTAAATGAGTATGGAATGGCTTATGATCAGGTTTGGCTCGATTTACATGCAAGTATAGAGGCTGAAGATAATGTGATGACAGAATATGAAGAAAAGTTTAGTAAAAAGGGTCAACCAATCTATAAATTAGAGGCACACTTTATGCCGACTGGAAATCTGGAATAATAATTCCAGATTTTTTTGTACTTATTATTTTCAATAATAAAGAATGTGAACTAGATTAGTGGCCCAAATGGTAAAGAAGATACATTCTTAGCTTCTTTTATGGTAGTATTATATAATATAAATTAAGTAATACTACGGTAGTAAATAAAAATATAACCAATTTTTCAGACAAAATGAAAAGGGGATTTTAATGATGAATGATAAAACGTTTAATTTAGTTAAGACAATGACAGAACTTCAAGCAACAAGTGGGTTTGAAAATAATGTTCGGGATGTTATGCGCGAAAAAATGACACCGAATGTTGATGAAGTTGTCCAAGACGGTTTGGGTGGCATTTTTGGTATTCGTAACAACGCAGATACAAATGCACCTAAAATTATGACTGCCGCTCATATGGATGAAGTTGGATTTATGCTTGCTGCAATTAATGATAACGGTCTATTTTCAGTTCGTCCCCTTGGCGGATGGAACCCATTCGTTGTTTCTTCACAACGATTCACATTGACAACTCGATCAGGTCAAACATATCCAATCATCTCATCTTCGGTATCACCACATTTATTACGTGGTGATAATCATCAAAATGCGACACCACAAATTAATGATATCTTATTTGATGGGGGCTTTGAATCAGCCGCTGAGGCAAGAGAATTTGGTATTGCACCTGGTGATTATATTGTGCCGGATGTTGAAACAATTAAAACGGCGAATGGCAAAAACATTATTAGTAAGGCTTGGGATAACCGTTACGGTTGTACAGCTGTATTAGAAACGCTTGAAAAATTAAAAGATACAACATTACCCAATACATTATTTGCTGGTGCCAATGTTCAAGAAGAAGTCGGCTTACGAGGTACACCGGGTGCAGTAAATATGTTAAAACCAGATTTGTTCTTTGCTGTTGATTGTTCTGCAGCAAATGATCTTGAAACAACAAAGGGAACGTTTGGTCATCTTGGTGAGGGCACATTGATTAGAATTTACGATCCAAGATTAGTGACACTTCCAAGATTAAAAGAATTCTTGTTAGATACTGCTTCAGACAATAATATTCCATACCAATACTTTGTTTCTCAGGGTGGAACTGATGCCGGTGCTGCACAAACCGAAAATAATGGGATTCCAAGTTCCGTGATTGGTGTTTGCGCGCGTTATATTCACACGCATCAAACAATGTTTTCAATCAGAGATTACGAAGCGGCGAAAGAATTGCTTGAAAAAACAATTTTAGGATTAGATCGTTCAACCGTTGATACAATTATTAAGGGGTAGTAAGCTTGGAAAAATTAGAAGTTTTAGAAACCAATAAATTAAATGAATTGTTGGCAAATGGAAAGTCTTTATTTTACTTCACCGCAGGTTGGTGTCCAGATTGTAATTTTATTGAGCCAATGATGCCCGAGATTGAAGCGGAGTATACTGATTTCAATTTTTACAAAGTTGATCGAGATGAACAGATTGAACTTTGCCAAGAATGGGGTATTTTTGGCATTCCAAGTTTTGTTGCATTTGAAAACGGAAATGAACTTGACCGTTATGTAAGTAAAGATCGTAAGACAAAGGAACAGATTGAAGCATTTATGAATAAATTAAACTAATTGGGGTGATGGCCATGTTTGAGCAACTTTATAAAAAAGTAATGGTAGGGATTGATGGCAGTGCACAATCTGAGCGTGCATTCAATCAAGCTGTCGATAGCACTTTAAAAAATGAAGCAAGTTTGTTAATCGTACACGTTGTGGAAGGCAGTGTTGACAATACATTTTCAGAGGACGAAGATGACGTTACGACTGAAGTTAGACGGTTAAATGATACATTGGCCGACTACAAACAAGTCGCGTTAGATAAGGGTGTCAATCATGTTGAAACGATATTGGCTTATGGGTCTCCTAAAGTGTTATTAAGTCGAGAAATACCAGAAGAAAAACATGTTGATTTAATTATGGTTGGTCAAACTGGTGCTAATGCCGTTGAGCGATTTGTGAATGGGTCAACGACGGATGCAATTCTTAGAAATGCGTCTTGTGATGTTTTAGTCATCAGTGATAAAAAGAAGGGAATTAACAAATAAATATGTTGATATCAAGTTATAATTTAAAAAATGTTGGTGATACATTAATGGTCGTTTTACGTGAAGACGTGGAACAACAAAGTTCAGAGTTAAAAAATAATGTTGTTCGTATTTTTGATGGAAAATCAAATATGACTTTAGGATTTAATTTTTTGAAAATTTCTGAAGCGTTACCCAATTTAATTGGTAACGGACAAGTTTTTTTAACTGAAAATCAGGTTGAAAAATTAAATGAATTAATCGCTTCTGCTGGATTTGATGATAAACTGGTTCTTGATGAAGATCCTAAGTTTGTCGTTGGATATGTAGCAGAATCTACGGAACATCCTGATTCTGATCATTTACATGTCACAAAAATTCAAGTTAACAACAATGAGATGTTAGACATCGTTTGTGGTGCACCTAATATTGAACAAGGCCAACTAGTGGTTGTTGCTAAAGTTGGTGCGATGATGCCAACTGGTGCTATTATTTGGCCGGGTAAGTTACGTGGAATTGAAAGCTACGGGATGGTCAGTTCAGCTCAAGAATTGGGTATTCCAAATGCGCCCACCGCTCATGGTATTCTAGTTTTAGATGATAAGACGAATCATGTTGGCGATGCGTTTGATTTCGAAAAGGTAGCTAGATTATTTGCATAATATAGATTTATAAAAACTAATTGCAGTTATTGGCAATTAGTTTTTTACATAGTTAGGATGAAATTAATGGAGCGTTATGATGGACCCGCATTTTATAAAAAAACAATAAAAGAAGAAAAAACGACGCCTCGTAATGATGATCGATTTATCCGAAAAGAAGCTAAAACGGATAGTCAGAACGAGAAATCACAAATTAATCATTACTCTAGAGGGTTCAGACCAAAGCAAATACCCACATTCTTTACGAGTAAAAAACAAAATAAAAATGTTAAATATCGTCAAATTTTGGTTCAATTGACCAAAGCGAAAGATACTTATTTGTTGTTTGATGATCAAGTTGATAATTACTTTAGTGAAGAGACTGTTGAGTTACCACTTCATGCTGATTTAAGCACAACTGATGACGCAGCTAGTGAGAGTTTGGTATCGCCAAATGAAGTTATACCGGTTGTTGAAAAAAGAGTGGTACAGAACGAGTTCTTGGCGAATGCGACGCCAATACCTGAAGTTACGCCTATAGTAGATGTGACTCCAAAAATAGTTGCTAATAACAAACATGCATTAGCTAGGGGTCTATTTGAGATCACTAATTCTGAAAATGAAGCTCAAAAAGAGCTTGCTGTATTTAAAGATAAACCTGAAGTTTCATCACGAGAAGAACTTGCATCTGTTGGAACTGATTATCAAACTAAACAAGAAGTACCAAAAGTACCAGAAGTACCAGAAGTACCAGAAGTACCAGAAGTACAAGAAGTACAAGAAGTACAAGAAGTACAAGAAGTACAAGACAGTTATTACGATGACCAGTCTGATGAAGAAATAGTAATTGCGGATGCGACTTATCAATTTCCATCCCTTGATTTATTACCAGATCCTATCTTAGAGAATGCTGGCGAATTAGATGAGTGGGTACTTTCTCAAATTGATGTATTGAATAATACATTAGAGGCGTTCCATGTGAACGCAGAAGTTGATGGATGGACAGTTGGACCTACTGTTACACAATTCGAAATTTCACTAGCTGCCGGTGTTAAGGTAAGCAAGATTACTAATCTTGTTGACGATTTGAAATTGGCATTAGCCGCAAAGGATATTCGTGTGGAAGCACCAATTCCTGGACGGAGCAGTGTCGGAATCGAAATTCCTAATTTGAAATCGAGACCGGTTCTCCTTTCTGAAGTATTGAGATCTGCAGTCTTTATGGAAAATAAATCACCGCTAACGGTTGCCTTAGGTGTTGATTTATTTGGAGAAGCACAAGTAACTAATCTACAAAAAATGCCGCATGGATTGATTGCTGGAGCTACAGGTTCCGGTAAATCAGTTTTTATTAATAGTTTGCTAGTTTCTATTCTATATAAAGCAACGCCTAATGAGGTTAAGCTTTTATTAATTGATCCTAAGGCAGTCGAGTTAGCACCATATCATGATATTCCACATCTATTGGCACCAGTTATTTCAGACGCAAAAGCAGCTTCAGCAGCATTGAAGTGGGCTGTTGATGAGATGGAAGAACGTTATCAAAAATTAGCTGCTGCCGGTGCTAAAAATATTGGTAACTTTAACCAAAAAGCGGAAGCAAATGGTGATTTTGGCTTAAAAATGCCATATATTTTAATTATTATTGATGAGTTAGCCGATTTAATGATGGTTGCTTCAAATGAAGTGCAGGATTATATCGCTAGAATCACGCAAAAAGCTAGGGCAGCAGGAATTCATTTGATTCTTGCGACGCAGCGTCCAAGCGTTGATGTTGTCACAGGAACGATTAAAAATAATATTCCAACCCGAATAGCATTTATGGTTTCTAGTCAAATTGATTCAAGAACAATCTTAGATACTGCTGGTGCTGAAAAATTACTGGGTCGAGGAGATATGCTATATCTCGGTAATGGATCGAGTCAAGCTGTTAGATTGCAGGGAACATACATTGAAGATGAAGTTGATTTAATTACGGATTTTGTCAGAACGCAAGGGAAACCAAGATACGCATTTAATCCGGATGGATTGAAGAAAATGGCAGATCAAAATGAACAACAGGATGATTTGCTTCCAGGTATTTTAGATTTTATAGCACATGAACAGACGATTTCAATTTCTAAGTTACAACGTGTTTTCTCAATAGGTTATAACAGGGCTGCGAATATTATTGATGAGCTTGAGAACCAACAACATATTTCGCATGCTAAGGGTTCAAAGCCACGAGATGTCTATTTAAATGAAGATGAGCTCAGACGAATGAGAGAAGAATTTTAACGACAATCTGAATATTAACTCATTTTAAGGGTTATTTATGGTAAAATTATGAATGAATAATGTCAGAAAAGAGGATAATAATGAATAATCAAAAGGTATATTACTTTGTAGGAATAAAGGGCTCAGGGATGAGTTCTTTAGCCTTAATTTTACACGATCAGGGCTTTAAAGTTGAAGGTTCTGATATTGATCAATATACGTTCACACAACGTGGATTAGAGTTGGCAGGAATTAAGGTCTATTCATTTGATGAAAATAATATGCATGAAGGATTGACTGTAATCGCAGGTAACGCGTTTACCGCAGATCATCCTGAACTTAAAAAAGCACGTGAAATGGGATTAGATATCGTTAGCTATCCTGAAATGTTGAGCCGTCTAATGGAAGGTTACACAAGTATTGGTGTAGCCGGATCACATGGTAAAACAAGTACAACGGGACTTCTTGCGCATGTCCTTAGTGGTATTGCACCAACAAGTTACTTAATTGGTGATGGTACCGGTAAAGGGAAACCGGACGCAAGATTCTTTGTTTATGAAGCTGATGAATATCGTCGTCATTTCGTTGCTTATCATCCCGATTATTCAATTATGACTAATATTGATTTTGATCATCCCGATTATTTTACCGGTATAGATGATGTTTTCGATGCCTTTGAAACTGTTGCAAAACAAACGAAAAAAGGTATTTTCGCTTGGGGAGATGACCCATTACTTCGCAAAATAAAAGCTGATGTACCAATTTATTACTATGGAACAAAGGATTCTGATGATTTTCAAGCTCGTGATATTAAACGGACGACTAAGGGTTCAGAATTCGACGTTTTCTATCATGATGAACCTTTAGGTCATTATCAAATCCCTATCTTTGGGGAACATAACATTTTGAATAGTTTGGCTGTTATTGCTGTTTCACATTTTGAAAAAGTTGATTTAGAAGAAATTGCAAAAGAATTATTAAGTTTTAAAGGTGTTAAACGTCGTTTTAGTGAAAAATATATTGGTGATATGACAATTATTGATGATTATGCACATCATCCATCAGAAATTAAAGCAACAATTGATGCCGCACGTCAAAAATATCCTGATAAAGAATTAATTGCTGTTTTCCAACCACATACGTTTAGTAGAACGATTGCGTTAATGGATGATTTTGCGGTTAGTTTAAATCTTGCCGATAAAGTTTATTTAACTGACATTTTTAGCTCAGCTCGCGAAACGTCAGGAAATGTTTCCAGTGAAGATCTGGGTGCCAAAATTGTTAAGGGTGGTGATATTATTAAACTTGATAATATTTCGCCATTACTGGATTATAGTAACGCAGTGGTTATCTTCATGGGTGCCGGTGATGTTCAAAAATATGAATATGCTTACGAAGAGTTATTGAGTAATTTAAGTTTTAAAAATAATTAATGAATTCAGTAAGGAATGACGTAAAAGTCGTTTCTTTTTTATTAGTTAATTATTTTTTAAGAAAAGCGAAGATTCTTGATAATATTAAATAATTTGATACACTTGTGCTTATACAATGAACCAGGAGGAAAAAGAGATGGATAATCAAAATAGAGTTATTATTAACGAAAATGATGGATTAAATAATTTTTTATCAAAACTATATGGGTATATGGCGCTTGCAGTTGGCGTCTCCGCCATTACGTCGTTTCTAACCTTAACGGTCTTTCAAGAATCAGTTTTTGGGTTTATGGCTGAAAATCGCTGGTCAATCTGGGCGTTATTTATCGTTCAGTTGGTGGTTGTCTTAAATATTAATGTTAAGGCTTCAAGGGCACCTTTCGTAACCTTCGCTTTATTAATGGGTTATTCGGTACTTGAGGGTGTAACGCTTTCGTTAATTATATCAATGTATTCGGTTGGAAACATTATTGCCGCGTTTGCTGCAAGTTCAGCCGTATTCGTTACAATGACTATTTTAGGAAATGTAACGAAACGAGACTTAACCAAGTTAGGTACTCAAGCATTAGCTGCTTTAGTTGGGTTAATTGTCGCTTCGTTTGTTAATTTATTCTTACAAAGTGAACTGATTAACTACGTATTCTCATATGTAGCAGTTATTATTTTCACTATTTTAACGGCTTGGGATACACAAAAATTAAGACAGATATTTTTACAACGTAACAGTGATGTTTCAGTTCCTAATCTGGCAATGACGGGTGCATTAATGTTATATCTTGATTTTATCAACCTATTCATTTCATTCTTGCGAATATTTGGTTACGGTGGTAGAGATTAGTAATTAATAAAATAAGTCGTTTAAACCTCTAAGTTAGTCATTCATAACTTAGGGGTTTTTATTACTTTAGAGATATTGCGTGATAAATTATTAATCATGGCTGATGTTTGTTAAAATGGGGATAGAGATTTTAAAAGGAGACGGATATCAGATGACGAATACTAATGAAAAACTATTATTAATTGACGGAAATAGCATTGCGTACCGTGCATTCTTTGCACTTTATCAATCTGTAGATCGATTTACGAATCAAGCAGGGTTACATACAAATGCGTTATATGGTTTCAATAATATGTTGAATGTCATATTGGATACCGAAAAACCCACGCATGTTTTAGTTGCTTTTGATGCTGGAAAGACGACATTTAGAACAAAAAAATATGACAATTATAAAGCCGGAAGATCAAAAACGCCACCAGAATTAAAAGAACAAATGCCTTATTTTAAAGAATTATTGGCTGGATACGGAATTAAAACGTATGAACTAATTGATTTTGAGGCTGATGATATTATCGGAACAATGGCTAAAAAAGGTGAAGAAGCGGGGTATGATGTTACGATTGTAACTGGAGATCGCGACCTGACGCAATTGACGACTGATAAAGTAACTGTTTCCGTTACTAAAAAAGGTGTTAGTGAAATAGAAAAATTTACGCCGGCACATGTGATGGAAAAGTTTGGGTTAACGCCGCTACAAATTATTGATATGAAAGGGTTAGTTGGGGACACGTCTGATAACTATCCTGGTGTCACTAAAGTTGGTGAAAAAACGGCAATTAAGTTGTTAACTGAATATGGTTCAATGGAAAATCTTTACGATAATATTGATCAATTAAAGAAAAGTAAAATGAAAGAACATTTAATTGAAGATAAAGATCAAGCATTCATGAGTAAGGATTTAGCGAGAATTAGACAGGATGCGCCTATTACAATCGATTTTCCTGATACAAAATGGGAAGGACAAGACCTTGATAAATTAGTTGCTTTCTATGAAGAAATGGACTTTAAAAAGTTTTTAAGCCAGCTGAATTTAAATCCGACATCTGATAGTCTTGAACTAAATTTGTTCCCAGAACCCAAAAAGACGAATTATGTTACATTAACAACTGATAATTTGGATGACTTAAAGCAATTATCACAACCAATTTCATTTTATTTAGAGATGTTAGATGATAATTATCATACAGCGGATTTCGATGGATTTGCTATTGGCGATGGTAAAAAATTCTTTGTGACTCAAGATGTTGCGTTATTAAAATCGGCTACTTTGGTTAATGTTCTTTCGGATGCCTCGATTTCAAAGAACGTATTTAATTTTAAACGTAATTATGTTGCTTTAAACCGTTTAGGGATTCAACTTGATGGAACTGGATTTGATCTCCTATTGGCCTCATATTTGTTAGATACAAGTGATAATAGTGACGATCTTAGCAAGGTTGCACAAAAACATGACTATTATGATGTTAAGACGGATGAGGAAGTATATGGAAAAGGTGTTAAGCGTAGAATTCCAGAAGACGAAGCTACTTTCTATAATCATATGGCATCAAAAGTCGAGGCTTTGCATCTTTTAAAAGCCCCATTGATGGCGGGATTGGCCGACCATGAGCAACTTAATTTATATACAGATATGGAACTTCCACTATCACTTGTATTAGCCAAGATGGAAATCCAAGGAATCACTGTGGATGCAGATCGACTAAATACCATGCAAGGTGAGTTTTCAACTATTTTGACGGAGATGGAAACTAAGATATATGCCGAAGCGGGTGAAGAATTTAATATTAATTCACCAAAGCAGTTAGGTGTTATTTTGTTCGAAAAATTGAAGTTACCAGTTGTTAAGAAAACTAAAACGGGTTACTCAACTGCCGTTGATGTTTTAGAACAACTTAGTGCGGTAGCACCAATCGCTGACCTAATTTTAAAGTATCGACAAATTGCAAAGATTCAGTCGACTTATGTTGAAGGATTATTAAAAGTTAGACATGCCGATAAAAAAGTTCATACGAGATATTTACAGACATTAACGGCAACGGGACGATTATCATCTGTTGATCCTAACTTACAAAATATACCGGTTCGCGTTCCCGAAGGTAAAAAAATTAGACAGGCGTTTGTCCCTGAACACAAGGGATGGAAAATATTCTCATCTGATTACTCGCAGATTGAATTACGTGTTTTGGCGCATATTGCCCATGACGCTAACATGCAAGAAGCGTTTAGAGAGGGAATTGACATTCATGCCAATACTGCAATGAGAATCTTTGGATTAGACTCACCGGATGAAGTAACACCAAATATGCGTCGGACGTCTAAGGCCGTTAACTTTGGAATCGTTTATGGGATTAGTGATTTCGGGTTATCGAAAAATATTGGTATTACTAGAAAACAGGCACAAACGTTCATTGATACTTATCTAAATGAATTCACAGGTGTCAGGGATTATATGGAAAATGTTGTACGCGAAGCTAAAGATAAAGGTTACGTTGAGACACTATTTCATCGTCGTCGTTATTTACCAGATATTAATAGTCGAAACTTTAACTTACGTTCATTCGCAGAAAGAACAGCGATGAATACACCTATTCAGGGAAGTGCTGCTGATATTATTAAAGTGGCGATGATTAATATGAACAAAATGCTTGAAGAAGAACATTTACAAGCTAAAATGTTATTGCAAGTACATGATGAATTAATTTTTGAAGCGCCAGAAGAAGAAATTGCTATTTTACAAAAGAAAGTACCTGAAGTTATGGATGCCGCTGTTTCTTTAGAGGTTCCTCTAAAAGTTGAAAGTGCATTTGGCGATACTTGGTTTGATACTAAATAAAAGTGGTGAGGAGGAGATAGTATGCCAGAGTTACCAGAAGTTGAAACGGTTCGAAGAGGTCTTAGTCAGTTAGTTATTGGCAAGACAATTAAATCCATAGACGTCTTGTGGCCCAAAATTATAAATGGGGATATCATTCCTTTCAAACATGAATTAGAAGGACGGAAAATTGAATCAATTGATCGGTTGGGTAAATATTTACTTTTCCGGTTTGATAATCAAATGACAATGGTATCTCATCTTCGAATGGAAGGTAAATATTTCGTTCGCGCCACAGATGAACCAATTGAAAAACATTCACATGTTATCTTTCACTTAACCGATGACCAAGACTTAAGATATAATGATGTTCGTAAATTTGGTCGAATGCAGTTAATTCCGACCGGGCAAGAACGTGAGCTTTCGGGTCTTAAAAAATTAGGACCGGAACCGACCGAAAATGAATTTAAACTCAGCGATTTTAAGAAATATTTAGCGCGAAAACATATGTCTATTAAGCCTGTGTTACTGAACCAAGAAGCAGTTGCTGGTTTGGGAAATATTTACGTTGATGAGGTATTATGGATGAGCAAAATAAATCCAGAACAACTAGCAAATTCAATTTCCGATAGTAAATTAAGCAGTTTACGTAAAAATATTATCCTTGAATTAGCTACTGCGGTTCAAGCTGGTGGGACAACAATCAGATCTTATACCGGCGCGTTTGGTGAGACTGGACTGTTTCAATTTGACTTAAATGTTTATGGCCAAACTGGTAAACCATGCCCTAGATGTGGGACACCCATAGTTAAAATAAAGGTGGCACAACGGGGAACCCATTATTGTCCGCACTGCCAACCACTGAGGAAAGTCTAAATATGACCTATATACTTGGATTGACTGGTGGGATTGCGACGGGTAAATCAACCGTTAGTCATATTTTTAAGAATTCAAATGTGCCTGTTATCGATGCAGATATTATCGCAAGGCAGGTTGTTGAGCCAAAATCGGAAACTTTGAAAATGATTATCAATGAATTTGGTGAGAAGTATCTCATGGAAAATGGCGCTTTAAATCGTAAAAAATTAGGGAAATTAGTTTTTAATGATGGTGCGGCGTTAGAAAAGTTAAACGGTGTTATTCATCCCGCTATTAGAAAAGAGATTTTAGCGCAAATTCAGTTTCAAAAAAAATTAGGTAGTCCGGTAATCGTTTTAGACATGCCGTTGTTATTTGAACAGAATTATCAAATAATCTGTGACGCCGTTATGGTTGTTTTCGTACCTGAAACAACCCAGTTAAAACGATTAATTAATCGAGATGGCTTGACTTCCGACGAGGCGCAATTAAGAATTAAGGCACAATGGCCAATTCAAAAGAAGAAAGATTTAGCTGATTTTGTGATTGATAATTCGACAACGGTTGCCGTCACGAGGGGTCAAGTGCTAAACTGGCTTAGTAATCAAAATAATGACTAAATAAATGTAAATAAAAAATAATGAGGTGTCACAATGAAATGTCCACATTGCCAACATAATGGCTCTCGAGTCGTTGACAGTCGACCAACAGATGAAGGTCGCGTTATCAGACGACGTCGCGAATGTGAAAATTGTGAATTTAGATTCACAACATTTGAACGGGTTGAAGCTACACCATTACTTGTTATTAAAAAGAATGGAACGCGAGAAGAGTTTAACCGTGAAAAAATTCTTAAAGGGATTATCAGATCTGCTGAAAAACGACCAGTTTCAATGAAGGATATTACTCATCTTGTTGACCAAGTTGAAAATAATGTTAGAGCATTAGGCGAAAATGAAATTTCAAGTCAACTTATTGGTGAATACGTCATGGGACTACTCGCTGATGTTGACGAAATTGCGTACATCAGATTTGCCAGTGTTTATCGTCAGTTTAAAGATATGAGCGTTTTCCTTAAAGAATTGAATGAGATGATGGATCGGGATAAGACACCTACCGATAAGTAAGATTTGAAGGAATGATAATCAATGATTGAAACATGGGAAAATATGAGTCCAAAGGACGGCTACGTCGTATTAATGGATGAGAAGGTTACAAATGATGATATAGAACGATTAGACTACTTGTATCAACCTATTATGGGTGTGATTGCGAGTGGTCTATTTTCACTACTAAAGGGTGAAGCAAACCAAAATCCACAATTGTCTAATCGGAAGATGCATAACGAGTTGCTCTCATTATTGAATATTGATTTAGCAGCATTCTATGAAGCTAGAAGTTCACTTGAGGCTTTAGGTCTTTTAAAAAGTTTTGAAAAAGATGATATTATGGGAAAAGTGATGGTCTATCAATTGCGTCGGCCTTTAGAAGCGACAGATTTTTTTACAGATGACTTGCTTAGTATCCTGTTATGGGAATCAATCGGGGATACACGGTATAAAGAAATTACTGCGCGATTTGCATTACCCACATTAAAGTTAGACGGATTTAAAGAAATTTCAAAAAGTTTCTTGGATGTTTTCCAAGTTAGCCAAGTACATCTTTCTAATAAACCTGATATTATTTCTGAAAGTAAAAAGTCGTTTTTAACTAATATAAAAACTCCGCAAAAATTGATTGAATCAGACAACGTTGACTCATTTGATTTTAAATTTTTTATTGAATTATTGAAAAAAAGTTTTGTGTCTTTAGATGAAATTAATAACCAACGAGATTTGATTGTATCTGAACATCTCCTATATGGTATCGACGAGATTGAAATGGCACAGTTTATTGGTGACGCGGCTGATCTGTCAACAAATGAAGTTGATTATAATACCTTTAAGCAACAAATCGCACATAAATATAATCAACAAATTAAACTAAAAAAACAAGAAGATCCAACGAATGATGATGAACAGGATGGCGGTCATAAATCAGTTGAGACCCTAAAAAAAGTTGGCTTTTCACAAGAAGATTCGCAATTAATTCTTGCTAGCGATGCATACAGTCCCTTCGATTTTTTGAAATCATTGAAGGAGAGTAAGGGCGGCTACGTAACCGATAATGAATCTTATCTTTTACAACAACTTGTACAACGCCAAATATTTTCAAATTCGGTGATTAATATTTTGATTCATTATATTTTAATTGATCGAGACTTAGCAACGCTTAATAAATCATTTGTTGATACTATGGCCAATGACTGGTCACAGCAAAAAGTGAAAACACCTGAAGACGCGATTAATCAGGTTCGTCATTTTAATACGAAAAAAACTGAAACTAAAGTAACAAATCAGCGTCAAAGAAAAATAATAAAAAAAGAAACGTTGCCTGATTGGGCAAAGGATGATTATCAAGCACCTGAGGCGGATACTGAGATTGATAAAGCTGCATTGCAACGACAACTTGATGAGTTTAATAAAACGGCACCAAAAGGAGGATGACAATGGAGGATTTAGGGACAGAAATTAAGAAATTTCTAAAAAATGAAAACTTAAGTGAACGATATCCTAACGTGAATTATCGTGATTTGATGAAGAAAGTTTACGAAGATCCAGACGTGATTGCTTTTTTGGATAAAAACAAAGCTGAATTAACGGAGTCTAATGTTCAAAGGGCCGACGCTAAATTGTATGAATTTTTATCTGAAAAAAATAAAATTATTTTAGGTAAAGGGATGATAGCGCCCGGTTACAAACCTCAGTTGGTTTTGAATAATCATATGATTGATGTGTCTTATGTACCAACGGATGCGCTCATTGAGACGCAAAAAAGTAAGGCGTTAGCTAAGCGTGTTAAATCTATGAGTATGTCTAAAGATATTAAAAATGCAACGATGAATGATTTTGATATGGATGGGCGAGGGGATGCCCTCAGCCAAAGTCTGAAATTTATAACTGAATTTGTGGCTAATCCTAACGCCTATCATCAAGCAATGTATTTTTACGGTAGTTTTGGAGTTGGGAAAACGTATCTCTTAGGTGCTATGGCCAATGAGTTGGCTAACCGTGGCTATCAAACAACCTTAATGCATTTTCCCAGTTTTGCCGTTGAAATAAAAAATGCAATTAGTGATAATCGCGTCTACGATATGCTAAACGCTGTTAAAAAATCTGAAATTCTAATGATTGATGATATCGGCGCGGATGCAATGTCCAGCTGGGTTCGAGATGACATTTTAGGCGTTATTTTGCAGTACCGTATGCAGGAGGAATTACCAACTTTCTTTAGTTCTAACTTTTCGATGAAACAATTGGAAGATGAACATTTGCGTATTAGTCAAAAGGGCGAAGATGAACCGCTTAAAGCAAAAAGAATCATGGAACGCGTTCATTTTTTAGCAAAAGAAGTTAAAATTGTTGGTAAGAATAGACGACCTAAGTAAGATTAGTAGTTGCTAAAATGAACTAAAAATGGTTAAATAGTTATTAAATTGATACGGAAGATTACATTCTTTTTTTATGTCCGCAGGGAGAGAAAGCATAGCTGAAAGCTTTCTTGGCAGAGAATAAGTGATGACCACTTCCATAATGTTGCCTGACTTTTTGTTGGGTCGGATTGAATCCGTTAAAATCTATGGAGAAATTTTTGTTTCGGCAAAGATTTGAATTTGGGTGGAACCACGTTAATCGACGTCCCTAATACACAAGCTTATTTGTGTATTAGGGACTTTTTTTGTATCAAAAAATAGATAAATAATGGAGGAAGTTAACATGTCAAAAATAAATATTACTTTTCCAGATGGCGCAATCAAAGAATTTGATGCGGGCATTACAACAGAAGATGTTGCTAAATCAATTAGTCCTAGTTTAGCTAAGAAATCAATTGCCGGTAAATTCAACGGTGTTTTGGTTGATTACCTTCGTCCATTAGAGGCTGATGGTGCTATTGAAATAGTCACTAAAGATTCTGAAGATGGCTTGGTTGTTTTATGGCATACTGCCGCTCAAGTTTTGGCTAATGCTTTACAACAATTATATCCAGGTATGAAATTTGGAATGAGTTCTGATATTGAAAATGGATTCTATTTTGATACAGATAATGGAGAAACACAGGTCAGTGTTGATGATTTGAAAAAAATCCAAGACAAAATGAAAGCTATTGTTAAAGAAAACTTAAAAATTGAACGTCAATTAATTTCAAAAGCTGAAGCGCTTGAACTATTTGCTGGAGATCCTTATCGTGCTGAATTAGTTGTAGAAGCAACTGATGAAAATGGCCAAGTAGAAGTTTACAAACAAGGCGAATTCATTAATTTAAGTGACGGTGCTCAACTACGCTCAACAGCAGACGTTAAAATTTTCCAACTATTATCAGTTGCTGGTGCATATTGGCAAGGTAAATCAAGTAATCCAATGTTACAACGTGTTTACGGAACAGCGTTCTTTAAACAAAAAGACTTGGATGCAGAATTAGTTCGTCGCCAAGAGGCACGTGAGCGTGATCACCGTGTGATCGGTAATGACTTAGATTTATTCTTTGTAGATCCTAAAGTTGGTGCTGGATTACCTTACTGGTTGCCTAATGGTGCCACAATTCGTCGTACGATTGAACGCTACATTGTTGATAAGGAAGTTTCAAATGGTTATGACCACGTATACACACCTATTTTGGCTAACTTAGATTTATACAAAACTTCAGGCCATTGGGATCATTATCGTGAAGATATGTTCCCACCAATGGATATGGGAGATGGCGAAGAATTGGAATTACGTCCAATGAATTGTCCTTCACATATTCAAGTGTACAAGCATCATATCCGTTCATACCGTGACTTACCTATCAGAATTGCTGAATTAGGTATGATGCATCGTTATGAAAAATCAGGTGCACTTTCAGGATTACAACGTGTACGTGAAATGACGTTGAATGATGGACATACATTTGTTGCACCTGATCAAATTCAAGAAGAATTTAAAAGCGTACTTCGTTTAATGATGGAAGTTTATGCTGATTTTGGGATTGCTGATTACTCATTCCGTTTAAGTTATCGTGACCCAGCTAATACAGAGAAGTACTTTGATGATAATGAAATGTGGACTAAATCACAAAATATGCTAAAAGGTGCTATGGATGACTTAGGTCTTGATTACTATGAAGCCGAAGGCGAAGCAGCATTTTACGGTCCTAAATTAGATGTTCAAACAAAAACGGCATTGGGTAATGATGAAACATTGTCAACAATCCAATTAGATTTCATGATGCCTGAAAAATTTGAATTATCATACATCGGTGACGATGGTGAAGAACATCGTCCAGTTATGATTCATCGTGGACTTGTTTCAACAATGGAACGTTTCACTGCTTACTTAACAGAAATGTACAAGGGTGCATTCCCAACATGGTTAGCTCCTAAGCAAGTGACAATTATTCCCGTTAAGAATGATCTCCACGCCGACTATGCACATGATTTACGTGCTAATTTAGTTGCTCGTGGCGTCCGTGTAACGGTTGATGAACGTAATGAAAAAATGGGTTACAAGATGCGTCATGCACAAGTAACTAAAGTTCCTTATATTTTGGTTGTCGGTGATAATGAAGTGGCGGAGAATACCGTTTCTGTTCGTCGTCATGGTGAAGATGATTCTAATGTGTTCACAAAAGAAGACTTTATTAATAACATTTCAAAAGAAATTGCGAACTACAGTCGTAAGGCATAAAAAAGATTCGTTTCAATTGGCTTGACAAAATGTTACCAACTTGTTATGATTTAAAAGTTAAGAAAAAAGCAGAGGCTCCCGCTTCTCGCCTAAAGGGACAAAAGAGTCTCTGGGCAGAATATTATTGAAATTAAATTCCAATTAAAATGGATTTCAAGCGGGCTGTGATAATTTATTATTACTGCCCGTTTTTCTGTGCTTTTTCTCAAAAAAATTTGGAGGTGCATTGCCATAGCAGTTGATAAAGTAGACAAAATGGTCAATGAAGGTATCCGCGCGTCGGAACTTCGTTTAATTGGTGACGATGGTGAACAGCTTGGTGTTAAAACCAAACAAGAAGCATTAGATATGGCAGAAGCTGCCAATTTAGATGTTGTTGTTGTTGCTGCTAACTCGAAACCACCTGTTGCTAAGATCATGGATTATGGGAAATATCGTTTCGAATTACAAAAGAAACAAAGAGAAGCCCGTAAAAACCAAAAAATTGTTAATGTTAAAGAAGTTAGACTTAGTCCAACGATTGATATTAACGATTTCAATACAAAATTGAAAAATGCCTCAAAATTCCTTGCAAAAGGTGATAAGGTTAAAGTATCAATTAGATTTAAAGGCCGTGCAATTACGCATAAAGAAATCGGACGTGATGTCTTGAATCGCTTCGCTGATGCTGCTAAAGAAGCTGCAACAGTTGAATCAAGAGCGAAGATGGATGGACGTAGTATGTTCATGATGCTTGCACCTAAGGCTGAAAAGTAAAGCTATATTAGGAGGATATTAGGATTATGCCAAAACAAAAGACTCATCGTGCATCAGCAAAACGTTTTAAACGTACAGGAAATGGTGGCTTAAAACGTTCTAAAGCTTATACAAGTCATCGTATGCATGGTAAAACTAAGAAACAACGTCGTCAATTAAGCAAATCAACTACAGTGTCAGCATCAGATAACAAGCGTATCAAACAAATGCTTTCACAAATGAAATAATAAATATAAATTAGACAATTGATGCCATTTTAAATGGCTCAATAAGGAGGAATTTTCATGCCACGAGTTAAAGGTGGAACTGTTACACGTCAACGTCGCAAAAGAATGCTTAAATTAGCAAAAGGTTACCGTGGATCAAAACATATCCAATTTAAGGTAGCTAAACAACAAGTAATGAAATCGTACCAATATTCATTCCGTGATCGTCATCAAACAAAACGTAACTTCCGTCGTCTATGGATTGCACGTATTAACGCTGCAGCACGTATGAACGGTTTAAGTTACAGCAAGATGATGCATGGCTTGAAATTAGCAGAAATTGAAGTTAACCGTAAAATGTTAGCTGAATTAGCTGTTAAAGATTCAGCAGCATTTACTGCTGTTGCAGATGAAGCTAAAAAAGCACTAAGCAAATAATAAATTCAAGAGGGTACTTGACCAATCGTCAAGTGCTCTCTTTTTTTAATAAATTTCTGTAAAGGAGTTAAGCATGTTATTTTCAGAAAAGGTACGACGAGAATCAAATGATTGGTGGGAGCGGAGTTTTGAACATCCATTTATTAAACAACTAGTTGATGGTTCCTTACCTGCGGAGACTTTTAGATATTATTTAATTCAAGATCATTATTATCTGAAACACTTTAGTAAAATTCACCAATTAGTTGGGGAGCAATCAGATGATGCAGAAATTAAAAAATTAATGTTTGCATCTGCTGAAGGATTAGCACAGAGTGAGTCAGCAATTAGAGATGATTTTTTTAAAGAGTTAAATATTACGGATGAAGAAATTGAGCAAACCGGAATTGCACCAACTGCGTACCATTACGTATCACATATGTATCGTCAATTAGCTGAATTTAATCCAGAAGCTGCATTTTCTGGCCTTTTACCATGTGCTTGGCTCTATTTAGAGATTGGTTACAAGTTAATTGGTAAAGGCTCTCCGAATCCGATGTATCAAAGATGGATTGAAACGTATTCAACTGATGAATTTAAAGAATCCGTAGATAATCAACGACGTTCATTAGATAGAGTCGCAAAGGAATCCAGCCAAGAGACCGTTGAAGCAATGGCGAATGCGTTTAAAATAAGTAGCATTGAAGAATATAATTTTTGGGGAATGGCGCTTGATCATCAGACTTGGGAGTAAAGATATTTTCATAAACGACCAGGATTGACGAAGGTTTTGAGCGTTTCTTTCATTGTAAAGTGAAATTAAATTCAATTGTTTTCATAGAAAACATGCAATTTAAGTGAAAGTACATTATACTTAGATTATTATTCTAAAATTGAGGTAACTAAACATGCTTGAGAGATATAAACCAACCTGGATGGTTGAATCAATCTATGATTTAACGCCAGAAGATTTACAAAACCACGGCATTAAAGTTGTTATGACTGATTTAGATAACACATTAATTGCGTGGGATAATCCAAATGGAACACCTGAATTAAAGAGTTGGCTTGAGATTGTTGCTGCGGCTTCAATTCCAGTAATTGTTGTGTCAAATAACAGTCATGAGCGTGTTGAAAAGGCATTGGAACATATAGGATTGCCATTTGTTTCACGAGCACTGAAGCCCTTTACAAAAGGAATAAACCAAGTTAAAGATGAATTTAAGATGGATAACCAAGATTTAGTCTTAATTGGTGATCAGTTAATGACCGATATTGCTGCAGCTAATAATGCGGGAATTAAAAGTATTTTGGTGAAACCGCTTGTTGAATCTGACGCTTGGAATACGAAACCTAATCGTTTCATTGAAAAAAGAATTAAAAATCATTTGATTAAAAAACATGACTTTAAAACTAAATGGGGGAATTCATTGGATGACTGACATAATCGAAGTACCAGAAGTTGACGAAGATCTTTTTTGTATTGGTTGCGGCTCGAAAATTCAAAGTGAAAACGTTGATGAGTTGGGCTATACACCTAAGTCTGCGGTAAAAAAAGGACTTGAAACAAATGAATTATATTGCCAAAGATGTTTTAGATTAAGACATTACAACGAAATTGCTGACGTTAAGTTAACAGATGATGATTTCTTAAAATTATTGAATCAAATTGGTAGCGCTGATGCGTTAATCGTTAATGTTATTGATATTTTTGATTTCAATGGTAGTTTAATTCCTGGGTTACACCGTTTTGTAGGTGATAATCCCGTGTTAATGGTTGGAAATAAGGCTGACTTATTACCTAAATCATTAAGACGCTCGAAGTTAAAAGATTGGATGAGACAACAAGCTAACTTACAAGGATTGAGACCTATTGATGTTGCATTAACAAGTGCGACGAAGAATTTTGCGATTGATGAGTTGTTGGAATTAATTGAAAAATATCGTGAAGGTCGTGATGTTTACGTCGTTGGGGTAACTAATGTTGGTAAATCAACGTTAATCAATCAAATTATCAAACAAAGAACGGGTATTCAAGACTTAATAACAACGTCAAGATTCCCAGGAACGACGCTTGATAAGATTGAAATTCCACTGGATGATGATCGTGCTTTAATAGATACCCCTGGGATTATTCATCAGGATCAAATGGCCCATTATTTATCTGGTAAAGCATTAAGATTAGTTTCTCCACAAAAAGAAATTAAACAACGTGTTTATCAGTTAAATGATAATCAAACGTTGTTCTTTGGGGCTGTTGCTAGATTTGACTACATTTCTGGTGGAACACCAGGAGTTGTCGTGTATCTTGATAATGATTTAATGATTCATCGAACAAAAACAGAATCGGCAAGCGAATTTTATGAAAAACATGCTGGCGGTTTGTTAAACCCACCAACAGATGATGAAATGGTTGATTTCCCAGAATTAGTCCGTTTTGAATTCAAAGCAACACAAAAAAGTGATTTAGTTTTTGCTGGTCTTGGATGGGTAACCATCAATGAAGGTGCAAAAGTCGCTGGCTGGGCACCAAAAGGTGTTTCAGTTCTTTTACGAAAAGCAATGATATAAGAGGAGTTAACTAACATATGACATTAAGAGGCAAACAAAAAAGATATTTACGCAGTCAAGCACATCATTTACGTCCACTTTTCCAAGTTGGAAAAGAAGGCGTATCGATTAGCTGGTTAAACCAGATCCGCGAAGCAATTGAAAAACGTGAATTAATTAAAATTAACATGTTACAAAATGCTTCAGTTGATACAAATGAAGTCCGTGTTTTCATCGAATCTAACAGTTCGATTCAAGTTGTTCAAGTAATTGGACATACTTTAGTTCTTTATCAAGCTGCAACAGATGTTGAAAATCGCGATATCTCTGATAAGGTTAATTTACTCGCTTAATTTAAAATTATGAGGAGGTTTTTGACTTGACCATTCAAGTACAAAAATTAAAAGAAATTAATTTAGTCACGGAATTTAAAACAGCCCCCATATTGGCTAGCGAAAAAAAACGCGTTGGTATTCTCGGAGGAACGTTTAATCCACCTCATATGGGACATTTAATAGTTGCTGATCAAGTTTGTCAACAACTGGGATTAGATGAGATTCGATTTATGCCGGATGCTATGCCACCACACGTAGACAAAAAAGAAGCGATTGATGAAAAATATCGTCTTGATATGGTCAATCAAAGTATTGCCGATAATGCTAATTTTAAAATAGAAGATGCTGAGCTGAAACGTGGAGGCGTTAGTTTTACGTATGACACAATGATTGCCTTGAAAGCTGAACATCCAGAGAATGATTATTATTTTATTATTGGTGGCGATATGGTTGCTTATTTGCCTAAATGGTCCCGTATCGATGAGTTAGTAAAATTAGTTAATTTTGTTGGTGTAAAACGAACGGGATTTGAACAAAAGAGTCCATACCCGATACTCTGGGTAGATGTCCCAACAATTGATATTAGTTCGACTCAAATTCGAGATAAGATAAAAGAAGGACGTTCAATTAATTATTTAGTCCCTAAAGCTGTATCTGACTACATTGAGAAAGAAGGCTTATATCGTGAGTAATTTAGCTTATTCTAAGAACCTTTTCAGTGGAACTAGAGAAGAATTAGTACAAATTTTAAGAGATACTTTAAGTGAAAAAAGATTTCAACATGTATTAAATGTTGAAAAATCAGCAATCGAACTTGCTGAACGTAATAATGGTGATAGAGAGAGAGCCAGTATTGCAGGGTTAATTCATGATTATGCCAAGGAACGATCGGATGAAACATTTATCACGGTAATTAAACAAAAGCACTTGGATCCCGATTTATTGAATTGGGGGAATGCCATCTGGCATGGTATTGTCGGTGCTGAGTTAATTCATGACGAATTAGGTATTTTAGATAATGAAATATTGACTTCAATTGTGAAGCACACAACGGGGGATGTCGATATGACTTTGTTGGATAAAATCGTCTACGTGGCCGATTTTATTGAAGAAAGTCGGACTTTCCCCGGAGCTGTTGAAGCACGTAAAATTGCGACTGTAAACTTAGATACAGCCGTTGGGTTTGAAACGAAACACACACTAAGTTATTTAATTGATACCGATAAAAAAGTGTATCCTAAAACAATTTTGACCTTTAATAAATGGGTCGCAGAATAGAGGAGTAATAATGAATAGTATAGAAAAATTAGAAGTTGCAGTTAAAGCTGCTGACAGTAAACGTGGCGAAAAAACGGTAGCTATTGATGTTCATGAAATTAGCCTATTAGCAGATTATTTCATGGTAACGCAGGCTGATTCAGCTCGCCAAGTTAAAGCAATTGTCAAAGAAATACAAGACCAAGAAGAACTTGCAGGCGTTGAAGTTCGTCGTATTGAAGGACGTAACTCAACTAGCTGGGTTTTATTAGACTTTGGTGATTTAATTGTTCATGTATTCAAAACTGAATCACGTGAATTTTATGATCTTGAAAAATTCTGGTCTGAAGGCGCATCTGTTGATTTATCAGCTTGGATTGAAGAATAATGATTTACACCACCTTTTCAAAATTATATGATCAATTAATGGATCCTGATTTATATGATTCTTGGCAGACATTTGTCGAGGCACAAGTTCCCAATAAAAAAACAGAGATACTTGAACTAGCTTGTGGTGCAGGACAGTTAGCTATCGCGTTAACGCAGTCGGGTTATTCAGTTGTCGGGTTAGACCTATCTGAAGAGATGTTATCAATTGCTGATCAACATGCACAAGATGCTAACGTGTCTTTACCGTTGCTACAAGGCGATATGATGGATCTAGAGGATTTGGAGTTACCACAATTTGATGCGGTGACTTGTTTTGCTGATTCTTTTTGTTATCTACCTGACGCTCAGTCTGTGGGCAAAGTTTTTAAATCAATCCATGGCCTATTACGAACGGATGGTCGGTTTATTTTTGACGTGATATCAACGCACCAAACAGATGATATTTATCCGGGGTATATGTATAACTACCAGGATGATAGCCAGGCTTTTTTATGGTCGACTTTTCAAGATGAACAACCACATAGCGTCGTTCATGAATTAACTTTTTTTGTTAAAAATGAGAGTAATGATCAATTTGAAAAAATCACTGAAGATCACCATGAAAGAACGTATTCTGTTGAAACGTACACTGAACTCTTAAAAAATGCCGGATTTAAAAATATTCAAGTTTCTGCTGATTTTGGTACAAGTAAAATCGATGATAAAACAACAAGATTGTTTTTTGTCTGCGATAAATAGGAGTGAGACGTTTGGATACTACGGGGGTTATCGTTGAATATAATCCATTTCATAACGGGCATTTGTATCAAATTAATCAAATAAGAGCACAATATCCTGATACAACGATTGTTGCCATTATGAGCGGGCAATTTTTGCAGAGGGGTATTCCAGCGGCACTTGATAAAGAAAGCCGTACAAGGCAGGCATTACAGTCTGGTGTAGATTTAATGATTGAGTTACCCGTTGCGTTTTCTGTCCAACCGGCCGATTTATTTGCTAAAGGCGCAATTAAGTTATTATCGGGGATGAAAGTTACTCGGCTTGTGTTTGGCGCCGAGCATCCAAAATTAGACTTCAAGTCTATCGCAGTTAAAATTCAAAATATAGATGGTGATTTTAATCAATATAATGAAACTTATGCCAGTCAGTATCAACAGGCTGTTTTTGACAGAACAGGTATTCATATTGATGAGCCAAATGATTTGTTGGGTCTGGCATATGCTGAAGCCTGTTTATCAGAAAAATCTGAGATTCAATTGTGTCCTATTCAACGGATTGGTGCAGGCTATCATGAAACTATATTTAATGATTCACAAGAGATTGCAAGTGCCACTGCGATTAGATTAGCAGTTAGAAATCAAGAATCCATTGAAAATGTCGTTCCGTGGCAGACACAAATTGATTCAAAAAATGAAAAATGGATTGATTGGCATGATTTTTGGCCTTATCTTAAATATCAGTTGAGTCTGCTAACGCCTGAGCAATTATCGACGATTTATGGTGTGTCTGAGGGAATCGAGTACCGATTACTACAACAGTACGAGAAATTGCCTGAAGACGCTAGTTTCGATGATTGGGTCCATGCAGTAAAGTCAAAAAGAGTAACGTATACAAAAATTTCAAGGCTCGCAACTTACGTTTTATTAAAAATAAATAAAAATGAAATTGACAAACAATACAAGCAGCCTTATTATCATGTCTTAGGGTTCTCAAAAAGAGGTCAGAGTTTACTTAATTATTTGAAGAAGGAAGTCCCATATCCAATACTAACTAAAATTAGTAAAAAAGATAAAGAGGGTCTTTATTCTTTAGATTATCGAGCAGGGATTATTTATGGCTTAGTTAGCCATAAGGAATCTGATCTTTTTAGATACCCCGTGCAAATTAATTAACAACCTGTCAAGGAAATATCATTGACAATGTTTTTAATCACAGGTATAATCATAAGCGTTGCATTAGGAGGCATATTTGCATGAAATGGTCCTTAGTTGAGTTAAAAAAACAAAGTGATGAACCACTTCAAGTTGACGAAATGTTAAACCTTTCCGAAGGATTAATGTTGCGCAACAAAATAATTACGTCGGTATCAGAAGTCCATGTTACGGGTATTCTAACGGCAGACCATCAAGATGTCATCGGCCATTTTAACGTTAGTTTGACAGTTAAGATGCCATCAACACGTTCGCTAGAGAGTGTCGATGTCCCATTGAATTTTTCAGTTGATGAATTTTATGTGGGTTATCGCGATAAAGCACTTGAACGATTTGATAAAAATGATGTCGTAATTATTTTGGAAGAAGATATGCTCAATTTGAATTCTGTGATAGAGGATAATGTTTTATTACAGATTCCGATGCAGATACTGACTGATGATGAGAAAAAAGCAGAAGAATTACCCGCCGGTGACGACTGGGAAGTTCTTACTGAGGATAAACTCGTACAGGTTAGAAAAGAAAAAGTTGATCCTCGATTTGCGTCGTTACAGAATTTTTTCGATAACGACGGTTCTGAAGAGGAATAAACATAACAATACTTTTATTAAAAGTTTTGGATAATTTTAAAGGAGGTGTTTGATAATGGCAGTACCAGCACGTAAAACATCAAAAACACGTAAGAGAATGCGTCGTACGCATTACAAGTTGACAGTCCCAGGTATGAGCGCTTGCCCTAACTGTGGCGAATTAAGAAAATCACATTATGTATGTCCTAGCTGTGGTTTTTATGACGGAAAAGAAGTTGTAAAAGTAAACAACTAAATTTACGCTAAGTAAAAAGCCTTAACAACCATGGTGTTAAGGCTTTTTCTGTACAAAAAAAACGATGACATTCAACTGAATGTCATCGTTTTTCGTTAATTGTTAAACTCATGATTTTAAAGTCAGTCTCTGGGTCAAAGAATTGAAAAGGTAGTTTAGCTTGGCCTTCAATATAATTCACATTCTTGGCCGGTGTTTTAACGGACTTAAAAGTTGATGAATTAATTGATTTAATTAAGTCTATTAAATCTAAAAGTAGTAATTCAGGTTTATTACTAAGATTTGACCAACCCGAGAATTCAGAGCGGTAATTTTTGAAGATGGCTTTTCTAATTGGACTGATAAAAGCATTACTGCTGTCGTTTTCATAAGGAATTGACTGAGAAGCAATTGTATGTTGACTCGTTGTACTATAAATTTGGATACGACTGTCTTTTAAATCTAAAAAATCGGCCGTTAATAATTTTCCGTCAACTTGAACAACTAGGTCAAAAGTGGGAATGTGGTTAGAAAATTCAGCCTTTGCTCGACTGTATAAAAAAGTATCGATAGCGTAGTATAACTCTTGAACTTCAACTAATTTCATATTTGAATGACCTCCTGAAATCAGTATAACAAAAAAAGACAAAATAGATAGGAATTTTTGTTGTCTGGTGTATAATTGACGTTGAAAGTTAAAATGGGTTTATTGACGAAGTCGGTAGCTGATACTTTCTTAGATTACATGGTTTTTGATTCACAAAAAATTAAAGAAATGTAGGGGGTATTATGATGGATAAGGCACAAATTGGTGTTATTGGAATGGCTGTCATGGGTAAGAATCTTGCCTTGAATGCTGAGAGCCGTGGACATACTGTAGCAATCTATAATAGAACAGGGGCTAAAACTGAGCAAGTTATGAAAGACCACTCAGAAAAAAACTTAGTACCTAGCTACTCAATTAAGGAATTTGCAGATTCATTAGAAAAACCTAGAAGAATTATCATTATGGTTAAAGCTGGGAAACCAACTGATGCTGTTATCGCAGAATTATTACCATTCTTGGATAAAGGTGACGTTTTAATCGATGGTGGAAATACTTACTTCGAAGATACTGTGCGTCGTAATGCAGAATTAGATAATTCTGGGATTAACTTTATTGGAATGGGTGTTTCTGGTGGTGAAATCGGTGCCCTTGAAGGCCCATCAATGATGCCAGGTGGCCAAAAAGAGGCATATGACCTCGTTGCACCAATTCTTGAGGAAATGTCAGCTAAAGCTAAAGATGGCGCTCCATGTGTAACTTACATCGGTCCTAACGGTGCCGGACATTACGTTAAAATGGTTCATAATGGAATCGAATATGGTGATATGGAATTAATTTCAGAATCATATCATTTATTGAGAGACTTATTAGGACTTTCAGTGGACGAAGTTGCTAGCATCTTCTCTGACTGGAATGAAGGCGAATTAGACAGCTACCTTATCGAAATTACGGCAGATATTTTAACACGTAAAGACGATTTAGGTACTGGTAAACCAATTGTTGATGTTATCTTAGATCGTGCCGGTAATAAAGGTACGGGTAAATGGTCATCACAAAGTGCCCTTGAATTAGGTGTTCCTCAATCAGTTATTTCTGAATCAGTTTATGCACGTTACATTTCAGCAATGAAAGAAGAACGTGTTGAAGCAAGTAAAGTATTACCTAAACCTGAAGTTAAATTAGGTGAATTGGATAAAAAAGAATTAGTTGAAAAAATTCGTGAAGCATTGTACTTTAGTAAAATTATGAGCTATGCTCAAGGATTTGAACAATTGCGTGTCGCTTCAGAACATTACGAATGGGACTTGAACTTTGGTGATATGGCTAAGATTTGGCGTGCTGGATGTATTATTCGTGCTCGTTTCTTACAAAATATTACTGATGCATTTGACGAAAAAGCTGATTTAAATAACATCTTATTAGATGGTTATTTCAAAGATATTGTTAAAAAATATCAAGAATCAGTTCGTGATATCGTAGGTATCGCCGTTAAAGCTGGTATTCCAGTTCCTGGATTCAGTGCAGCAATTACTTACTACGATCAATATCGTTCAGAAGTATTGCCCGCTAACTTGATCCAAGCACAACGTGATTACTTTGGTGCGCATACGTATGAACGTACTGACAAACCAGGTTCATTCCATTACACATGGTATACTGAACAATAAATCATTAAATTAAATCTACTAAAAACAGGTAACGACATTTTAAAATGTTGCTGCCTGTTTTTTTATAAAATTTAATTATCCAGGTGTTTTTCGATAGATTAAATGGTATTTCGACGAAAAACGTATACGGGTAAATGTTTATTTTTAGTAAACTATATTCAGTGGAAAAGCTTATAAACGGCTATCTAATTTGGATAAACCAAGGTGTATGCAAGAATATCATTTAATGGTAGAATAAGAAAAGTAAGATATCGGTTAAAAAGTATCTGGATTTGAATGAGAAAATAAAATTAAACTAACGGGAGATCATGAAAATATGAGTCGTATTCTAATAATTGAAGATGAAAAAAATTTGGCACGCTTTGTTGAATTAGAATTACAACATGAGGGATTTGAAACTGAGGTTCATTTTGATGGACGAACAGGTTTAGAGGCGGCACTAAATGGCGATTGGGATTCAATTTTGCTTGATTTAATGTTGCCTGAATTAAACGGACTTGAAGTTTGTCGTCGTGTACGACAGGTTAAAAACACACCTATTATTATGATGACGGCTCGTGATTCAGTCATCGATCGCGTATCTGGATTAGATCATGGTGCAGACGATTACATCGTTAAACCATTTGCAATTGAAGAGTTATTGGCACGTTTACGTGCATTATTACGTCGTATCGACATCGAGGGTGAACAAAACGTTGCTAAACAAACGACGGTTACCTATCGTGATTTAACAATTGAAAAAGAAAATCGTGTCGTTCGTCGTGATAAAGAAGTAATTGAACTAACAAAACGTGAGTATGAATTATTGTTGGCTTTGATGGAGAGCGTCAATGTCGTTTTAGCGAGAGATGTTTTATTAGCTAAAGTTTGGGGTTACGAATCAGAAGTTGAAACAAATGTTGTAGATGTTTATATTCGTTATTTACGAAATAAAATTGATCGCAGCGGTGAAGAAAGTTATATTCAAACGGTTAGAGGTACAGGGTACGTAATGAGATCATGAAAAATAAAATAATCCAGCATCCAAAAGAAGTAAGACGCATGTCACTCAAATGGAAATGGGCATTGGGAACGGCAATAGGAGTATTACTTATATTTGCCGTTTTTTCTGCGCTTATTTTTCAGAGCTTTAGCGGCGTTTTATTAGATAAAGAAAAAAAAGATGTACAAAATACATTAAGAACGGTGACACAACAGTTAAGCCGCGAAAACCAAGAGTTAACCGTCGCGAGTACTGAACAACATCTAAAACCAATAAATTCAGACCCTAGTCCGTCTAAAGATGAAAATAATTTATATTCAAATGCCGTGATTGTTAATTTATCAAAAGAAAATATTGCGGTTGGCATCTATGATTTGAACCAAAGGGAAGTTTTTGCTTCAAGAAATTTGAATGTGCCATTTATTAAAAAAAATGAAATGACTTTTATCAGTCAGAAAATTGATGGTGTGAATGGTTACGTCGCTAGAAGAGCCATCTATTCGTCTAAGACGGGTAAAAAAATTGGTTATGCACAAGTGGCTAATGCGTTAGAAAATTACCACAAAATAAGTAATAAACTAATTCTAATTTTCATAGTTTTAATCGTTACGGCTACATTTGGTAGTGCGATGTTAGGGTATGTTCTTGCATCTTGGTTACTAAGGCCGATTGACGTCGTAAATGAGACGATTGACATCATAAATGAAGGGGATACGCCAATTGGACACGTCCGCGTACCCGACTTGCATCGAAATGACGAATTATCTGATTTAACCGATTTATTTAATAGTATGTTAGATCGGATGGAGCGTTATGTCGATCAGCAACAACAATTTGTTGAAGACGTTTCACATGAACTAAGGACACCCGTCGCGATAATTCAGGGACATATGGAATTATTGAATAGATGGGGTAAAGATGATCCGGCAGTTTTGGCCGAATCTATCGAAGCGTCTCTACAAGAAATTAATCGAATGAAGAGTTTAGTTCAAGAAATGTTAGATTTATCACGGGCTGAACAAGTTGAAATGACATTTAAAAATGAATTAACCGATGTTCGACTAGTAGTTTTACAAATTTTTAACGATTTTAAAATGATACATCCAGATTTTACTTTTATTTTGGATGAAGATTTTAAAGGAGAAAGTTTAGTAAAGATATCGCGTAATCATTTAGAGCAAGTTTTAATTATTTTAATGGATAATGCAGTTAAATATTCAGAAACAAGAAAAGAAATTCATATTTCGGCGTCGAAAGACCTGAAAATGGTTCAAATTGCGATTCAAGATTTTGGTGAGGGAATTTCTAAAGATGATTTAAAAAATGTCTTTAATCGCTTCTACCGTGTTGATAAGGCGAGAAGTCGTGACAAAGGTGGTAATGGGCTTGGATTATCAATAGCACAAAAATTGATAATGGGTTACAAAGGAACTTTAGTGGTTGAGAGTGTTGAAAAACGTGGATCAATCTTCAGAATTTCATTACCTTTGACTTCAGAAAAAATTACTGAGGATACAAAAAACGATTAAAACTTCAAATCGAAGTTTTAATCGTTTTTTTATTTTCTATTTTGTTTACCTGCGTTACGATTACGATTCTTTTTTGCCGTATCTGAAATGTTATCTTCAACATTATCAAGTGTACGTTCAACTGTTTCTTCGACATCGTCAATGATCGTATGTTCTCTAACGATGGGTGGGTTCTTAGCAAGCTCTGCTTGGATTTCTCGACGAATTCTTGGACGCATTAACATAATAATAAATGTTTGGATACAAGCAAAGATTCCACCAATGAAGAAGTAGAGACCAATACCTGCAGGAGCACTTAATGTCACAAAAACCATCATAACGGGACTTGCAATTAACATCATTTGCATTGTTTTCTTTTGTTCTGGTGGTAAGCCAATTATTGAGATGAATCCTTGACCTAAGTAGACGATAAAACATAAAACGGTAAAAATGATCGATGGTGAACCTAATTTGATACCGAAGAATACGGCACCGTTTAATTCTGCTGAGTAAAGAATAGCCGCGTAGAGGGCTGCAAAGATTGGCATTTGGATTAATAATGGTAAACAACCAATTCCGCCGGTCATGCTGACGTTATTATCTTTGTAAAGGGCCATCATTTCTTGATTAATTGCCGCTTTATCTTCTGGTGATTTCGCAGCTTTTTGACGTTCTTGAATTACTTTTAATTGTGGTTGAATGGAACCCATCTTTTCTTGTTGGACCGTTGCCTTTTTTGATTGATTAATCATCATTGGCATCAAGGCCATTCGGATAACGAATGAGATCACGATGATTGCAAAACCATAGTTGTTACCTAGATGAGCTGATAACCATTCAATTAATCCCTGGGTAGGTTTTGCTAAGTAGTCGTAAACCATTCCGTAAGGATCACCATTTTTGTCTTGGCGTACACATCCTGATAAAAACAAGATGATCGCCATAAATATTGGGAGCATTGTCAAACGTTTAAGCTTTTTCATTAATTTATTTCCCCTTTTAATATGACTATACCGATTACTATACTTTAAATATAAAGGGATTTCAATGAAATATAGACAAATACTGGTTAGTAAAGAACGGTAAATTCAGTCGGATTATAATTAGTTAAGGGGGTTTCTGTATATTCAGTTACTTTACCAGCTGGCGTGGGTGATTTTTTTATTCTTTGTATGAATTTTTCTAACTGAGTATTGTCTGGACTGCTTGCTTTAATTGTGACGCTGTCATCAAAATTATTTTGCACTGACCCATAGATACCTAAGTTGTCGGCTAACCTTTTGGTTGTATATCTGAATCCGACACCTTGAACACGGCCAAAAACAGTAATTTGAATTGCATTCATTATATAATCCTCCATAACATAAGATTAGTGTAAGCCCTTTTATTACCTCAGTATAACTTGAAAAGATGAGAACTACCAACTAATGACATTTTAATTATGATATAATTATTATAATAGTAAGAGGGGTAACATTATGGAAAAAATTAATTCAACGCAGAATGCTAAAATAAAATATTGGAAAAAATTGCAAACGAAAAAAGGTCGAAAAAAAGAAAATAAGTATTTACTAGAAGGTTGGCATCTTGTTAAAGAAGCGCTAATGGTAGATGCTAAAATTGAGTATTTACTTGTTACAAATGATTTCAGATATTTTGATGACATTATAAATACAGAGATTGAACAAGTTGAAATCTCGTCCGAAGTAAGCTTGTACCTTGCTGATACGAGTACACCACAAGGAATCTATGCAGTTGTGGAGATGGAAGAAAATCGTCAACTGTCAATTGATAACCTCGCCGGTGGCTGGCTGATGCTGGATGGTGTCCAAGATCCTGGTAATATTGGAACAATGGTCAGAACCGCTGATGCTGCTGGTTTAACTGGCGTTATTTTTGGTGAAGGCAGTGCAGACAGTCATCACCCTAAGGTTTTACGCTCAATGCAGGGAAGTCAGTTTCATATTCAATTGGTGAATGCTGATTTAATGGAAGTTGCAACATTATTTAAAGAAAATCATATTCCTCTTTATGGATCTGAATTAAACGAAGATGCACGTAGTTATCGCGAAATACCTGCCGCCGCTAATTTTGGCTTAATTATGGGTAATGAAGGTAATGGGATGCGTAATGATTTGTTAAATACAACAGATGCCAACTTATATATTCCAATTAAAGGTCGTGCGGAATCATTGAATGTAGCCATTGCCGCCGGTGTGCTAATGTTTCAACTTAAGGCCTAATTGTAAACGATATAACAAGATTATTACGATTTGTTAAAGATAAGAGATTACGCTTGCATTGGCCGCTTAATCAGATATGATGGAGATATGAAAAAATGATTCTGGGGGCGCGTTAATAAATGAAAAAAGATTCGTATCTTGATGATGAGTTGTACATGAGCTACGTTGGCGATCTTTTGGCTAAACCAGAAGTTCAAAGGCTAAGTGAATATACGCAACACCATTTCTCTACTAGATTAGAACATTCAATTTCAGTTTCCTATGATAGTTATCGCATTGCAAAAAAATTACATTTAAATGCTAAGGCAACGGCAAGAGCCGGATTACTGCACGATTTATTTTACTACGATTGGCGTACAACAAAATTTGATCGTGGTACACATGCCTGGATTCATCCTCGTATCGCAGTTAGAAATGCAGAAAAATTAACAACATTATCTGATTTGGAAAAAGATATCATCATTAAACACATGTGGGGCGCAACAATTGCACCACCTAAGTATCCAGAAGGTTACATTGTGACAATGGTTGATAAGTATGAAGCAACGAGCGAGGTTTCTTCACCAGTGAAGAATAAATCAAAACGTGGTTTCCAGCAGTTAATTGCAATTTTAAAATAAGATTAACAAAGAATGGGTCTTCGGACCCTTTTTTAGTTTATTAGAAAGTAGACCAATTTGTTTACTTTTTGTTAGTTAATGATAAAATATAATAGTAAAGTAATGGAGGAGGGATAAAATGCAAATTATTCAAGAAAAAACAAATTATGAAGTCTGTCCTAAGTTTGAGAAAACTTTCTCAATTCTGGGCAAAAAATGGAACGGTTTAATTATTAATGTTTTGTTGGATGAAGGTCCTCAACGATTTAAAGAATTAGCTCAAAAAGTTGATAAATGCAGTGACCGTGTGTTAGTCGAACGTTTAAAAGAGCTTGAAGAGGTTGGACTTGTTTCGAGAAGTGCAATTGGCGAAACGAGTCGTAGTTCTTATGAACTTACTGAACAAGGTGAGGACATGAAGAATATGATGACAAGTGTTCACGAATGGTCAGAAAAATGGTATACGCTTAAAGATTGCGAGTAGGACTTGACGCTAGGCTTTTATACCTTTAAACTATGAATATAGTGTTAAAGGCTTAGATAGAAAATAGTAGGTATCTTACTTCGGTAACAAAGGGATGGGCAGCTAGACTGAGACTGACCAATAAAATAAGATATTGAATTCACTTCTGGAGCTGTTAATTAACGTAATTTTTAATTTAAGTAAAATAATTAACCGGTTAATGGCCGTTATCATTTTGAGTGTTTGGGGTCTTTTTGTCTCCAAAAACAAGGGTGGTATCGCGAGGCCTCGTCCCTTTTTAGGGATGGGGCCTTTTTGCGTCTAAAAAATCTGGTAAAAACAATCAAACGAAGGAGTCGATATTAATGGATTTAAAAGAAAAGTTACTTGAACTACAAGAAAAAGGCTTAAAACAAATTCGTGAATCAGAAGATTTAAAACAAATTAATGATATTCGTGTTAATTTACTTGGTAAAAAAGGTCCTATTACGGAAGTATTAAGAGGAATGAAAGATTTATCTGCCGAAGAACGTCCTAAAATCGGTAGTTTTTCTAATGCTATTAAAAATGAATTAGCAGAAGCAATTCGATTAAAAAATGAAGAACTTGAAATTAAGAAGACGGCTAAGAAATTAGAAAAAGAGAAAATAGATGTAACCTTACCGGGAGCTCAAATTCAATTGGGACAACCACATGTAATTGTGCAAGTAATTGAAGAATTAGAAGATCTCTTTTTAGGAATGGGATATCAAGTTGTTTCTGGTCCTGAGATTGAAGAAGATCATTATAATTTTGAAATGTTAAATTTACCCGCTGATCATCCTGCACGCGATATGCAAGATACGTTCTATATTACGAAGGAATTATTAATGAGAACGCAAACGTCACCCGTTCAGGCAAGAACAATGGAAACCCATGACTTTTCAAAAGGACCATTAAAAATGGTATCGCCCGGTAAAGTTTATCGACGTGATACGGATGATGCGACTCACTCACATCAATTCCATCAATTTGAAGGATTAGTAATTGATAAACATGTAACAATGGCCGACTTAAAAGGAACGATTGAATTAATTGCCAAAACAGTATTTGGTGAAGAACAAGAAATCCGTTTACGACCAAGTTATTTCCCATTTACTGAACCATCAGTTGAAGTTGATGTCACTTGTTTTAAATGTCATGGTAAGGGATGTTCAATCTGTAAGTATACAGGCTGGTTAGAAGTATTAGGTGCCGGAATGGTCCATCCAAACGTCTTAAGAATGGCCGGTGTTGATCCTGAAGTTTACGGTGGGTTTGCCTTTGGCTTAGGACCTGATCGTTTTGCGATGCTTAAATATAGCATTGATGATATCCGTAATTTCTACTTGAATGACAATCGTTTCTTGTCACAATTTACGAAGAGGGGTTAGAAAATAATGAAAGTATCTAAAAATTGGTTAAACGAATATTTAACATTAGACATTGAACCTAAAGTTATTGCTGAAAAAATAGCACGAACGGCTGTTGAAATTGACAGCGTTAAACGTCCCTCTGAAGGACTTAAAAAAATCGTTGTTGGATATGTGGATAGTTTAGTGCCACATCCAGATTCAGATCATCTGAGTGTCTGCCAAGTTGACGTCGGTGAAGAAGAATTGATTCAAATTGTCTGTGGCGCACCAAATATCGCGGCAGGACAAAAAGTAATCGTTGCGCTCCCAAATTCTAGAATTGCGGACAACGTTAAAATAAAACGTGGTAAAATGCGTGGACAAGCCTCAGAAGGTATGATTTGTGCGTTACAAGAAATTGGATTTTCTGAAAGTGTTGTTCCTAAAGAATTTGTTGAGGGAATTTACGTAATGCCAGAAGATGCGGTTCCTGGTGAACCAGTGTTTGATTATTTAGGTATGAACGATGATATCATTGACGTTGATGTCACACCCAATCGTGCTGATATGTTAAGCATGCGCGGTGTGGCTCATGAATTATCTGCAGATTACGACGTACCAGCTACGTTTAAACATCCAGATTTAAAAGAAACTTCTGATGAAAAAATTGAAGACTACGTCTCTTTAGCTTTACCAGATAATACATTAGCACCAACATATTCTATGCGTGTTATTAAGGACCTAACCGTTAAAGCAAGTCCAATGTGGTTACAGATTAGACTTTGGAACGCGGGCGTTAGACCAATTAATAATGTTGTTGATGTTACAAATTATATCTTAATGGATTATGGTCAACCTTTACACGCATTTGATTATAATAAATTAGGCAGCAAAGATATTTTAGTAAGAACGGCAAATGCCGGTGAAAAAATAACGACGTTAGATACTGAAGAACGCGAATTGAAAGATTCAGATATCGTTATTACAAATGGCGAAAAAGCTATTGCTATTGCTGGAACAATGGGTGGGGAATCAACTCAGATAACAAATGAAACGGTCACGGTTGCACTTGAATCTGCCGTATTTAATAATTCGATGGTCAGAAAAACGGCACGTTCTCAAGGCATCCATAGTGAAGCATCAATGCGCTTCGAACGTGGGATTAACGTTGCTACGGTTCAAGAATCTCTTGACGCTGCTGCTGAGTTAATTGCTGAACTTGGTGACGGAACAGTCGTTACCGGTACGGCCAGTGCAAGCCGGTTAGAAGCTGAATCAACCTTTGTGGACACAACGACGACGCATTTAAATAATGTGATGGGAACTGAATTGTCGGAAATGCAAATCACTAAATTATTCCAACAATTAGGATTTACCGTAACCAATCGAGGATCAGTTTTAAATGTTGAAGTACCCGCAAGACGTTGGGATATCAGCATTGAAGCAGATTTAGTTGAAGAAATTGCTCGGATTTATGGTTATGACAATATTCCTTCAACTCTTCCAACGGGTGAGATGACACCTGGTAAATATACTTACAAGCAAAAATTGGTTCGTCAAGCACGTCATATTTTGGAATCTGCCGGATTGTCGGAGGCTATCAGCTATGGTCTAACAACTGAAGAAAAAGCCGGTAAGTTTATTTTTGAAGAAAAAGATGTGTATACAACTAATTTAATGTTCCCAATGAGTTCAGAACGAACAACTGTAAGGATGAATTTAATTAGCGGTTTACTAGACGATTTAAGCTATAATGAAGCACGTAAATCAGATAATATTGCTTTTTATGAACAAGGTAGGGTCTTTTTCCGTAGTGAAGGTGAAGATCGACCCGTCGAAATTGAACATATTGCGGGTGCAATGACAGGTTTATTCAAACTTGCTAACTGGCAAAGTGATAAGCAACCAGTTGATTTCTTCATGATTAAAGGAGTGGTTGAACAACTTTTGACACAACTACAATTAACTGACGATGTTACATACGTAGCATCTGAAAGTCACGAAGACATGCATCCAGGACGTACGGCAGATGTATATCTAAAAGATGAATTAATCGGGTTCGTTGGGCAAGTTCATCCTAACGCGGCTAAAGAATTTAATTTAAAGGAAACATATGTCTTTGAATTAGATCTTCAAAAATTAGTTGATGCTAAAAAAGAAGAACGGTTATTTGCACCTATTTCTAAATTCCCAGCAGTTACCCGTGACGTAGCTTTAATGGTTGCTAATGAATCAGCTAACAGTGATATTGAAACATTAATTAAAGAACAGGGTGGAAAACATTTAATTAACATTCATTTATTTGACCTCTATCAGGGTTCTCATATCGAATCCGGTATGAAATCTCTTGCCTACACGTTAACTTATCAAGATGCTACTAAGACGTTGGTTGAAGAAGATGTGACAAAAGATTTTAATCGTGTTATTGAGGCCTTGAAAGAAACATTCAAGGCAGACATCCGATAATTTTAAACGCGGTATAAGGGTGCCATTGTTATACTGCGTGAGGAGGTTAATTAATGAAAAATGAGGATATCTCTCCAGAATTGCCACCAGAGAATAATAAAAAACAAGCTAAAAGAATAATTGTAGGGGTGATAACATTATTGTGCGTGTTACTGCTGACAATATTATTTATGACCTACAATTATATAAAAGCGTCATTAGACCCTTTAGATAAAAATAATAATAAAATTGAACAGGTTTATATTCCAATTGGATCAAATACAAAACAAATTGGAACCATTTTAGAAAAAAATAAAATTATTAAAAGTGGGACTGTTTATACTTATTATGTGAAACAAAAAAACGTTTCACAATTTAAAGGTGGTTATTATCAACTTAAGGCATCTATGAGTTTAGATAAGATTGCATGGACCCTTCAGCAAGGTGGTAGTAGTGAACCTATTCAAAATACGTTAACTAAAGTTTTAGTTAGTGAGGGAACGACAGTCAATGAAATTGGTAAAGCTATTGCTAAAAAAACCAACTTTTCGTATGACGATTTTATCAAACTAATGAAAAATAAAACTTTTTTAACGTATCTGGACAAAAAATATCCGGACCTTTTAAATTCCTCTATGGCGTCTAAAAATGTCAGATATCATTTAGAGGGTTATCTGTTCCCTGCAACGTACACTGTTTATAAAAAAACGACGTTGAAGGATCTTGTTGAACAAATGATTGTTAAGGCCAATGATGAATTGTCGCCTTATTATGAAACGATATCAAAACAAAAGTTAACGGTTCAAAATGTTATTGCGCTTTCTTCACTAGTTGAAAAGGAGACGGCAAATCATGCCGATCGACAGAAAATTGCGGGCGTTTATTTTAATCGGATTGATGCAGAGATTCCTTTGCAATCGAACATTTCAGTTAGTTACGCTTTGAACACACCGCAGAGAGAGTTAACATCGGCGGACTATTATACGGATAAACCATATAATTTGTATGTCTACAAAGGATTTGGACCGGGTCCGTTTAATAATGCCAGCTTGGATTCCATTCAGGCCGTATTAAAACCGTTGGACAGGAAGAAAGATAATATCTATTTCATTTTCAACTCAAATTCTAAAAAAATAGAGTATTCTAAGACATACGAATATTATCAAGCCTTTTCTCCTACGACTCAAACGGATAATGGTTACGTGCAATAATTTACGTAACCGGTTTACAATCGCAACATTAAATGTTAATCTGATAGGCATATTGAACATATCAATTTTAAGAGGAGTAAGTAATGGCAGAAGATAAAGTATACCCAATGACCGTAGACGGTAAAGTTAAACTTGAAGAAGAACTTGAAACATTAAAAACAAAAACACGTGCAGAAATTATTAACCGAATTAAAATTGCGCGTAGCTATGGTGATTTATCAGAAAATTCAGAATACGAATCAGCTAAAGATGAACAAAGCTTTGTTGAAGGTCGTGTTAAGACAATCGAACATATGCTACATTATGCAGAAATTATTGATAATGCTGGTATAGACGACGATGAAGTTTCAGTTGGAAAAACAGTTTCATTTATGGAACCCGGTGAAGAAGCGGAAACGTATACGATTGTTGGCGCGGCAGAAGCTGATCCAATGTCTGGTAAGATTTCTAATGAATCACCAATTGCCAAGGGATTACTTGGTCATAAATTAAATGAAACAGTGACGATTGAAACACCAAATGGTAATTTTGATGTTAAAATTACGGATGTTAAAGATAATTTATAAAAGTTAAATAGAAAAGATTAAGGTGCAAATATATTTGTTCTTAATCTTTTTTTATTAAAATTAAGTGGGGTGAAATAAATTGAAAAAGAATTTTGCAATCATTGGACTGGGCCGATTTGGTTCAAGTGTTTGTCAAACTTTGATTGAATCCGGACAAGAAGTTTTGGTTATTGATAAGGATGAAGCAAGGGTAAACGACTATATGGATATTGCAACGCATGCTGTTGTTGCGGATGCACAAGATGATGAAGCACTTAAGTCAATTGGAATCCGTAATTTTGATCACGTCATTGTGGCAATTGGTGAAGATATTCAAGCAAGTATCTTGGTTACATTAATGGTTAAAGAGTTAGGCGTTCCCGTTGTGACGGCTAAGGCTTTAAATGAATATCATGCTCGGGTACTCCAAAAAGTTGGGGCAGATCATATTGTACATCCTGAACGAGATATGGGAATAAAACTTGGTAGGGCATTAAGCTCTAATCACTTGCTAGACTATCTAGATTTGGATGATGGGTATCGACTGGCTGAGATTGATATGACGGACCCAAGATACGTTAATAAAACATTGGATGAGTTAAACTTTAGATCAACGTTTAACCTGAATGTGATTAGTATCAGGCGTGGGAAAGAAATGATTATTTCGCCATTGGCGGACCAGATAATTTTACCAAATGATCAATTATTAATTATCGGAGAAACAAGATTTGTTACAGAATTTGATGGAAAAATGAATAAAACAAAATAAAAGGATAAGATTGCATATCGCAATCTTATCCTTTTGTATTACACAAAAACTATTTAATCAGTCTTTTGATGGTGTTAATAATTGGACCAATAAGAACGATTAATACGGCTAGAATCGAAATTAGTAAGCCAATACCCATGTAAGGTGGCCAATAAACGAGCTTAACAGTATGTTTACCAGGCGCAACGCTAAAGGCAAGGAAGGTATCCATAGATTTAGTTGTTGAGACCGACTTACCGTCTATTTTTACATGCCAACCTTTGCTATACGGAATAGTTGTGAAAATAGCCTGATGAGTCTTTTTAACATTTACTGAGCCAGTAATTGAATGTTGATTATATTTTTTAACGTTTAATTCATTTGCCTGCAAATGATTAATTTGTGTTTCAAATGACCTTACGTCCATTCGATATAGCGTAAAGTTTTCTAAGAAAAGGGTTCTTTTCTTTAATTTTGCCGTTAAAGTGATCTTTTTACCTTTATCATTTGATGCAATATTTACAACAACAGTATTTCGATAAGTTTTATACTGTTTCAATTCATGACCATTTAACTTAAATAGGACATTATCTGTGCTTAATCCGGCGCCTAAAGTTAAGTAGTAAGCATCATTTGTTGTTGGCGTATAAGTAAAAGTTACAATTCCAGGTTTACTCAATTTAGTTTTAGTTAACATAGAGTCAGTTAAATTGGCTTGTGAACCAACATTATCAAAGTTGACTGTATTAAAATTGATTGGTGAGAATAAGGTACTATTGTCTGCACCTGTAAGAGAAGTTAGCCAGTCCGATTGATATCTCAATGGGTTAGTTGCCTTGTTTTTCTTCGAAATAACAGTATCATTTGCCACGTAACCAATTGATAAGGCATACGGATTTTTAACTGTCTCAGTTAATGAATCACTTGAAACAGTATTGTAGTAAGACGTATCAGGTTTTTCAGTCAGTGGTGTTAGAGTTTCTAGTTGTGTTGTAAGAGCTTTTGACGATTTCATTTGTTTCGGAGTGAACACGTATTTCATGTTTAACAGAGCATCTGTCAGTAAAGTACCATTTGAATAGGTGACATAGTTATCGCCGTCTGGTTGCCCAATCTTACCGTAAAAGGTTGGAATAGATTTCGAGAAGGCAGAGCTAAAGTGAGATCCGCTGAAAAAATCGGCTGACATTGCATCATTTTTGGTACGACTATATGTTTGAGCAACACGATAGAAAGAATTGTCTATTTTCTTTAAAGACTTACTTTCTGTTGCTAAAGCTGATGTTGAAACGTCGTACTCACTCGTAGATAAATAACTAATATTATCTAACGAATAAACGGCATTACAAGACATTTCGGCAATAACACCCATACATAATAACCATTTAAATGAAGGTGATGAATGGTCTTGAAACTGAATTAATATTAGCATTAACAAAATAAATAGAATCGATAAAAATAAGGTTTCGTTTGATAGATAATTGTATGTTGTTCCCGATAAGAATAGGTAAGTGAACATGCCAATGAATAAAATGCTTACGATACCTATCTTCCAATGTTTAACAGGATTAAAGTATTCGAACTGTTGAGCAGCCAATAGAATAATCCAAAAACAGAATACGAACGAAAAGCGATAAGGGTACCAAACTGGGAATTGCATCCCGTGCCACAGCAAATCTAAAGGTTCAAAACACATAGATAAAACGAGGAAACTTGTGATTAAGAAAGCGACGACTCGTTCTCTAATAGAGAAACGATTATTCATGAAATATAAAATAAAACCAATTAAAACTAAGCTTCCGACAAAAATATTTGGAAAGCCAGAAGGCATTTGATCAAAATTAAAAGAGCCAATTACAAATTTTGACAGCATTGCTAATGGGTTATACTCAAACTTCGCCTTAATAGATTCTTCAGTATATTGGCCCTTGCTCGAAAGTAAGGAAAATAGGGTTGGAAATAAGATAACGGCCGAAATTGCTACAGAGATTAGTGATTTATATGTAAAGGTCCAGGCCTTTTTTAGGAATTGTTTAAATGTTATGCTTACACGACTTGTGGTATACAAGAAGTATAAAATCATAAAGAGACAAACCATATAGCCCATGTAGTAATTAACAACTAAAAGTAATGCAAGCCACCAAGTGTATGCCCAACTCTTAGAATTATTTTGTAGTTTTTCAAAACCTAAAATGACAAGAGGTAATAAAATCACCGCATCTAGCCACAACAGATTAAGCTGGTTTGCAATCGTCCAGCCCATTAAGGCGTATGCCGTAGCAAAGAGTGGAATGTAAAATGAGTTCATTCTCGTTGTTTTTTTCAGGAGTAATCCAAAAGTAAGGCCCGATAAAGCATATTTTAGGAGTGTAACCACCATAACCCCGGCGACTATTGATTTACCCGGAAAAAGTAAAAAGATGAGATTAAAAGGACTCATCAAGTAATATGCCCATTCACCTAACATGTCACCACCAATGGCTTGTGAAAATGAGTAAAAGAAACTTGTAGGATGGTGAAGAAGCGTCGCTCTAAAGTATGAGAAAAAATCAATATATTGCTGACCTAAATCAACAGTTAATAAAGAACTGTTTCCAAATGGATACATTTTTCGACCAATGAAGTAACAAAGCATGATGGTGAACGGAATAAGAAAGCTTAAAAGAAGAACGTGATGTTTTTTTAGGTAATTTTTTATTGGGAGCATTTTAAAACCTCTCTGACTATTAATGTATGGTAATAAGAATAGCATATTTAGGCGTTAATCACATGAATCAATAATAGATGTAAGCACCAAATTAAAAGATAATTAAAGTTTTTATTACAATACAATCCGTTCTCTCGCTTATGATCACAATGGGTCTCAAAATGTGGTAATATGATAAGTGATATATTTATACGAACTAAAAGACTAATAATGATACAGTGAGAGGTAATTAAACGTGAAACTTCCAAAATCAAAGCAGGGTCGAAGTAAACAAAATAAATCGCATATTCCATTCAGATTAAATTTCTTATTCTTTATCGTTTTCTTACTTTTTGCAGCATTACTGGCACAATTAGCTTATCTGCAAATTTTAAACGGGGCTTCATTTGAAGCAACTGTCAATAGCACGGATACGACAACGGAAACTAAGAATGTTCAACGAGGGATGGTTTATGATTCAACGGGTAAAGTATTAGTTGGCAACAACTCTTCGCGAGCAATCACGTACACAAAAGGATCAGGGGTTTTGTCGCCTGATTTATATAAGATTGCCAATAACTTAGTAACATATGTCAGTATTGATACAAAAAAATTGACGGATCGTAATGCTGCTGACTACTACTTGGCAGATAAAAAACATCTATCTACGGTTACCGCTGCAATTAAAAAAGAAAAAAATTTAACCGATGCTGATGTCAACAAACTAGCTGGTGCCGATTTTAACGCAATGGCAGTTGATTATGTTGTTCAAAATAATATCGACTCATTAAATGATAAAGAAAAAGAGGCTGCAGTTGTTTTTGCCAAAATGACAGGTGCATACTCATTATCAACGGTTTATTTAAAAACGACTGATGTATCGGATACAGAAATGGCCGAAGTTGGTGAACATTTATCAGGCATGAATGGCATTAAAATTGGGACTAACTGGTCAAGAAGTTATCCAAATGGTAAAAGTATGAATAGTATCATTGGAAATGTTACTAGCGAATCGACTGGGTTACCTAGTGATAATATCGAAACATTAATGGCTGAAGGTTATTCAAGAAATGATAGTGTTGGGCAGAGTTACTTAGAGAAACAGTATGAAGATGTTTTAAAAGGAACGAAGTCACAAACAAAGGTTGAAGTGGCCAATAGTAAAATTGTGAAACAGGCACAAGAATACAGTGGTGAAAAAGGGGACAATCTTGTCTTAAATATTAATGCTGAATTCCAAGCAGAAGTACAAAAAATTATGAATGATAGCGTAAAATCAATTGCCGGAAGTAACCCATATAATCCCGGTGCTTACGCCGTTGTTATGAATCCTAATACTGGTGCAGTTTATGCCATGGCTGGAGTTAATCGGAATATTAAGACTGGCAAGGTTACAGATGATGCACTTGGGTCAATAAATCAAGTGTTTACAATGGGTTCAGTTGTTAAAGGAGCGACAGTTATGGGAGCCATGATGGACGGTGTGATTACGCCATCAAGTAATACAATAACTGATGAGCCGATTAGGCTTGCCGGAACAGCACCTAAATCATCGTGGTTTAATACTTCTGGTTCCGCTAATATGACGTTATCAGCATCTGATGCGTTAATGGTCTCTTCTAACTCGTACATGATGCAATTGGCAATGCGAGAGGGTGGATTTAAGTATTCAAGCGGATCTTCACTTGATATGGCAAATTCTATCTTCCCCAAAATGCGTGGTTATTTTAACCAATTTGGACTAGGTATCAAAACAGGTGTCGATTTACCTGGGGAATCAACTGGATTTGAAGGGGTGGCTAACCAAGAAAATATTGGTAAAGCACTTGATTTATCTTTCGGAAATTATGATTCATATACGACAATTCAATTAGCGCAATATATGTCAACGATGGCTAACGGTGGGACAAGATTACAACCACAAATTGTTAAAGCAATTCGTTCTACCAACGAAGATGGTTCATTAGGATCTGTTAAAACGGAAATGACGCCTAATATTTTAAGCACGGTTAATGCAACAAAATCTCAATTTGATGTTGTTCAATCTGGATTCTATAAAGTTGTTCATGGATCAAACTCATTGAGGACTGGTGGTATGATGAGTGACGCCACACCATCAATTTCAGCTAAAACAGGTACTGCACAAACATTCTATGGGACGGCTGAAACGGAAGCGCTCAGTTTGGCTTCATATGCGCCATCAAATAAACCTAAAGTGGTTGTGGCGTTGGTATTCCCTGGTATGGCTAACAATACGGGTAGCGGTATTAATTCGCAGGCGGCAGTTAAAATTTACTCAGCGTTCTGGAAAATGGTAGAATCTAGTGGTAAATAAGCATCATAGTTAGTGATTTTGTTGCTGTAAAGTAAATTTCCTTAACAAATAAAAAAAAACACTAGCGTTTACTTATTAATAATGATATTATATAAGACGTTAAAGACTAATATGTCTTATGAAATTATGAAGAAATATATGGAGGGTTGCAACCATGCGTGTACACATTACATTAGAATGTACGGAATGTCATGAACGGACATACCTATCAAGTAAAAACAAACGTAATAATCCAGATCGTGTTGAGCTTAATAAATTTTGCCCACGTGATCGTAAGGTTACTTTACATCGCGAAACAAAATAACAACAGGGATTTTCCTGTTGTTTTTTTATTTTAAATAACTTTTATACTATTTGAAACAAAATCTTGTAAACGTTATTTTGTAAATTATTAGATAAATAAGGAGCTATTTCATGAATTTGGCAAAATATAAAAGCACACCATTTATGACGTACTTCTTCATAGGACTATCGGCAATTATTTTTGTCATGATGACGATTGCTGGTGGTAGCCAGGATACAAACGTCTTAATTGAATTTGGTGCGAAATATAATCCACTTATCATAAATGGTGAGTGGTGGCGATTATTTAATCCCATATTTTTGCATATTGGTTTTGAACATATCGTACTTAATATGTTTACGCTATACTTTATTGGAATTCAGATTGAGACAATGTTTGGACATTGGCGTTTTACGGGTATTTATTTGCTGGCAGGTATTGCCGGAAATATTGCTAGCTTTACGTTCAGTCCAGATACTATCTCGGCTGGCGCTAGTGGTGCCATTTTTGGGTTATTTGGTGCTTTTTTAATGCTAGGAGATAACTTTAGAGAGAGTGCTTATTTCAGACAGATGTCACAGCAGTTTCTATTATTTATTATGTTAAATTTGGTATTTGGATTTATGTCATCAAGTACGGATAATGCCGCCCATATTGGTGGTATTTTATCCGGATTCTTAATTGCAACTACTGTGGGTGCACCAAATTTGGCACAGATTAGTCGTGTTAAACAGGTAGCAGCATTTATTATTTTTATCGTGATTAATTTAGTTCTAATCAGAATTGGTGTTTCTAACAGTATTTAGCTTAAGGTGGTGGCTACCAAATGAAAGATTTATATGATGTCCAACAACTATTGAAGCAATTCGGTGTGTATGTCTATGTTGGTAAGCGAATGTGGGACATAGAATTGATGGCGTTAGAGTTAGATAATTTACATCGGTCAGGTGTGATTGATGATAAAATCTATGCTAGGGCTAAAATCGTACTATCTCACGAACACAGAATCGAAGAACAAAATAATTGAGAGCATAAGTGGAGGAATTGAATAATGGCAATCGAAAAAAAATTAATCGGTGTTGATTTAGGTGGTACAACGGTTAAATTTGCAATTTTAACAGAAACAGGCGAAATTCAACAAAAATGGAGTATCGAAACAAACGTCCTTGATGAAGGGTCACATATCGTACCAGACATCATTGATTCAATTAATCATCATATCCAATTATTTGATATGACTGCAGACCAATTCAGTGGTATTGGCATGGGCTCACCAGGTACAGTTGATCGTGCAAATGGAACTGTCATTGGTGCCTACAACTTAAACTGGAAAACATTGCAAAATGTTCAATCAGAAATTGAAGCAGGTACTCAAATTACATTTGCCATTGATAACGATGCTAACGTTGCTGCTTTAGGCGAACGTTGGAAGGGTGCTGGCGAAGATGATGATGAAGTTGCCTTTATCACACTTGGAACTGGTGTTGGTGGCGGAATCATTGCTAACGGTAAATTAGTGCATGGTGTTGCCGGTGCCGGTGGTGAAATTGGACATATTACAGTTGAACCAAATGGTTACATGTGTACTTGTGGCAAAAGAGGTTGTTTAGAACAATACGCATCAGCTACGGGTGTCGTACGTGTTGCTCGCGATATGGCTGAAGAATTTGCTGGTCAATCAAAATTAAAAGAAATGTTAGACGATGGTCAAGAAATAACATCAAAATTAGTTTTTGATTTGGCTAAAGATAACGATGCTTTGGGTAAAATGGTTGTAGATAGAGTTTCTTATTACTTAGGTTTGGCTTGTGGGAACTTGGGTAATATGTTGAACCCTGCCTATATTGTTATCGGTGGTGGTGTTTCTGCTGCCGGAACTTTCTTGTTGGATCAAGTAACAAAATACTTTAAACAATTCTCATTCCCAACAGTTCGTTCATCAACATCATTAAAATTAGCACAATTGGGAAATGAGGCTGGCGTTATCGGTGCCGCTTCACTTGCTCGTCAGTTTATTAAATAATAATTGAGGGGAGAACCATCATGATTTTAGGAGCAATGAAAGTTAATGTAATCATTAATATTATTTTAATTATTATTTTAGTAGGTCTTGCTGGTAATCAATTTTACCTTTGGTACATGGGCCGTCGTTCAGCTAAATTAGTTACAAATGAAGAATTTAATGAAGGTATGCGCAAAGCGCAAATCGTTGATTTACGTGAAAAGAGTGAATTTGATGCTTCTCACATCATGGGTGCTAGAAATATTCCGTATTCTCAATTTAAAACGGCAGTTGGTGGATTAAGAAAAGATTTACCTCTTTATCTATATGATCAAGGTAAATCGATTAGTACCCGCGCTGCTTTTAAGTTGCATAAACAAGGATATACAGATATTACTATTTTGAAAACAGGTTTTTCAAAATGGGATGGAAAAACTAAAAAACGTTAAATAAATAAAAGCATCGAAGAATTTTTATTCTTCGATGCTTTTATTAGTTTATGAATGATGTGATGAGCGACTCTTACGTGTTGCACGTTTACGATTATCTTCAATCATTTGTTCTTTTTCTTCAAGAGGTGCAACGACGGTTTTTTTAAAGGCAACAACACTACCAATTAATGCGCCTACAGTTGCAGCTGCTCCAACAAAGAATCCTTTTGAGAAGTTTTTCATTATGTAGACCTCCTTATTCATTTGACCCCTTCATTATGACTTATTCCGGTTAAAATTGCCACTAAAAGCACCGCTATTTTTTGATTAATGATATAATAATTTTTGGAAGTTAGGGGTGGGTTGCGAATGAAGACGAAAATTTTTGCACATCGTGGTAGTAAAGGAACTAGACCAGAAAATACATTAATTAGTTTTCAGGCCGCAATAGATGCAGGTGCCGATGGCATTGAGACCGATGTTCAGTTGTCCAAAGATGGCAAACTAATCATTATGCATGATGAAAAAATTGATAGAACAACTAATTTAACAGGTAGAGTAACTGATTTAACTCTAGCTGAATTAAAAAAAGCAGATGCTGGCGTTAAATTTAGCGACGAATATCGGGGAGAACAAATTCCAACTTTGGAAGAAGTTATTGAATTATTGAAGCGCAATAACTTTAAGGGGACATTTAATTTAGAATTGAAAACAAATCATATTGAGTACCAGGGAATTGAAGAACTCGTGAACGAACAAATGAGACAATTACCAGCGGATATTCATCTTTTGTATTCGAGTTTTAATCCAAATTCTATTCGAAGAATGCAGAAAATTAATCCTGAAGCCGAATTTGCAAGTTTATTTCAATTTAAAATTAAAGAGTCGCGTCTTTTGGCTAAGAATCATTTGATTACTAGCTTACATCCTGATGTCACTTGGTTGAGAGAACGGCATGGTTTATTTTGGCCAAAGTTATTAATTCGTCCTTGGACAGTTAATTCGACTAAAAATATGATCTATTGTTTTAAAAAGAAGTATGACGCCATTTTTACGGATTACCCGGCAAAGGCGTTGGAAGTACGAAAGAACATTCAAGGAGATTAGAAATGACACAAAAAGTATTGTTGATTGTTGGACCAACTGCAGTTGGTAAAACTGATTTATCAATCAAGTTGGCGAAAAAATTCAATGGTGAAATTATTTCGGGTGACTCTATGCAAGTCTATCGTAAGTTGGACATTGGAACCGCTAAAGTTACGGAAGATGAGATGGATGGAATACCACATCATTTAATTGATCATAAAAATAACGATGAGCGCTATTCAGTTGCCGAGTTTGTAGAAGAAAGTCGCGCAGCTATTACCGATATTGCTGCCAGAGGGAAACTACCGATAATCGTTGGAGGAACTGGATTTTATTTGCAAGCTCTGCTTGATAATTTTCAGTTAGGTACAAATAATGACGATGATTTAAGCCTTAGAGGAAAGCTTCAAGAACGTGCCGAACAACTGGGCCCTGAAGCGATTTGGCGGGAGTTAAACGATTTGGATCCAAAAGCTGCATTAAAGATTCCAATCAATAATACACTACGGGTAATTAGGGCTTTAGAGGTTATTCAGAAATCAAACGAATTGTTCTCGGCACAGGACGACAAAAAAACGAATGAGTATGATCCGTTCATTATCGGTTTATCTACAGATAGAGCCATGTTATATGATCGAATTAACCAACGTGTTGATTTAATGATTCAATCAGGACTTGTCGATGAGGCAAGATGGCTCTTTGACCAGAAAATTGATGATCTCCCGGCCGGAAAAGGAATTGGTTACAAGGAATTATATCCTTATTTTGAAAACACCCAATCGCTTGAAGAAGCAACAGAATTAATTAAACGAAACTCAAGGCGCTATGCAAAAAGACAACTAACTTGGTTCCGGAATAAGATGACGGTCAACTGGTTTGATCTAATTGAATATCCAGATCAGATGGTTACGATAGAGCAACAAGTGACCGATTGGTTACGAAATTAAAAGATATCAGGAGACGAATACATGAAAAAATGGACAGATAATTTACCAGATAAATTGGTTGAGATTGTGGCAGAAACTGATACTCAGATTGAATCGAAGTTAAAAGAAATTGATGAACAAGTTCTATTTAATCAACAAAAAGTTTTAGAAGCATTTAAGAAGAATAATGTTTCTGAAACTTATTTTGCCGGATCAACGGGCTATGGTTATGATGATATTGGTCGTGATGGACTTGATCGTATCTATGCAGATGTTTTTAAAACAGAATCGGCAATGGTGAGACCACAAATCGTTTCTGGCACGCATTCAATTTCAACGGCCCTTTTTGGTATGTTACGACCTGGGGATGATTTATTGTACATCACAGGGATGCCATACGATACGATTCAGGAAGTTATTGGTGTTTCCGGTACTGGTATTGGTTCAATGAAAGAATACGGCATTGGGTTTGATTATGTACCGTTGACGGATGATGATCATATGGACATTGAAGGCTTAAAAGAAAAACTGACTGATAAAGTTAAGGTTGTTGCCATTCAACGTTCTCGAGGGTATGCGACCCGGGATAGCTTTGTTGTCTCTGAAATTGCAGACATGATCAAAGAAGTACGGAACATTTCGAAAGATGTTATTATTTTTATTGATAATTGTTATGGCGAATTTTCTGAAACCATTGAACCAACAGAAGTTGGAGCTGATATTATGGCAGGTTCTTTAATTAAGAATGCAGGTGGTGGGCTAGCTAAAACGGGTGGTTATATTGTTGGTCGAGCAGATTTAATTGAACAGGCTGGTTATCGGTTAACAACTCCCGGTACAGGTAACGAAGAGGGCGCAACTTTAAACGTTATGAGAGATTTCATTCAAGGGTTCTTTTTATCACCTCACGTAACAGGCGAGGCGATTAAAGGTGCTATTTATACAAGTGCTTTACTCGAAAAAATGGGGTTAGATGTTTCGCCTAAATGGGATGCACCTCGAACAGATTTAATTCAGACGGTTAACTTTGGTAAACCGGAACCCATGGTTAAATTTGCGCAAGCAATCCAACATGAATCTCCCGTAGATGCTTATGTTGAACCTAAACCAAGTGAAATGGCCGGTTATGAAGATAAAGTTATTATGGCTGCGGGAACTTTTGTTGAAGGTGCTAGTGTTGAATTATCAGCCGATGGTCCACTAAGAGAGCCTTATACACTCTACGTTCAGGGCGGATTAACGTATGCGCATGTTAAGTTGGCAGTTACGGCAGCCGTAGAAAAAACATTTTATTAAACGGTTAGCTACAAGTTATGTCATAAAATCTAACATTGCGCGTTGACAGCGATTTATTTCCTTGTTACTATAAGACTGTAATTAAAGAGGAGGCTTGTTTATGAAAGAGAAGGAACTCAGAAGGTCATTGGCGGTTCTACCAATTGGAACGGTAATGAAGTTAACGGACTTAACAGCTCGTCAGATTCGTTATTATGAGGAGCAAGAATTAATTATGCCTCAAAGAAATGATGGTAATCGTAGAATGTATTCACTGAATGATATTGACAAATTATTTGAAATTAAAGATTATTTAGATGAAGGCGTAAATATGGTTGGCATTAAGGAAATTTATATTGAAAAAGAAGTGCGCGCTAAAAGACAACGTGAATTGTTAAAGAAACCTTTAAGTGATAACGATGTTAGACGTATTTTTCAAAATGAATTTCTTTCAGTTAGTGGACTAAAAAATCCTGATGAACCTTCTTTTAACGCAAACAAGCCTCTATAAATTATAAATAATGAGGAGAGATAAAATGGCAAAAGCTGCATACACTAAAGATGATATTGTTTCACTGGCAAAGAAAGAGAACGTTAAGTTTTTAAGACTAATGTTTACAGATTTATTCGGAATTATTAAGAACGTAGAAGTTCCGATTAGCCAACTAGACAAATTATTGGAAAACAAATTAATGTTTGATGGTTCTTCAATCGACGGATTCGTTCGAATCGAAGAGAGTGATATGTACCTATACCCAGATTTATCGACTTGGATGATTTTTCCGTGGGAACATGAACATGGTAAAATTGCGCGTATTATTTGTGAAGTATATAACGCCGACAGAACACCGTTCCAAGGCGATCCAAGAAATAATTTAATCCGTGTTTTAAAAGAAATGAACGATTTAGGCTTTACGGAATTTAATATTGGACCTGAACCAGAATTTTTCTTATTTAAATTAGATCCCATTACGGGGAAACCAACAACACAGTTAAATGATAAAGGAAGCTATTTTGATTTAGCACCAGTTGATTTGGGTGAAAACTGTCGTCGAGATATTGTTTTAGAACTAGAAAACATGGGCTTTGACGTTGAAGCCTCTCATCATGAGGTCGCACCCGGTCAGCATGAAATTGATTTTAAATACGCGGATGCATTACAAGCCTGCGATAATATTCAAACATTTAAATTAGTCGTTAAGACGGTTGCCAGAAAACATGGCTTACACGCAACATTTATGCCTAAACCATTGAACGGGATAAATGGTTCAGGAATGCATATTAATATGTCACTATTCCATAAAGATGGTAATGCCTTTTTTGATGAAAAAGACGAGATGCAATTATCTGAATCGGCTTATCAATTCCTCGGCGGATTATTACAACATGCGCGTGGATACACGGCGGTAACAAATCCTACGGTTAATTCATATAAACGCCTTGTTCCCGGATTTGAAGCGCCTGTTTACGTTGCCTGGTCTGGCCGTAATCGTTCACCATTAGTGCGCGTTCCAATCGCACGTGGATTATCAACTCGTTTAGAGTTAAGAAGTGTTGATGCGACAGCCAATCCTTACCTTGTTATTGCTGCTATTTTAGAAGCAGGACTTGATGGACTTAGAAATAAGGTTGTTCCACCAGCATCTGTTGATAGAAACATCTACGTGATGAATCGTCAGGAACGTCAAGATAACCAAATTGGTGATTTACCATCGACGTTGCATAATGCCATTAAAGCGCTAGAGAAAGATGATGTTATGGAAAAAGCGATGGGTCCTCATTTGTATCCAAGCTTTATCGAAGCTAAACAATTGGAATGGTCCGCTTATCGTCAAGAAGTTTCTGAATGGGAAAGAGATCAATATTTAGAACTTTATTAAAAAAAGTGTAATAAAGATTTGAAATGACTAACTAAATGATTGATAATGAAACTAGAGCAAGTAAAATTGTTTTAGTTTTTTTGATTATGCAAAGAATAATAAAATACATAGTAAAAAAAGCAACAATTAAATATGAAATAAAGGGGTAAAACATGATGAAAGACAACCAATTTAGTTTATCAGATCATGATGAAGCTACCAATAATATAGAATTCGCACTCTCTAAAAAAGTTGAATATTTAAATCAACTAAGAGAGGCCATTAAACAACAAGATGATCGCTTAGTTTATCAATTAATTAACCAATCACGTTATGCGCAACTTTTATTAAAAAAGAGAAGCGTTTCAGAAATGGCCGTTCAAGAAGAATTGGTCGTTAAAGATTATCCGCAAATTCAACAATATTTAAGCTTGAAACTTATTTCATATTTACGTGATGCTTATCCATTCTTCTATTTTGAAGAAATGACAGTTGGAAAATTTAAAATTCATTTTGGTAACTGGTGGGATCGTAAAGAATTTGGATATTTAGACGTTTTAAATGTTGAATTTAAATTCGATGAAGAAGAGCTAGCTAAGTTGGCTAAATCATTTGAACTAGAATCAACGAATAAACGTGTTAATACGGATAAGATTAATCAAATTTCAACTCAAAATAAAGAACGTCAAGAATTGGTTGATTCTCAAGATGAACGTGATGCTGAGAAAGATAAAATTCGTGAAGAAATGAAACGTAACTCGCAAGAAAAAGGTCGTCCTTGGGATGCTGGACGTATTCGTGAAGAACGACGTGTTCTGAAAGAACGTCTGACGAAATTAACTGAAATGGACGAAGAAGCTAATAGCGCCTATCAAGATATTAAATCAAGCGAGACTGATGTTTTAAGTTTAGCTAAGGAAGATACATTAATTGGTTATGAAAGACAGAGTGTTATAGGTGTATTTGGTGACTTTGAAAAATTCACTAAACATAATAATGAATTATATAGCAATTATTTATCTCACCTAATTAGTCAAAAAGGACAGGTGACTGAATAATGGCAGAAAATGAAAAGAAATTAATTTCAACAAAATCTCGTTTAGTAGAATTTAATGAACAAATTAAATTGAGTTTAAATAACGGTATTAAATTTACTGAAACATTAGACATTTTGATGAACACACAAGATAAAGTTGAATTAATTGATGCCGCAATGAGCCTAATGGGTTATCAATTAGATACAAGCTATTTAACTTTCCCACAAAAATATAGTGCTGCAGATTATTGTTTACTCTTCTTTAATCGATTAATGGACTTACATGATAATGAAACAGCTATTTTACATTTTTCGGAACCTAGAAAAGCACTTGTTCATGAAATTCCTGGAATTAATGCTGTTGATAGTTTTTCATTCAAAATTGATGATAGCGAAGGCGCTTATTATGTTGCACAAGAGTCAGGCGCTTCGCTTTTTTATCTGAATTTACGTAAGAGAATGATTCGGATTAATAGTTCAGCCATTACGAATGTCTTAATCGTTAGTTACTTAGAGAAGTTAGATGCAAAAGCAATTAAGCACCTTGAAATGATGTTGATTGATTTTGCAACGTATTTAAAAGAGGATTACGGATTCAGTGTTGATCTTAACCTCTTGGATTCAGGTAACCCGGCAAGGTATGAATTATCTGAAGATATGCTTAAGAGAGACGTTATCGATGAGTTATTCGTGCTTGCTTCAGAGAATGAGTTAATGGTTGAGGCGGGCGTTAATAATAGTGCTGTCCTAAAACTAGCAAACTCAGAAATAACAATTTATGATCAGAAACAAATGGGCGAAAATGACAATGAAAAATGGGTTATCGCAGTTATGGATACAACTCAGGAAATATCATGGTTTGATATTTTATTAAATGAACCTTTCATTAGGAACTGGTATTTAAATAATATTAGTGAGTTAAGTATTAAATCAGATCCCTTAATATTTAAATAATAAGATAAAATCTGTCCTTTAATGGACAGATTTTTTTGGAGGAAAATAAGTGAATTTAACAGATATGATCCAAATGGAACGAAAATTTGACCGAGATGTTATCCAGGATAAAAAAATCAGATGGAGTCCAGAAGAAAGATTATTTAACGCTTATGTAAGTTTAGATGTTGAGTTATCAGAATTGGCAAACACAGTTGAATGGTTCAAGGTTTGGAAAGATAATCGGGGACAAAAAACTGAAGCAGGTAAGACGCATGAAGAAACGGTACTTTCAGAATATGTTGATGCGATGAGTTTTTTCTTTAATATTGCGAACCAAAATAAATGGACTTACCTGCTATTAATCAGTGATGACGAAATGGCTAATTTTGCAAAAAAACCAATGACGATATCTCTAAATAAAGTTTTTTTATCGCTAAAATTAATGATTTCTAAAAGTTTGTTTAGTCATAAATTGGAAGATTTTAAACATGCTTGGCATCTTTTTATAAAATTTGGATTGGTTGATCTTAAATTATCTTGGGATGATATTGAAGAAGAATTTGTTAAAAAAAATATTGAAAATGTTGAAAGACAAGAAAATAACTATTAATTTAATGTTTTACAATAAATAATATATGTTTATTATAAAATTCATTCAATGAAGTGCCCTCCGATGTCAGACGCAAATCTGATATTGAAGGGCTATTTATATACTTTTTATTTAAGAAAGGGTATTAGCATCCGTAATTATTCATTTTGATATACATTCATTTTTAATTATGGTTATTATAATCATATTAATTGATTTTTAATGTTGGGATGATATACTTAAGGTGTACCCAAATAGTAGAGGGGGAGACAGGGATGAGAATGCTTAATAATATTTTGTTTAGTCTATTAATTGTTGGTGGCTTAAATTGGTTATTAGTAGGTATTTTTAGATTTGATCTGATTGCCTTTCTATTTGAAGGTGCCATCCCCACTAGTTACGGTGTTATATATATTCTCGTAGGTGTAATTGTTATCTGTTCATTAAGTCTTTTTAAGAAAACCAACGATTGAGTTGGTTACGATAAATAAAAGGAGGAAGTACAATGACAAAAGAAGATAGATTTGATGCGAAGATGGATCAAGTTAAGGGTAAAATCACGGAAACTAAGGGTAAGATAACCCATGATAAACAAGAAGAAGTTAAGGGCAGGGCAGAAGGCTTGCTTGGCAAAGCTAAAGAGAAACTAGAAGATGTTAAAGATGATGTCTCGGAAAAAATAATTGAAGTTATGGATAAAAGTAAGAAGAAATAATTAAGGTTCTTCGTCAACTGTTGTTGGTGACTAAATTGATAAAGTTCTGATCACTTTGTGATTAGGACTTTTTTAGTATGTATTTTGAGCGTGTAAATTAGTCTTGTTCGAAATCTGTGGAAGTTTCTGAAGCCAAAACTAACGCGTTTAACGACCTTTATTTTATTATTTGTACCTTCTAAAGGACCGTTAGAATAATGATGAGCGAAAGTACTTTTAATTTCAGAATGATGGAGTCGCAACGTTTCAATACTTTTGGTCATCTCTTCAGAACACCCTTCGGTGTTCGTAACGGCTAAATCATAAGTCGCCCAGTCCCTTAAGTGAAGGGCTGATTTGATTCATCAATTCATATGTTCTTTTCAGTTCTGGATTCAGTGCGAGTAAATGGTCAAGGACATCAATCTCCGTCATTAAATACGGAAAATAAGTCCATTTTTTAAAATTCTTGTAATCAAGATTTTCAGAAGGTTTTAACAGAAGTTTCCAGTATCTTTTCAGTGCTCTATAATCTTTTGACGATGTTGGTAGTTCTTTCATGAGTCTGATTCTTGTTTTGGTAAATCCACGATTCACCGAATTAATTATATGAAAGCTATCAATGACAACAATTGCATTGGGAAAGACTTCTTTAACCAGTTTAGGATACGCATAATTCATATCAGTTACAATAATTTTCACATTTTTTCTAGCCACGGCAGAATAACGGTAAAAATAACGTTGTATTTGATAGAGCCGTCGAAAAGATAAAAGATCAATTAATTCATGATTACTAGCATCCATAAATTCAAAACTCATGGCATCTGTAGCGGATTTTGTACTCTTGACTTCGTCAAGTAGGAGGACCTTGGGTAAAAACGTGTAATTTGGTTTGAAATCTCGTTCGGAAGTCATTAAAATGCGGCCTACAAAGGAATCAGAAGTTGAAAGCTCATCGGTAATATGGGTTAAAGAAACGGTTCTGCCAGCTTAGTCAAACAAAGTTTTCTAGATAGATTAGATATTGTACAGTTCTTAGGGACCGCACTTGTTTGAGCCAAAAAGTAGGATTGGCACTCGTGGCAGTTAAAATATCTTCGTTTGAGTAAGAGAATAACGTCTTCTCCCGATACCTTAGGGTATCGAATAGTCGTTTGACGCCAGCCGTATTTGATTATCTGACCTTCGTTCTTAATTCCGCAGTTGGGACAAGCTTTCGGTTGATAGTCAAGAATACCGTTAAATCGGGTGACATGATCGTTTGAGGTATAATAATCAATAATCGTTAGATTATTGTCTTCTATTCCGAGCCAAACTTTAGTATGATTAGACATACGGAGATTCCTTCTTTCTTATTAATTCATCTGTGGTGGTTGAACGATAATGGATTTGGATGAACCCGTACCCAAAAGTCTTATGGCTTTTGGGTCTTTTTTTGTCATTATACAAAAAATCTGTCATTAGTAATAGAATTAATTTTCTATTACCAACAACAGATATTGTAGACCCCAAGTAATATGCTTTTTTTCTGTGTCAATTGTGGGGAGGAATTTTAATAGTATATTTTCCTATATTTATTATGGCTTATCGTGTACTTAATTGACACCAGAGTGTGAAAACTAGTATGCTTAAATATGTAATACGAATTATTTAAGTTAGTTTTAAAAATTTAAAGATGATAAATAAAATTTTGAGGAAAAAATAAATGGTAACCATTCGTGATGTAGCAACAGCGGCAGATGTAGCAGTATCAACAGCTTCAAGGGCATTAAATAATAATCCTCGAATTAGTCAAAAAAGTCGAGACCGTATTCAATTGATTGCTAAGGATATGGGATATCGGGTTAACTCAAATGCAAAAAATCTGAGCCTTGGCGAGTCGAATGTGGTTGGGGTGATTTTCCCGGTGACTAAGGTGGGTAACCAAGAAAATACATTTCATATTGATATGATGCGAGGGGTGAATAAAGAACTAGCTCCCCGAAAGTATGTTATGTCTGTTGCGATGGGACAAACAGATACGGAATTGTTATCTAACGTGCAGGCAATGGTTCTTGAAGCACAAATACATCGTTTTATTTTATTATATTCAAAAAAGAATGATATGGTGACTCAGTTTTTATCGACACAGAATGATGTGAGATATGTAGTTATTGGTGAGCCAGTTGATTCTGGAACTCAATTTTATGTAAATAATGATAATGTTTTAGCGGGCTTTGATGCAACTAAATTTTTAGAAAGAACATATAATAGTAAACATATATTGTTCATTAAATCAAATAAGAATTGGAACTTCGAAATACAGCGCGAACATGGATTTAATCATGCTATTGATGAACTAAAAATAAAACATAAAAGTAGTAACCTAGGATTGCGTCACGGAAATGATAATAGTGATAGATTAATTGCATATATTAAGGCACATGCGAATGTAGATGGCGTTGTGGCTGCCGATGATATGATTGGGTTTACTTTTTTTAATTTTTGGAAAAAAACATTTAATAAAGATATACCGGTAATTGTTTTTAATAATAATCAATTATTTAGTCGAATGGGCAATAATAATTTCCATTGTGTTGATTTATATCCAGATAAATTAGGGCAGGAAGCAGCTAAGTTAGTATTTTCGGATGACACTAGAGGATATGTTGTTGTTCCACATAAAGTGCGTTAGAAGATTAAATTTAATATTTATAATTAGAAAAGTGAAAAGGATTTCACTTTTTTTTATTTTTTAATGCAACCGCTTGCAATTTAATGCAAACGGTTGCATAATGAAATGTATCGAAGACGTTCGATGGATTTTATTAAATTTAAGTAAGGAGAGTTTATAATGGATAATGAAAAAAATACGGTAGTTAAAACTGCTACGCTGCCTAAATTGCCAATTAGTACAATCTGGATGATGAGTTTTGGGTTTTTAGGTGTTCAAATGGCATTTGCGCTTCAAAGTTCGAATATGGGGAGAATTTTTCAAACGTTGGGAGCTGATCCAACAAAGTTAGGATTTTTCTTTATATTACCTCCTCTAGCCGGAATGGTAGTACAACCAATCGTTGGTTATTATTCTGATCGTACGTGGATGCCTAAACTCGGTCGTCGTATACCATACCTTTTAGTTGGCGCTGTTGTAGCCGTTATTGTAATGTGCCTACTACCTAATTCAGGAAGTTTTGGTTTTGGAGCGGGGTCAGTAACAGCTTTAATGTTTGGGGCAATTGCAATTATGTTTATGGACGTGTCTTCTAATGTCGCGATGCAACCATTTAAAATGATGGTTGGCGATATGGTTAATGAAGATCAAAAGGGCTTTGCTTATTCAATTCAAAGTTTCTTATCTAATACTGGGGCAGTGTTGGCTAGTATATTTCCATTCGTTTTAACGATTATTGGTGTCTCGAATGTGGCGCCTAATGGTGTAATTCCACAATCAGTTGTCGTCTCGTTTTATGTTGGTGCAATTATTTTGATAATCTGTTCTCTATTTACAGTATTCAAAGTTAAAGAATATACGCCAGAACAATATGCTATCTATCATGGGATTACTGAAGAAGCGAATACTGAAAAAGTTAGCATGATTACGCTTTTGAAAAAAGCGCCAAAGGTATTCTGGACAATTACGCTTGTACAGTTTTTTTGTTGGATGGGATTTCAGTATCTCTGGACATATGGAACTGGGGCCGTTGCGTTTAATGTTTGGCATACTACGGATGCAGCATCAGCCGGATTTCAATCGGCCGGTAATTGGTTTGGTATTTTATCGGCTGTCCAGTCGGTTGCAGCGGTTATTTGGTCGCTTGTTTTATCCAAGGTTCACAATGATAAACATAAATTAGCATATAGTTTAAGTTTATTTTTGGGCGCAATTGGATTTGGAACGATATTTTTTATACACGGTCAAATGGCGTTAATTGTCTCGTTCACATTAATTGGTATCGCGTGGGCTGGAATGATGGCGTTTCCATTTATTATGCTGACAAATGCACTCTCTGGCAGCCATATGGGGACATACCTTGGATTATTTAATGGATCAATTTGTCTACCTCAAATCGTAGCATCTATTGCTAGTTTCTCATTATTTCCATTGTTAGGTTCAAGTATGCCTAAAATGTTAATGGTTTCCGCAATAATGTTACTATTTGGAGCTGTATCAGTGATGGTTATTAAGGAAACTTCTGCTGAAGCTGAAGAAGCCGAAAAAGAAATCGCTGAAGAAAGTAAGTAATTATAAAATGAAAGAGGTATTTAATATGGCTAAAACAAAGTGGTGGCAAAATAGTATCGCATACCAAGTGTACCCACGTTCATTTCAAGATACAAATAATGATGGGATTGGGGATATCGGCGGAATTATCGAAAGGCTCGATTATTTAAAATCATTGGGAATTAATATATTATGGATTTCACCAATTTATAAATCACCGATGGTTGATATGGGCTATGATATTGCTGATTATCAAGCCATTGATCCACAATTTGGTACAATGGCTGATTTTGATAGATTATCGGCAGAGTGTGACAAACGTGGTATAAAAATTGTAATGGATTTAGTAATTAATCACACATCTGATCAACACGATTGGTTTAAAAAAGCACTAGCAGATAAAAATAGTAAGTACCGTAATTATTATATCTTTAAAAAAACAACTAATGGTAAGGTCCCCAATAATTGGCGTTCAATTTTTGGTGGTTCAACTTGGACTGAAGTGCCCGGTGAACCTGGTACGTATTATTTTCATACGTTTGCTAGACAACAACCAGATTTAAATTGGGAAAATTCAGTATTACGTCATGAAATCTACGATATGATTAATTGGTGGCTAGACAAAGGTGTTTCAGGTTATCGTTGTGATGCAATTACTCATTTGAAGAAAGACTTGGATTGGGCAAGTTTGGAACCAGATGGCAATGATGGACTAGTTGCCGTTATAAAAAAAGGCCAAAATCGTCCAGGAATTGACTTTTTTTTAGAAGAGCTTAAACGGGAAACTTTTGATAAATATGATGCAGTCACAATTGGCGAGGCATACGGGGTATCTGATGAAGACTTACCTAAATATATCGGTGAGGATGGTTACTTTTCAATGATATTTGATTTTTCATATTTAAATATTGAAGTTAAAAATGTTGATGAATGGTATCAAGGTCGATCAAATTGGACTATTTATGATTTGAAAAAGACTATTTTTGATAGCCAAAAGTCAATCGAAAATGCTCATGGTATTAGTGCCAATGTGCTAGAAAATCATGATCAACCCAGAACACTATCTAAGTTAATTGTTAAGAAAGAACATCAAACACCAACTGCCGCCAAAGCACTGGCAACAATGTACTATTTTTTACCCGGTGTGCCGTTTATATATCAAGGACAGGAAATCGGGATGAAGAATATGCAACGAAAAACTATCAGTGAATTTAATGATGTTTCGACCATTAATAACTATCAGATGGCGTTACGTGAAGGATACTCTGAGGATGATGCTCTAGAACTTGTTAATTATAAATCTCGAGACAATGCACGGACTCCAATGCAATGGGATTCTAGTAAATATGCTGGATTTTCAGGCGTCAAACCATGGTTGTCAATGGGAACAGATCGTAAAGGAATTGACGTTGCTGATGAAAAAAATAACGACGAATCAGTATTAACATTTTATAGAAATCTTGCGGTTTTACGTAATGATATACAATTTCATGAAACAATTATATCCGGTAATTTGTTTGAAATTGTAGACGTACCCGAGGATGTAGTTGGGTATAAACGTGAAACCGATAGTCAAACGCTCACGATTCTGGTGAATTTATCAAATGAAGAGCAAGAAATTAAATTAATGAATCCAGGACTAATAGTATGTTCTAACATTTCCGTTGATGATAACAATGTCGGAGGGATGTATATTTTAAAGCCATTCCAGGCAATTGTTATTAATGAATAAATAAATCCAAGTACCATATTTTTGATTATTTTAATGGTACTTGTCAGAATTGGATGTAAATATTCTAATAGATATTTAAGTTTGAGGCACAAAAAAAGCGCAAAATGTTTTCACCATCCTATGCTTTTTAGTGCTTTCTCAGGTGAAACAAAAAACAGGAACGCCTATTTAAAGGCATTCCTGTTTTTTTAAATCGTTCTAATGTGACTATTAATGACTTGGGTGAGATTCGAACTCACGACCGTCCGCTTAGAAGGCGGATGCTCTATCCAGCTGAGCTACCAAGTCATAACAACATCCAATAGTATATGATAAAATACCGGTGTTTGTCAATCAAAATTAGGGAAACTCTTTTAACAATTTTAAATGTAAATGAAATTTTTAATGAAATGTATTATACTAGTAGAGTAATATACACAAATAGAAATTAAGTCTAATTAAAATGAATGAAGAGGTTGGAAATGGTTGATTCTAATGATCCAAGAGTAAAAAGAACAAAACAAAATTTAAAAAAATCATTAGTGGTCCTTATGCAGCATTATAAAGTTGAAAATATTAGCGTTCAAAAAATTACTCAAGAAGCCAATGTAACTCGAGGAACATTTTATTTACATTATCATGATAAACAGGATTTTATTGATCGAGCAATGGATGAAATTTTGGATGATTTTTTTGATAATATTATGATTATGTCAAAGCAGACGCCGGACAAAAAATATGTCTATTCAAATCCAGTGGAAGTTTGTTGTCTGGACAGAGTGTTTAATTACTTACAGGATGAGTCAATGATGTTTGGCGTTCTTTTGAATAGTCAAGAAGATGTCGCTTTTTCTGATAAAGTATATGATCGATTAGTTATTTATTTGAATAACTTCAGGGAGCAATTGGCTGACGATTTTGAAGTATCTAAGATACCTAATGAGCTACAAGTATCATATGTGGCTTCGGCCCACCTAGGGTTCATTAAGCGCTGGTTGCGGGATGATATGATTTATACACCGCATTACGTTGCCAAAGTACTAAAAGAAATAACGGGTGTTGACACAAGTAATGGCGTTAATCTGACACATTTCTTTGTTGAAAATGAAGGATAGCGTTGACTTAATAACTCACATTTGATACTATAATAACGTTGTATTTGTGAACACCACAACTGCAACCGCACGTTTTAAGTTTTTAAGCGTTGGATTATTACAATCCGACCACTAAATTACGGCGAGTCTAAGTAATCTATAAGGAGGTGTAATACACATGTACGCAATTATTAAAACAGGTGGCAAGCAACTTAGAGTTGAAGCCGGAGAAGCTATTTACATTGAAAAATTATCAGCAGAAGCTGGTGAAAAAGTTACATTTGATGAAATTGTTTTAGTTGGTGGCGAAAAAACCGTTATTGGTGCTCCTTTTGTTAAAGGTGCTACAGTAACTGGTACTGTTGAAAAGCAGGGCCGCGAAAAGAAAGTTGTTACTTTCAAATACAAGGCTAAGAAACATTCTCATACAAAACAAGGTCATCGTCAACCATATACTAAGGTTGTTATTGATGCCATTAACGCATAATTTTGAAAGTAGGTTACTAGTATGATACGTGCAGTTGTTTCCCGGAGAGATGCCAAAATCATCGATGCGTTTGAAATAACAGGGCATGCTGATTCTGGTGAATATGGTCAAGATATTGTGTGTGCTGCGGTTTCAGTGTTGACCATTAATACGGTTAACAGTTTAACCGAAATTGCTAAAATCGACCCTGAGGTTGAGATGGACAAAGAAAACGGTGGCTTAATGAAAGTTAAGTTACCGAATTCAGAGCTAACCAATCCCAACGGACAATTGCTTTTAGAAAGTTTAGTCTTAGGACTACAGTCAATTGAGCAAAACTATCAAGATTACATTGAATTAACACTTAAATAATAAACTATAACAAGGAGGTGCATTGATTATGTTAATGAATTTACAATTTTTCTCACATAAAAAAGGTGGGGGTTCTACTTCTAATGGTCGTGACTCTGTCGGTAGACGTTTAGGTTCTAAGAGAGCTGACGGACAAGAAGTAACAGGTGGTTCAATTCTTTATCGTCAACGTGGAACACGTATTTATCCTGGTGTTAACGTTGGTAAAGGTGGAGATGATACTTTGTTTGCTAAAGTCGATGGTATCGTTCGTTTCGAACGTAAAGGCCGCGATAAGAAACAAGTCTCTGTATACCCTGTAGCTGAATAATAATAATTTAAAGGAAATCTCTTCATTTATGACAGAGATTTCCTTTTTTTGTACATAAAAAGGAGAACTTAAATGAATATCAATAGAATTGAACAATTAAGATCAACGTTTGAAAATCTCTCGATTGATTCATTTTTGGTAACTGATATCGTAAATATAAACTATCTGAGTGGATTTGAAGGCGACGGTGTATTATTAATTACGGACAAACAACAATTTATAATCACTGATCTTAGATACGAATTGGCGTTAGAAGATTACGACAATAGATTTGAAATTGAATTTACTCGGAACTATCTGGGCGTTGCAGCCGATATCATTGAAAAAAATGGACTCACCGTCATGGGATTTGAGTCTTCAATATCGTTTTTAGAATACGAGCAATTGGATGAAGAGTTGACTAGCGATTTAGTATCACTTACTAACATCGTTGAGGAGTTACGACGTATTAAAGACAAATTTGAACAAGAAAAATTAGTTAAGGCAGGACAACTGGCCGATGAAGCATTTGATTACATTGTTGGAACAATAAAAATCGGGCAAACAGAAATTGAAATCGCTAATCGATTAGACAGTTACTTGAAGAGTTTAGGTGCGTCAAACGAATCATTTGAAACAATTGTGGCAAGTGGTATTCATTCAACGTGGCCACACGCGACAGTTTCAAATCGGAAAATTCAAAAGCAAGATTTAATTACGATTGATTTTGGTTATTATTATCAGGGGTACACGTCTGATGTAACCAGAACCGTTGCTATCGGATCGATATCTGATGAATTAAAAAAAATATACGATACCGTATTAATGACACAGGAACATGTTATTTCGCTAATTAAACCGGGATGTAGATTGAGTGAGTTAGCAAGGGTCGCGAATGAAATGATTGCGGAGGCCGGATATGGTGACTACTTTAATCATGGTATCGGTCACGGGATTGGCTTATCAATTCACGAATTACCTAATATCAGGATCAATGACCAAAATGGTGTTTTAATGGTCGGAGATGTTATCACAATTGAACCAGGTATTTATGTACCGAAACTTGGTGGTGTACGAATTGAGGACGATATTTTGGTTGTTGAAAATGGCCATCAATTGTTAACGGATTCTTATAAAAAATTAATGATAATATAGACTTTAACTTGCTTTTATATGTTCATTATTGCTATTATTAGAACTATGAGATACACGAGATACTAGGAGGAATTTGCTTTATGATGTCCGTTAATGAATTTAAAAATGGTGTTACAATCGAGGTTGATGGTGATTTATGGCGTGTTGTTGAATTTCAACATGTTAAGCCAGGTAAAGGTTCAGCCTTTGTCCGTTCAAAATTAAAGAATCTCCGTACAGGCGCAGCACAAGAAAAGACATTCCGTGCCGGTGAAAAAGTTCAAAAGGCACAAATTGATAACAAAAAAATGCAATATCTTTATGCGGATGGTAGTAACTACGTGTTTATGGATATGGACACATATGAACAATTGGAATTACCTGAACAACGTGTACACGAACAGTTGAACTATTTAAAAGAGAACTTGATGGTTAACGTTATTATGTTTGGAACAGAAACAATTGGTGTCGATGTTCCTAACACGGTTGAATTAAAAGTGGCATCAACCGAAGCTGGTATTAAAGGTAATACACAGTCGGGTGGTACTAAACCAGCAGTTCTTGAGACAGGATTAGTCGTTCAAGTGCCATTCTTTGTTAATGAAGATGAAATGTTAATTATTAATACACAAGATGGGACATACATTTCCAGAGCACAATAAATCGATGGAGGTAAAAACCTATGGCTGAAGAAACAAATATTGTTTTAAAAAGTACTGAACCTTCTTTAGGTGACATTAAGATTGCACCTGAAGTGATTGAAATTATTGTTGGAATAGCCGCTAATCAAATTGATGGCGTCTACTCAATGCGAGGAACAATTGCTAAAAATTTAACTGAACTATTTGGTCGTAAAAAATCACTCGGTAAGGGCGTTAAATTAGACTTGGCAGATGATCAATTAAATATTGATGTCTTTGTTTACCTTGACTATGGAGTATCTGTGCCTAAAGTAGCCTTAATGATGCAGGAAAAGATCAAACAACAATTATTGTTTATGACAGGTTTAGAAATTATTGAAGTGAATGTTCATGTTGAAGGGGTTATTCCTGAAAAGGAAGTCGACAAACTGAATACGGACGATTTATTTTCAGAAAAAGATGGTGAAAATTAGTGAGTGTAATATTAACTAGACATGCAATTCGTGAGAAAGCATTTCAAGCGCTTTTTGCGTTAAAATCTAACCCAGATGCTGAGAGAGAAGCTATTTATCGTGAGTTGTTAGAAGTTCCTGATGAAGAATCGGCAGTTATTCCACCATATTTAGAAGTATTAGTATCAGGCGTTAGTGACAAACAAACGGAGATAGATGCTGTGATTGAGGCTAATCTAACATCACGTTGGAAATTATCACGTTTGAATAATACGGATTTAATCATTTTAAGACTTGCCATCTATGAAATGAATTATATTGATGATGTACCAGCTAAGGTTGCTTTGAATGAAGCTTTAGAGATTGCTAAAGAATTCAGCGATGATGAATCAAGAAAATTCATTAACGGTGTGTTAGATCCTGTCGTTGAAAAAATGCCAGCCGAAACTGAAGAAACAAATGAATAATAATAATTGAGAAGTGTTGCATTTTTGCAACGCTTTTTTTTTAGAAATAAATGTCTTAAATATGATAAAATATAAGAAGTAAAAAACGAAATAGAGGTACTAATATGGTTAAAATAATTGATGGTAAAGAATTAGCGCAAACAACTACTGATAACTTGAAATTCGAAATTGAAAATTTAAAGAAAAAAGGGGTCATCCCTGCGTTGGTCGTTATCGTAGTTGGAGAAGACCAGGCAAGTCAAATTTACGTTAAAAATAAACATCGAGTTGCTGAATCAATTGGTATCAAATCAATCATCACAAAATTACCAAGTTCAACATCTGAATCGGACTTATTAGCACTCATTAGTGAGTATAATGAAAATCCCGACGTTCATGGTATATTAGTGCAATTACCATTACCAAAACAAATAAATGAAAAGAAAATAACTGAATCTATTAGACCGGAAAAGGATGTAGATGGCTTTCATCCGGTTAATATTGGTCGGTTAGTTATGAATGATCCATTAGCAATTCCTTGTACGCCAATGGGAATTATGAGAATGTTTACGGCATATGATATTGACGTAGAAGGTAAAAATGCGGTTGTTGTGGGTCGTAGTAATATTGTTGGTAAACCAATGGCAGCACTGCTTTTGAATGCTAATGCTACGGTAACCGTTACGCATAGTCATACGCAAAATTTGTCGGAGATAACTAAACAGGCCGATATACTAGTCGTTGCAATTGGTCAAGCGAACTTCGTAAAAAAAGCGGATGTAAAACAGGGAGCCGTTGTAATAGACGTTGGCATGAACCGTCTGGATAGTGGCAAATTGGCGGGGGACGTTGATAAAGATGTTTCTGATGTTGCTGGATATTTAACACCGGTACCAAAAGGTGTTGGACCTATGACGATTGCAATGTTGATGGAACAAACAATTGAATTAACAAAACGGAGTGTTGGAATTGGATAAAGAAAATTATTTATCAGTTACATCGTTAACCACATATCTGAAGAAAAAATTTGATGCCGATCCTTATCTCGGGACCGTTTATTTAACTGGTGAAATTTCAAACTTACGCCCTCGACCTAATGCGCACCAGTATTTTAGCTTAAAAGATGATCATGCTAAGATTAGTGCAATCATGTTTCGTTCAGCTTTTGATAAAATAAAATTTCAACCTGAGGACGGGATGAAAGTGTTAGTTGTGGGTCGTATATCTTTATATGAAGCGACTGGCAACTACCAGATTTATATTGATCGAATGGAGCCAGATGGTGTTGGGGCCTTATATCAGGCTTATGAACAGTTAAAAAATAAGTTACAAGCTGAGGGACTTTTTTCGGCGCCAAAACAACCATTGGTTAAGTACCCAAAACGAATTGCGGTTATAACGAGTCCATCGGGAGCAGTCATCAAGGATATCATGACAACGGTTAACAGACGTTACCCTATTGCTCAGTTAGTTTTATTTCCCGCTATTGTGCAAGGTGATAAAGCAGCCGGCGATTTAATAAAACGCTTGGAACAAATTAATAAATTGGGCAATTTTGATACAATTATCATTGGACGAGGCGGGGGATCAATAGAAGATTTATGGCCCTTCAATGAAGAACTAGTCGCACGCGCAATATTTGACAGTCAGATTCCAATTATATCTTCGGTTGGACATGAAACGGATACAACAATTGCCGATTTAGTTGCTGATGTTCGAGCAGCGACGCCAACAGCTGCAGCAGAATTGGCTGTTCCTGTTTACGCCGATGAATTAATCAAAATTAATCAATTGAAAGTTAGATTGTTACAAGTAACGCAAAATTTATTGAACTTAAGAAGACAACAATTAAATAAAATTAGACAGTCTTACGTTTTTCAGCAGCCTAATCGTTTATACGAAGGTTACCTGCAAAATTTAGATAATCTAACGCAGCGTTTGACGCAAATAACTAAACAAACAATTATGGTTAAAAAACAACAATTTGAACAAGTCCGTAATCAGTTGAGTTACCAAAATCCACAACAACTAGTGGAACGATTACAGGACCAAGTTCAGCAACAAGACAAGCAGCTTCGTCAAGTAATGACTTATCTACTTGAAACAAAGAAACAACAAGTTGGAGAAAAAATAAGTGCATTGGACCTATTAAGTCCATTGAAAATTATGGGCCGAGGGTATAGTTATGTTTCCATGGATGAAAACATTATTAAAAGTGTTGAATCGGTGAAGGTCGATGATAAAGTTGTCTTACATCTTGCTGATGGGCAAGCGCAAGCGAAAATTGAAAAAATTGAAAAGGAGACTCATTAGATGGCTGAAAAAAAAGCAACATTTGAAGATAACTTAGTGGAACTTGAAAAAATTGTTACGGAATTAGAACAGGGAGATGTCCCTTTGGAAAAAGCATTAACGCAATTTCAAGATGGGGTTAAACTGAGTTCAAAATTACAAAAAACGCTAGAAAATGCAGAAAAGACATTAACAAGCGTAATGAATGATTCTGGCGAAGAAATTCCATTTGAGCAGGATGCAAAAAATGATTAGTTTAACCACTTTTTCTGATGAGATTTTACCAAAATTTAATCATGAATTAGTTGGCCGCCTGCAGGATTTAGATACTGAAAAAGCTTTAAAAGAATCAATGATTTATTCAGTTGAGGCCGGTGGAAAAAGGATGAGGCCGTTATTAATTTTTGTGATTTGTCAGATGTTTAATCATGAAATTGATAACGGGGTTTATTCGGTGGCCGGTGCGTTAGAGTTAATTCATACGTATTCATTAATTCATGACGACTTACCCGCGATGGATAATGATGATTTGAGACGTGGAAAGCCAACAAATCATATTGTTTATGGTGAGAGTATGGCCATTTTGGCTGGAGACGCCTTAAATACGTTAGCGTTTGAGTGGATTGGTCGTTCTGATGTGGGCAACGCACAAAAAGTGGCCCTTATGTCCCGATTGGCTCAGTTGGCCGGACCAGAAGGTATGGTTGGTGGTCAAGTAGCCGATATTGAAGGTGAGCACCAAGTCTTATCACTGGCACAATTGAAACGAGTTCATAAACGTAAAACGGGCGATTTAATTGAGTTTGCGGTTTACGCGGGTGGTATACTTGGGAATGCAACTACTGAACAACAGGCGGAGCTCATTCAATATGGTCGCCAATTTGGATTAGCATTCCAAATTTATGACGATATTATGGATGTTGTTGGGACTTCTGAAGAAATGGGGAAGGCCGTGCATAAAGATGATCAGGAAAATAAAAATACTTACCCCGGACTAATCGGATTAGATCAATCTTATGACACGTTGAGAAATGTAATTGATCAAGCCAAGGTAGCCATTCAAAATCTCAAAAAAACTGGCCTGGAAACCGGGTACTTAGAAGAATTATTACACTACTTTAAATTAAAAAACTAGGAGTCTTTATGAAAAAAGAACGTATTGATGTTTTATTAGTTCAACAAGGCTTGTTCGAAACTCGTGAACAAGCTAAACGCGCGGTTATGGCCGGCGAAATATTGGGTGAAAATGAAGAGCGTTTGGATAAACCAGGTGTTAAAATTTCTGTAGAAACGGAACTTCATTTTAAAGGTAAAAGACTACCTTATGTGAGTCGTGGTGGATTGAAATTAGAAAAGGCACTTAAAGTTTTTGACGCGACGGTTCAAGATAAAACTGTCTTAGACATTGGGTCATCAACTGGTGGATTTACTGATGTCGCCTTACAAAATAGGGCAAAATTAAGTTATGCATTAGACGTTGGTACAAACCAACTTGTTTGGAAATTACGACAAGATCCAAGGGTTGTCGTTATGGAAAATACCAACTTTAGATATAGTAAAAAAGAAGATTTTGAATCCGGACAACCTAATTTTGCGACAATTGATGTGTCATTTATCTCATTACATCTTATTTTACCTGCTCTAAAGAAAATTATTACTGAAAATGGGGACGTTGTAGCACTAATTAAACCTCAATTTGAAGCCGGAAAAGAAAATGTCGGAAAACGTGGGATTGTACGAGATGAAAAAATTCATCGTAAAGTTCTTGAAGACATCGTTCAATTCTCTGTTACAACAGGGTTTGACGTTGCGGACCTAAGTTACTCGCCTATCAAGGGTGGCGAAGGTAACATCGAATTTTTAATCCATTTAAAATCGGCGACAAATGAACAAGGTGTCATTATGAATAAGGTTAGTATTGATGCAACCTTAGCTGACGCATATGATAATTTGAATGCCGTTAAATGAGGATTTGAAGTGAATTTCTTTAATAATCATCAATATTACGTTATACTTACTGCATGAGTAATGGGTCAAGGGCTGGGGGGACTTTAATGAAAAAGCAAGAACGACAACGTTATATCCGGGAATTATTGAAGGCAAATAATATTGATAAACAAGAAGATTTTGTTATTTTGCTAAAAAAAGAAGGTATAACCGTCACGCAGGCTACAATTTCTAGAGATATTAAAGAAATGCAATTAATTAAAGTTCCGGCTACTGATGGGACCTATAGTTATAACTTACCTGTTCAAAAACAATTAAATACAGAAAAAAAATTAACAAAAACGTTAAAAGATGCTTTTATTTCAACGGATGTTCAAAATGAAATGTGTCTTATTAAGGTGACCCCGGGAAGTGGGCCAGCAATCGTATCGTTAATTGAACAAATGAACTATTCATTTGTTTTTGGGACTTTAGGCGGAGATGGTTCGGCGTTAATTATTTGTCATTCAAATAAAGACGCATTGAAACTAAGTAGAATCATAAATGAAATCGTAATTGAATAAACAAACGAAAAATCTGTGACATTCTGTTTCAGATTTTTTTATTTTAAAGGGGTGAACATATGTTACAAGAATTGACAATCAAAGATTTTGCCATTATTGATTCTTTGAATATCGATTTTATGGCTAATATGACTGTTTTAACGGGTGAAACGGGTGCCGGAAAGTCAATTATTATTGATGCATTAGGTCTTCTATCAGGCGGTAGAGGGTCACAAGAATTTATTAGAAAAGACGCAAAAAAAATGGTCCTGCAAGGTCTATTTATTCCGGCGAAACAGTCAAATACATTGATAAAATTAGATCAACTAGGTATTGGACATGATGACAATTCTGTTATTTTGCAACGCGAAATACATAGATCTGGAAAAAACATCTGTCGTATCAACGGGATGTTGGTCAATACGAGTACGCTTAAATCAATCGGTGAAACATTGGTTGATATTCATGGTCAAAATGAACATCAAGAATTAATGCAACAAGACAAACATTTAGGCATGCTAGATGAATATATCAAAAATGATATTCAAACATTGACATCAAAGTATCAAGATGCATTTGAACAATATCAAAACTTACACAAATTACAAGTTAAGCGACAAACGAACCAAAATGAATGGGCACAACGCTTAGATATGTTACATTTCCAAAAAGATGAAATTGAGAGCGCTGATTTAATTGAAAACGAAGAAGAGTTACTTAGCGCTGAAAAAGAACGATTAGAGAACTTTCAAACAATTAACCAATCATTGGATGCCAGTTACCAAGCATTATCAGGTGAGGATGAGAACACAGTTGATCGTGTTGGTGTGGCAATGTCTAATATGCAAAAGATTGATAATTTGGATAGCGAATACAAAGAGCTAGCGGAGCGTTTGTCATCAGCTTATTACATGTTACAAGATGCCTCCAGTGACTTGTTACGACAATTGGATGCTTTAGAGTGGGACGAACAACGATTAAACGAGATCGAAAATAGACTCGAAATTATCGTTCAGTTAAAACATAAATATGGTGATTCCGTTGAAAAAATTTTGACATATTTAAAAACCATTTCAGAAGAATTATTTGAAATGGAGGCGACTGAAGGGACAGCCGATAATTTAGACAATCAGGTTAACTTGGCCAAAAAAGAAGCTCAAAAAATAGCTGATAAATTAACTAAAACGCGAAAAAAAGCGGCTCTTGTTTTACAAAAAGAGGTACACAAGCAATTAAGTGAGCTCTATATGGATAAGGCAATCTTTGAAGTTAAATTTGAGACGTTAAGTCAATTGAATAATTCCGGACAAGATAAAGTTGAATTTTATATTCAAACAAACGTTGGGGAAACAATGGGGCCGCTCGCTAAGATTGCTTCGGGTGGTGAATTATCTCGAATGATGTTAGCGTTAAAGACTATTTTCTCTAAGACGCAAGGCGTTACGAGTATCATATTTGATGAAGTTGATACGGGCGTTAGCGGTCGTGTTGCGCAAGCAATTGCCGAAAAAATTAGTCAAATTGCTCAAAACTCACAAGTGTTATGTATTACGCATCTGCCACAGGTAGCCGCGATTAGTGAACACCATTACTTTATATCCAAAGAAGTTATTGGTGAACGTACAGAAACATCTATAAAGTTATTGTCTAAAGAAGAACGAATTCAAGAGATAGCTCGTATGTTGGCTGGTTCTGAAATTACTAAGTTAACCGTTAAACATGCCGAAGAGCTATTGAATATGGCCCAAAAAAATAATTAGACCAAGGTAATTTTATAACTGGGTAATAACTAGTTATAAAAAAGGAGAGTGTTAATATGCTTAAGTTTGACAATATATCAAAAATTTATAAAGGTAATAAGGCTGTAGATAATTTTAATTTAGAGGTTCAAGATGGCGAATTTATCTGTTTTATTGGAACTTCAGGTTCGGGTAAAACAACCACAATGAGAATGATTAATCGGATGTTGACGCAAACGTCCGGGACAATCACAATTGACGGTAAAGATATCGCGAAAATGGATCCAGTTAAATTACGTCGTCAAATTGGTTACGTTATTCAAAATATTGGATTAATGCCACATATGACGATTCGTGAAAACATAACATTGGTGCCAAAATTGTTAAAATGGCCCGAAGAAAAAAGAAATGAACGTGCCAAAGAAATGATTGAATTAGTTGAGTTGCCAGAATCATATCTGGACCGTTATCCATCTGAACTTTCAGGTGGGCAACAACAAAGAATTGGGGTTGTCCGTGCCCTAGCTGCTGATCAAGATATTATACTAATGGATGAACCTTTTGGTGCGCTTGATCCGATTACTAGAGAAGCTTTACAAGATTTAGTTAAGGATTTACAAGAACGTTTAGGTAAAACATTTATTTTTGTAACACATGATATGGATGAAGCCTTAAAATTGGCAACACGTATCGTTGTTATGTCCGAGGGTAAAATTGTTCAAGCAGATACGCCAGATAACATTTTGAAAAACCCAGCCAATAAATTCGTTGAAAACTTGATTGGACAAGATAGATTGATTCAAGCGCGTCCAAGTATCACAACGGTTGGACAGGTAATGTTGGCTAATCCGGTGTCAATTACGCCGGGTAAATCTTTGGTAACGGCTATTCGTTTGATGCATGATCGTCGAGTTGATACATTGTTGGTTACTGATGATGCCGGCATTTTGAAAGGTTATATTGATATTGAGAGTTTAGATTATAATTTCAATACGTCAAGTAGTGTTAGCGATATTATGAATAAGGATATTTTTTACGTTAAAGAAGATTCATTAGTTCGTGATACTGTTGAACGTATTTTAAAACGTGGCTTTAAGAACGTACCAGTTATTAACAAAGAAGGTATTTTGGTCGGGATTGTGACCCGGGCAACGTTAGTTGATATTGTTTATGATGCACTTTGGGGTGATGAAAATAGCGCACCGCATGAAGAGGTATCAGGAACAACAACTGAAACTACGAACGAGAATAACCCAAGTTCAACGAAGGAGGGTTAATAATGACTTCATTTTTACAAGAATATGGCGCGATGATTATCTCGAAATTATGGGAACATATTGAAATTTCTGGGATGGCACTGTTCCTCGGAGTTGTCATAGCCGTTCCGTTAGGTGTCTTATTAACGAGATTACCCAAAACGGCAAGTGTCGTGATTGCAATTGCGAGTATGTTACAAACAATCCCTGCCTTGGCTCTATTGGCTATGATGATTCCATTATTTGGAATTGGTAAATTTCCAGCCGTTATCGCATTGTTTGTTTACTCATTACTACCAATTTTGAGAAATACGTATATTGGGATTAATGGTGTTGATCCAGTGTTGAAAGATGCCGCAAAAGGAATGGGAATGACTAACTTGCAATCTATTATGCAAGTTGAATTGGTAATGGCTTCGCAAGTTATTATGTCAGGAATTCGGTTAGCTGCGACGTATGTCATTGCTTGGGCAACGTTGGCTTCATACATTGGTGCTGGCGGATTAGGTGATATGATTTTTAATGGGTTGAACCTATACCAACCAAAATTAATTCTCGGTGGAACGATTCCGGTTATTTTATTAGCTTTATTAGTTGATTTTATACTCGGACAAGTTGAAAAAAAATTAACACCAAAAACAACCAGAAATTAAGGAGGGCTTTAACATGAAATTATCGATAAAAAAAATACTTGTTAGCTTAAGCCTTCTGTTTGTTGGTGTAAGTTTATCAAGTTGTGGGTTTCCTGGTTTAACAGGTGGATCTCAGTCAACAATTAAAATTGTGGCGCAATCAACGACAGAATCTCAAATTATTGGTTCAATGCTGCAACAATTAATTGAACATGAATCAGATAATAAAGTAGAACTAATTAATAATTTAGGTTCTGGTACATTAAGTTTTAATGCACTTAAAAATGGTGATGCAGATGTATCATCGGCTCGTTATACAGGAACCGATTTAAGCGCTGTGTTGAATAAACCGGTCGTAAAAGATACCGTTAAGGCTAATAAGATGGTTAAAGAGGGCTTTGAGGATAGATTCCAAATGAAGTGGTTTGATACCTTAGGTTTTGCTGATACATATGCCTTTATGGTTACGCAGGAAACAGCAAAAAAATATAATTTAAAAACAGTTTCTGATTTAAAGAAAATTGAATCAGAATTAACTGTTGGTGTTGATGCTAACTGGATTAGTCGGATTGGTGATGGCTATGATGGATTCCAAAAAGAATACAATATTAAATTTGGAAATATTTATCCTATGCAGATTGGGTTAGTCTATAGTGCGCTTGCAAAAGGTAAAATGGATGTTGTGCTGGGCTACTCAACGGATGGACGAATTAAAAGTTACGATTTGAAAATATTAAAAGATGATCGTCAATTTTTTCCACCATACACGGCAAGTCTAGTCGCAAATAATTCTATTTTGAAAAAACATCCAGAATTAGGACCACTGATTAATCGACTTACAAATAAAATTGATTTGTCAACGATGCAATCGTTGAATTACAGAGTTGATAATGATTTCTATGAACCATCGGTAGTCGCAAAACAATTCTTAGAGAAACATCATTACTTTGAAAAGGCGGGTGATTAATTATGAATACTTTTGATCAGTTAATGTCTTATTTTGGTAATAATGGGTTATACGTTTTACAAGAATTCACACGACATTTTTTAATATCAATATATGGTGTTTTAATTGCCGCAGCTATTGGTATCCCAATTGGAATATTTATTTCTAAGCATCACAGATTAAGTGATGTTGTCATTGGTGCCGCAAATGTCATCCAGACTGTTCCTTCCCTGGCAATGTTATCTATTATTATGTTGGGTTTAGGTTTGGGTGTTAATACGGTTATTGTGACGGTTGCCTTATACTCGCTCTTACCTATCTTGAAAAATACGTATTCAGGGATGATTAATGTTGATCCTGGGGTACTCGACTCTGGTAAAGGGATGGGCATGACAAGATTCCAAATTCTATATATGATTGAGTTACCATTATCATTGTCAGTTATTATGGCTGGTGTTAGAAATGCATTAGTCGTTGCTATTGGGATTACGGCGATTGGTTCTTTCATCGGTGCAGGTGGTCTTGGAGATATTATTATTCGAGGAACAAATGCTACGGACGGTGCTGCTATTATTTTAGCAGGTGCGTTACCAACTGCCCTAATGGCAGTAATTGCCGATGCAATTTTGGCACTTATCCAAAGAAAATTTGATCCAGCGACAATTAAGCGTAAATAAAAAAATGGTCATCTTCTAGTTAAATAGAAAATGGCCATTTTTATATTGAGTCAAGTAAAGTAATGTAGCGAAGTTGATCATCGTTAAGCAAATAAGTAACGTTAGTATATTGCGTTTTAAATATTAATTGAGCTGAGACTGGATGTCTGTATAAAGTACCACGAAGTTCTTGGAATTCTTTTTGGAATCCAGAAGGGTTTAACTGTAGAGTGATCGTTTTCTTCATGGCTAAAACTTTCTCAGTAAAGAGTTCCAACTGGAATTGAGGCATTTGTGGTTTTAAAACGAAATCATCTAAATCAAAAATTTTGTGATATGAGTATTGAAGCGTTGATCCAATTGTTTGAATAGTTGTCTGTTGTTTATTTTGCATAATAAAAGTCCTCCCCGAACATTTGTTTGTATTTTCATTATACGAACAAACGTTCGATAAAGCAAGTATCAATTTAAGTTAATTTGTAAAAGCCCATTGTAGCGGATAAAGGACTTGAATAATCGACGTAAAAAGTGCATACTATTTATTAATACTTATCTTAGAGGAGTTTACAAAATTAATGGCTAATCGTGGAATGTTGATCGTACTATCTGGTCCATCAGGGGTCGGTAAAGGAACCGTAAGAAAAGCGATTTTTGATCAAGATGACAATAAGTTTCTTTATTCGATTTCAATGACCACTCGTAAAATGCGAGAGGGAGAAGTTGATGGTGTTGACTATCATTTTGTGTCAAAAGAAGAATTTGAGAACGAAATTTCAACGGGCGGTATGCTAGAATATGCCAAGTATGTTGACAATTACTATGGAACACCGTTAAAATATGTAAATAAGATGCTTGACGCCGGTCAAGATGTCTTTCTTGAAATTGAAGTACAAGGTGCTATGCAAGTTCGAGAAAAAATTTCTGACGGATTATTTATTTTCTTAACACCACCTGATTTAATGGAATTAAGACAGAGAATTACGGGACGTGGAACAGATGATTCTGCAACAATTGATAAACGAATGACAAAAGCCATTGGTGAAATTGATATGATGCAGAATTATGACTACGCGGTCGTTAATGATGAAATAAATGACGCTGTTGAGAAAATTCAAACAATTATAAAAGCTGAACGTTGGCGTGTAAAACGATTTTTACCTGACTATAGAAAACAATTAGGAGATGTATTTAAATGATTTTATATCCTTCAGTCGATGACTTATTAAAACAAGTAGATTCAAGATACTCATTAATTATGTTAGCAAGTAAACGTGCCCATGAATTAGACGCCGGTGCTTTACCAATGCTCTCAAGTTATAAATCAATTAAAAACGTTGGACGTGCTTTGGAAGAAGTCGTTACCGGTGATTTAATTATTGATCCAGTTGAAAAAGAAGATATTCGTTAATTCAATTAAATGAAAGGGAGTTAAGACAAGCTAATTGTCCTAGCTCCTATTTTATTTCGTAGAAAATTGATACAATAGAAACTAATATAAATTCGATATGGGGGTAACATGAAATGACATTAGAAAATAAAAAAATCGGTCTTATTGTAACGGGCGGTATTGCGGCATATAAAAGTTTAGGGTTAGTTCGATCGATGATTAAACAAGGTGCAGAAGTCAGAGTTGTCATGACGAATGCGGCTACTAAGTTTGTGACGCCGTTAAGTTTCGAAATATTAAGTAAAAATAATGTGTTAACCGACCTCTTTTCAGAAAAAGAATCTGAACATGTTGCCCATATTGAATTTGCGGATTGGGCAGACTTATTGGTTGTAGCACCAGCAACAGCAAATATGATTGCTAAGATGGCCAATGGAATTGCGGATGATTTCGCGTCAACGACGCTATTAGCAACTGAGGCGCCTAAAGTTGTTGTGCCTGCAATGAATGAACACATGCTAATGAATCCAGCCATGCAACGCAATCTTAGATTATTAGAACAAGATAGTGTTCAGGTTATTGAACCAGAGACTGGATTCTTAGCGGAAGGTTATTCAGGTAAGGGCCGATTCCCAGAATTGGAGACAATCATGGCGGTTGTTAATGCTAATTTTAGCGACAAAGATAAACCATTAAAAGGTAAAAATATTTTAGTTACTGCCGGTGGTACTCAGGAAAGAATTGACCCAGTTCGGTTTATTGGTAATGACTCTTCAGGTAAGATGGGGTTCGCGATTGCTATTGAAGCTCAAAAATTGGGCGCTAACGTTACCTTAGTTAGTGGCGTAAGTAAATTACCAGATCCAGTTGGTATCACAACTATTCGGGTTAAAACTGCCATAGAATTATCTGAAGCAATTACTCGCCACTTCGCTGAACAAAATATTTTAATTATGGCAGCTGCGGTTTCAGATTATCGGGTTCAGAACGTAGCGGACCAGAAAATTAAAAAAGACGAAGATACGTTAACACTAACCTTGGAAAAAAATCCAGATATTTTAAAACAGTTAGGTAAGATTAAGCAAAATCAATATTTAGTTGGATTTGCAGCTGAAACTCAAAACGGATTAATAAATGCGCAAGAAAAATTAGAAAAGAAAAATTTAAATTTATTAGTATTAAATGATGTCTCGAATGCCGCAATTGGTTTTAATAGTAATGAAAACGAAGTGACGTTACTTAGACCGCAGATGGAAAATATTTTTATCAAGCAAACAAGTAAAAAACAAATTGCCAGGGAGTTACTCAATGTTGTTATTAGTGATTTAAAAAAATAAGCAGTTAATTAAAAGAAAGGAGGTTTTGGTATGACACAGTTCGCAAAAATTATTGTTGATGTTCCTACGATGCAAACGGACCAGCCATATACCTATTCAATTCCTGAGTTATTAACGCATCAGATTGAAATTGGTATGCGTGTTGTTGTTCCGTTTGGTAATGGAAAACGACTTGTTCAAGGATTTGTAATTGAAATTATTGATAACAATCAGTTTGATGGCGACGTGAAGGCCATTCAATCAGTTGTAGATCTCAAACCTGTTGTGAATACCGAACTATTAGATTTATCCGCATGGATAGCTAATGAAACCTTCTCATTTCGAATTACTGCCTTACAAATGGTATTGCCAAGTGTTATGCGTGCCACGTATAAAAAAAGAATTCAGTTAATTGACGAAATAGATGAGAGTCTACAAGATAAATTATTTCAAGGTAACGATTCGATTGAATTTGATTCAGAACGCATGGGTGCGGAATTAATGAAAGAGTTGTTGCAACTTACGAAAGCTGGAAAAGCTGAACTAATTTATGAAGTTGGCAACAAAGCAAAGTTTAAGATGCAACTTTCTATTCAACCCGAACTTGGATTTGAAGCTTATGAAGACATTAAAAGTGGCTTACGTAAAAATGCTAAACAACAGTATTTATTAGTTAATTATCTCCAGTCGTTAACGGAATCTGAAAATAAGTTGGTACCACAAAAACAGGTTGTTAAAGAAATGGGTATCACAACAGCAACAATCACGTCTGGGGCAAAAAATGGCTGGCTCAAAAAAATTGAGACAGAAGTTTACCGAGATCCTTATAAAGATACAGTTATTGAATCAACTGGTATGCAGAAACTGACGCCTAATCAAGATATTGCAGTAACAGCTGTTGATGAGGCAATTAAAAATGAAATAAATAAAACTTTCTTACTTCAAGGGGTCACCGGTAGTGGTAAAACGGAAGTTTATTTACAGACTATTGCGAAGGCATTGGAACTTGGTAAAACGGCGTTAATGCTTGTTCCGGAAATTGCGCTGACACCGCAAATGGTGAAACGAGTCAAGTCTCGTTTTGGTGATTTGGTTGCTGTTTTGCACAGTGGACTGTCTGATGGTGAACGATATGATGAGTGGCGCCGAATTGAACGTAAAGAGGCCCAAGTTGTTGTTGGTGCGCGCTCAGCTGTTTTTGCGCCTCTAGATAATATTGGCATTATTATTGTGGATGAAGAACATGAATCAAGTTACAAACAAGAAGAGACACCAAGATATCATGCAAGGGATATTGTTCTTTGGAGAAGTCAGAGACACCATTGTCCCGTAATATTAGGAAGTGCAACACCGTCACTCGAATCTCGTGCTAGAGCTCAAAAGGGTGTGTACGAGTGGCTACAATTACCACAACGTATTAATGGTCAACCGATGCCTGAAGTGACGCTAGTCGATATGAGAGAAGAAATGAAAAATACGGGTGAAAGTAATTTTTCTGAACCACTTAGGAATGAAATTACCAAACGACTTGAAAAAAAAGAACAAACGGTTCTAATGTTAAATCGTCGTGGATTTTCATCTTTTGTTATGTGCAGAGATTGCGGATTTGTTTTACCTTGTCCTAACTGTGATACCTCTTTGACATTGCATATGGATACGCATACGATGAAATGTCATTATTGTGGTCATGAGGAGGGAATTCCTAAGATTTGCCCCAATTGTCATAGCCGTAAAATAAGATATTATGGTACGGGTACACAAAAAGTTGAAGAAGAACTCAAAACCTTATATCCAGAAGCTAGAATTTTACGAATGGATGTCGATACAACACGTAAAAAAGGCGCCCATGAGAAAATTCTGGCTAAATTTGGTGCTAAAGAAGCCGATATTCTATTAGGAACACAAATGATTGCAAAAGGGCTCGATTTTCCTGATGTAACGTTGGTTGGCGTGTTAAATGCTGATACGGCACTCAGTCTACCGGATTTCAGGTCAAGTGAACGAACCTTCCAATTATTAACGCAGGTGAGTGGTCGGGCAGGTCGGGCTGATAAGGAAGGGCAGGTCGTTGTTCAAACCTTTAATCCGGATCATTATGCCATTCAATATGCTAAACATCATGATTATGAATCGTTCTACAGAAAAGAAATGGCTGTCCGGCACATGGAAAATTATCCGCCATATTACTACACCATCCAGCTTACTGCGAGCTACACGGATGAAGCGGGAGCGGCTAAGAAAATGTTGGAGGCCGTTCAGTTTTTGAAACCGGCGTTGTCGGATAAAGCGATTATTCTTGGTCCGACGCCAAAATCAATTATGCGAGTTAATAATCGATTTTATTATCAAGTCGTTATTAAATATAAATCAGAGGAACAGTTAAAAGAACGATTAAGAGAATTAATGACAAAATCACAAGCCGAAGTTCGTAAAGGCTTAAGATTAACAATTGATTCTGAACCAGTAAACTTTATTTAGGTTAAGGAGAAACTATGACGTCAATTGTATTTATGGGAACACCAGAATTTTCAGCACCAATTTTAGAAAGCTTAATAGAAAATGGGTACGACGTGAAAGCTGTTATGACTCAACCGGATCGGATGGTTGGTCGTAAACGGGTTTTGACTCAGTCACCAGTGAAGCAAGTAGCAGTTAAACACGGTATTAAAGTGTTACAGCCAGAAAAATTAAGTGGTAGTGACGAAATGGCCGAAGTTATTGCGATGAAACCAGACTTTTTAGTAACAGCAGCATTTGGACAATTTTTACCAACAAAATTATTAGCGGCTGCTCAAATTGGTGCCATTAATGTCCATGGGTCACTATTACCTAAATATCGCGGAGGCGCACCTATTCAATATGCTATTATGAATGGTGAGCAAGAAACAGGTATCACTATTATTTACATGGTTAAACAAATGGATGCGGGAAATATTATTAGTCGTCGAGCTATCAAAATTGAAGATAATGATGATTCTGGTTCAATGTTTGAAAAATTAAGTTTATTGGGTAAAGAGTTACTTTTAGAAGCATTACCAAAATTGATTAATGGGACGAGCGAGTCGATACCACAAAACGAAGATGAGGTTACTTTCTCTCCTACAATTAAACCAGAAGAAGAGGCACTTGATTTCACAAAGACGGCTAAAGAAATTGACTGGAAAATTCGTAGTTTAAGACCAGTACCTGGCGCATATACGATTTTGAAAGGTAAAAGAACTAAATTTTGGGATGTTACTGTTTTAGACGAAAAAACTGAATTAGCAGCTGGACAAGTCGTTGAAGTAGCTAAGAAATTACTCAAAATCGCGTGTGGTAATGGAACAGTGTTAGCAGTCAACGAACTCCAACCTAATGGTAAATCGAAACAAACCATTGTTGACTATCTAAATGGTAGTGGACAAGGAATAAAAGAAGGACAACAGGTGATTGATGTATGAAAACTGATTTAAAAACAACGCCCCGATTCTTAGCAGTTGATCTTTTAACGAGAGTTGCTAAACAAGGAACATATTCGAATATTGCATTGAATCAAGTAATCAAAAATAATCATATGGAAGTTCGCGATGCGCATTTATTAACACAACTGGTTTATGGCGTTATCCAGAGACGACTAACCTTGGAATACTGGTTGGCACCATTTGTTAAGAATCCTGCAAAAATGGATAATTGGGTTCAAGAATTATTATTGAGTGCCATTTATCAAATGCATTACCTCGATAAAATTCCAACTCGAGCAATTTTTAATGAATCAATTGAAATTGCAAAGAGAAAAGGTCATGCGGGAACACGTAAATTCGTAACGGGTGTTTTACATGCCATTGAACGCGAAGGTATTCGTCCAATTTCTGACATTAAAGATGACATTGAACGTTTAAGTATCGAAAGCAGTACGCCCGTTTGGTTAGTTAATGAATTAATTAAACAAGTTGGGTTAGAGAAAACGACTCATATGTTGGCTTCAATTAATGAGGCACCTGATCAATCTGTCAGAGTGAATACAACTAAAGCGACAGTTGAAGAAGTGATTGAAAAAATGGAAGCAGAAGGCTTTGACGTTAAACGCAGTCAGGTTTCACCAGTTGGCTTATTAGTGACTAATGGATTTGCTCCCGACAGTGGCGTGTATCACGATGGCTTAATCACAATTCAAGATGAAAGTGCAATGTTAGTTGCTGACGCAATGAATATTCAACCGGGCGATAAAGTTTTGGATGCCTGTGCTGCACCTGGTGGAAAAACAACGCATATTGCGTCATTTTTAGATGAATCTCTATTTGGAGAAGTTGTTGGATTAGACATTCATGCGCATAAAGTTAAATTAATTGGTGATAATGCCAGACGATTAGGTTTGTCTAGTGTTGTAGAAGAAATGGTTTTAGATGCACGTTTAATTTCGGAAGAATTTGATAATGAGTATTTTGATTCTATTCTTGTTGATGCACCTTGCTCCGGAATTGGTTTATTACGTCGTAAACCGGAGATTAAATATGAGAAGACATTGGCTGATTCAAATAATCTACAAAAAATTCAATTAGCTATTTTAGACAAAGTGGCACCAACTTTAAAGAACGGTGGTCGTTTAACTTACAGTACATGTACTATTTTGGATATTGAAAATAAAGATGTTGTTAAACAATTTGTTGAAACACATCCTGAATTCATAGTGATTGAAACGCCAACGGCTTTAGCGTTGAAGGAAGATCGAGACGACAAAGAATTAACCATTTATCCGGATGACTATCATTCAGATGGTTTCTTCATTACATGTTTAGAAAAACAACTTTAAATTCGAGGTGTAAGTATGAAGGTTGCCTATCAAACAGATGTAGGTAGTGTTAGAGAAAATAACGAGGACTATGTTGGCGTTTTTAAAAACAAGAGTGATATTTCTTTCGTGATGGTCGCAGATGGTATTGGCGGGCATTTGGGCGGAGATGTTGCTTCGAAAATGGCCGTTTCACACATGGGATTTCGGTTTGAGGAAACAGACTTTGGTGAACCTAGTGACGCGATTAAATGGATCACCAAAGAAGTAGAGATGGAAAATAAAAAGATTATTGAAAAATCTAATCAATATGAAGATCTTTCTGGTATGGGGACAACGATGGTATGTGCCATCTTTTTTGAGGACAAGTTTATTGTTGCCAACATTGGAGATAGTAGGGGTTATCTATTGCGTGCTGGACAGTTTTACCAATTAACTGAAGACCACTCACTAGTTAACGAATTAATTAAACGCGGGGAACTATCAGCGGAAGATGCTAAAAATTATCCTCAAAAAAATATGATTACGAGAAGTCTAGGGATTTCTTCAGATGCTGATGCTGACATTGCGGTTAATGATTCTGAACCGGGTGACTTATTAGTTTTATGTACGGATGGCCTGACCAATATGGTTTCTGACAGTGAGATGAAAGCCGTTTTGGAAAATCCAAAAAGTCTTGAAGAAAAATGTGAAGAACTTATTCAAATGGCAAACAAAGCAGGTGGATTAGACAACATTACAGTTCTCCTAGTTAATGATAATCGACGGAGGACGGCAAAATGAAACCTGACATGATATTTAATGAGCGCTACAGAATAATTAAATCGCTGGGCGAAGGCGGTATGGCAAACGTTTATCTTGCAACTGATTTAATATTAGATCGACCAGTAGCAGTAAAGGTTTTACGAGTTGATTTGAGGGATGATCAAGATACCATCCGTCGTTTTAAACGAGAAGCTTTGGCGACAACTGAATTAGTCCATCCTAATATTGTGAGCGTCTATGATGTTGGTGAAGTTGATGGATTCCAGTATATGGTGATGGAATATGTGGCGGGATACGATTTGAAAACGTATATCACAAAACAATTTCCAATTCCATACCAAGTCGTTATTGATATTATGACTCAAATATTATCGGCTGTTGAAGTGGCGCATGATCATAATATTATTCATCGTGATTTAAAACCACAAAACATTTTAATTGATGAGGAAGGTAATGCTAAAATTACCGATTTCGGAATTGCGGTGGCGCTAGCTGATCATTCCTTGACGCAAACGAACACCTTATTAGGTTCTGTTCACTATTTATCACCAGAGCAAGCCAGAGGTAGCATGGCAACGAAACGTTCTGATATTTATTCACTTGGTATCATTTTGTATGAAATGTTAACCGGAAAGGTTCCTTTTGAAGGTGAGACAGCCGTTTCGATTGCCTTGAAGCATTTCCAAAGTGAAGTTCCTTCCGTTCGTGAATTTGATCCTAATATTCCACAATCACTTGAAAATATAGTCCTACAAGCAACAAGTAAGGTCCCACAAGATAGATTTCAGTCTGCTGAAGAGATGTCAATTGCGTTAAGTAAATCTTTATCGCAAAAGAATGCAGAAAAATGGTATCCTGAAGTATTAGTTAGTGGTGAAACAAAGGTATTACCGGTACTTGATAAAAACGCTGCGGGAGCAATAAACGCGGCTAAAGAACCGGAAGTAACAATAGATAAAAAGAAGAAAATGAGTCGCCGAAAAAAATGGACTATTGGCGTTATTATGGTTGCTTTACTGATGCTTATTGTCGGTGGCGTTGCCATTGCCACCAGTTCACCAAAAGAAGTTAAAGTGCCCGATTTAAGTGGGATGACAATTAGCGAAGCCAAATCAAGTTTGGCAGATAAAAATTTAAAATTAGGTAAAGTTACTCGAACTAACAGCGAAACTGTTTCTAGTGGGGATATTATTAACTCCGCGCCTAAAAAGAATGAAACAATTCGCGAAGAAAATAAAGTTGATGTGATTGTGTCAAAAGGAAAGTCTAAAATTACGGTGGAAAATTATGTTGGTAGTACCTATTCCGACGTTAAATCAACACTGGAAAAAGATGGATTTACTGTTGAGAAAGAGACACAACACTCAGACTCCGTAACTGAAAATGAAATTATGGAACAAGATATTTCGGCAGGCGATAAAGTGGTACCAAGTGATACCGTGATAACGTTAACCGTTAGTTCAGGGCCTGAAATGTTTACACTTAGAGATTTATCTGGTTACACGACAAAAAGTGTTCAAGATTACGCTACTGAAATTGGTGCTAGATTGTCAATTAGTGAGGCTTATTCAAACTCAGTTGAAAAGGGTCAGGTTGTCAAACAATCTCCGAGTGCTGGTTCGAATATGTCTAAAGGTGGTAGTCTATCTGTCACTATCTCTAAAGGAAAAAAAGAGACAACGGATGAATTTACAAGAACTGTAACGGTTCCATTTAAATCAATGGTTATGGAAAGCTCAAGCTCATCCGACAAAGACAAAGAGGATTCGTCAGATGAGAGTTCAAACTCCAGCTCGAGTTCTTCAGAATCAAAAATAGATGAAAATGTTATTGAAGTCTATATTGAAGATAAGACACATAGTATTGATACCCTGTATGAACGAAAAACAATTACAAAAGATACTGATTTTAAGTTATCATTTATTGTAGATTCTGGTAAATCAGGTAAGTATAAAATTTTACGTGATGATAAAGTAATTGCGGAAAATGGTAATGTCACTAAGAATTAAATAAAAGATGTGGTAAAATTAGGTAGAAGGTAACTTTTTACCTAATTTTTTAGTTAGCAATATAAAACGATTACATTATGTTGTCTAGAGGAGGTTGATTTATTGGTAACAGGTCAGATTAGACAATCGCTAAGTGGATTTTATGACGTTGATGTTGACGGTGAAACTTATCGAACAAGAGCTCGAGGTAATTTTAGAAATTCAAATCAGGCTCCGTTAGTTGGCGATTGGGTTGACTTTAAAGCTGAAAATAAAAAAGAAGGCTACATTCTTAGTATTCATGAACGGGAGAACAGTTTGATTCGTCCACCCGTTGCTAATATTGATGAAGCAATTGTTGTGACATCGTGTGTTGAACCAGCATTTTCGAGTAATTTGTTAGATAGACAACTAATTATGTTGGAATCGCACCATGTTAGACCCGTTTTATACTTTTCAAAGGGTGATCTTATTCCCGAGGGAAAAGTGACAGAATTAAGTGACATTATTGAAGCATATGGCAAGATTTACCCGACATTCTTTCCTTTTGGTGAAAATGAGGATGATGTGGTTAAATCGTTACAAGATACTTTTCCAGGTAAAATCGCAGTTGTGATGGGGCAGACTGGGGCCGGTAAATCAACATTATTAAATAAGATTATGCCGGAACTAGAATTGCAGACGGCTGAAATATCAAAGGCGTTACATCGTGGGAAGCATACAACGCGTAAAGTAACCTTGATGCCTATTGCCGGTGGATTGATTGCTGATACACCAGGATTTTCATCTTTTGACTTGTTTGATATGTCAAAAGAAGAACTACCAAAATTATTTCCAGAATTAAATGAATTATCCGTGGGCTGCAAGTTCAGAGGCTGCCTGCACATTAAAGAACCTAAATGTGCAGTTAAGGCAGCGCTAGAGCAAGGAGAAATACTAGAAAGTCGTTATAAAAACTATTTACAATTCAATCAATTAATTGTTGATCAAAAACCAAACTATAAGAAATGAGATGACCAAAATGAAATTATCACCTTCGATTTTAAGCGCTAATTTTGCAAATTTGGAAAAGGATATTAAGGTAGTCGATCAAGCAGGAGCAGAGTACCTACATATTGATATTATGGATGGTCACTTTGTGCCTAACTTAACTTTTGGCGCAAACGTGGTTGAAGCAATTCGCCCATTAACAAAAATGGTTTTAGACTGTCATTTGATGGTTGAAAACCCAGAAACATATATTGAAGAATTTGCTAAAGCGGGTGCTGATATTATTGGTGTCCATGTTGAAGCAACAGCACATATTTTTGGTGTAATTCAACAAATTAAAAAACTAGGCGTTAAAGCCGAAGTTGTGATTAACCCAGGAACGTCATTAGAAACGATTAAACAAGTTTTACCACTTGTTGATCAAGTCCTTATAATGACCGTTAACCCTGGATTTGGTGGTCAATCGTTTATTCCAGAAATGAAACGTAAAATTGATCAATTAGACCGCATTAAACAAGTTCAAAATTATGATTTTGATATTGAAGTTGATGGCGGCATTAACGACCAAACGATTAAAGAATGTCTTGAAAGTGGTGCAACGGTTGCAGTTGCCGGATCATATATTTACAATAGTGACAACCCAACTGAACAAATTAATAAGTTAAGAGAATCAACAAAATGATCCTCAATATCTTGGTTGGTGGACCTAAGGAACAGTGGCCGGACGAATTGGTTGCCGGAAATATTCAGGGTCCATGGATAGGTGTCGATCGGGGTGCGTTAAGATTAGTTCAATTAGGAATTACACCAGAGTTGTCAATTGGTGACTTTGATTCAATGACTGAATCTGAATTTAAATTAGTGACACAACACAGTAGGCATACTAAAACGGCTAACCCTGAAAAGGATGATACGGATACGGAATTGGCTTTGAGAGAAGCTATTGCGAATTTTAAGTTTGATACCGTTATGATTTATGGTGCGACGGGTGGTCGAATTGATCATTTATTGGCCAATCTATTTTTTATCTTTAGAGAACCGTTTAACACGATGTTTGAAAAAATATGGTTAGTTGATAAACAGAATTCAATTCGTTTTTTTAAACCAGGAAGTTACCATTTGGTGAAGGAAGACGGGAAAAAATATCTTGCTTTTATTCCGTTAACTCAGGTGACCCATTTAAGCCTAATAGATGAAAAATATACGTTGAATAAAATTGATTTTGTATACCCGGTCTCGTTAGCAAGTAACGAATTTATGGGGAATACAGGTGAATTTAGTTTTAAATCAGGAGTTGTTGCGGTTATTCAAAGTCGCGATGATGAAAAATAGGGCAAAAAAAAAGACTTAGCATAATGCTGAGTCTTTTTAAATTGAATTAAACACGAGTAACTTTACCTGACTTCAAAGCGCGAGCAGATACATAAACTCTTTTAGGTTTACCATCAACTAAGATGCGAACTTTTTGTAAATTAGGTTTCCAGCTACGGTTTGTTTGGTTCAATGCATGAGAACGTTTCTTACCGAAAGTAGTCTTACGTCCTGTAATAAAATCTTTTGCCATATTCATATCCTCCTCTGCAATTCACTTAAAAAGCAAAGCTATGCTTACTTACCTAAACAAAAATATCATATTTAACCATATAATGCAATACTTTTCTTTCAAGTAAATTTGCTTGACAGCTTGAAATTCCCACGTGTCGGGGAATTGGATTTACTTGGCTGCTATTTTTCTTTTATTCTATCATATCCTATGATAAAATACTCTTATTGATTGTGTGAAAATATAAGGAGGCTATTCTTATGGCTGTTAAGATCAAAACGCAATTTGGTACGATTGATATTGATAATGAAGTTATTGCGACAGTTGTTGGCGGTGCCGCAACTGAAATTTTTGGTATTGTCGGAATGGCAAGTAAAAACCAAATCCGTGACAATGTAAATGAAATTTTAAGAAGAGATAATTATTCTAGGGGTGTTGTTGTTCGTCAAGAAGATAATGGTGTTGCTATTGATGTTTACATTATTGTCGGCTACGGCACAAAAATATCTGAAGTTTGTCGTAATGTCCAAGAAAAAGTGAAATACAATTTAGAAACGATGCTAGGTGTATCTGCTAATTCAGTAAACGTGTTAGTACAGGGCGTTCGCGTACTAGGCGATTAGTAACCAGCTATTTTAGTAGTGACCGAGGAGGAAGACGAAGTGACTGTAACAGAAATTACGGACCAAGAATTCAGACAAATGGTCCAAATTAGTTCACAACGATTGGCTAAAAATGCCGAATTTATTAACTCATTAAACGTATTTCCAGTGCCAGATGGGGATACAGGTACTAATATGAACCTTTCATTTGCAAGTGGTGCAAAATATGTTCAAGATTCACCTTCTGAACATGTTGGGGAATTATCTTCAATTTTAGCTAAAGGTTTGTTAATGGGCGCTCGAGGTAATTCGGGTGTTATTTTATCACAAATTTTTAGAGGTTTTTACAAGCGAATTGAATCTAAAGAGGTCTTAACTGCTGCTGATTTAGCAGACGCTCTAACAGGTGGGGTAGAAGTTGCCTACAAAGCTGTTATGAAACCAACTGAGGGAACTATCCTGACGGTTGCCAGAGAAGCTGCTAAGGCGGCAAATAAAGCCGTTTCTGAAAGTGACGATGTTATTGTCGTTATGGAAGCAACTTATGAGGCAGCTAAGAAGGCCTTAGCAACAACACCCGATTTATTACCTGTTTTAAAAGAAGTCGGCGTTGTTGATTCGGGTGGTCAAGGATTAACATTCGTTTATGAAGGTTTTTATGATGCATTAACTGGTAAGGAAACAGTTAGCGAAGAATATAAGCCAAACGAAAAAGAGATGGACGAAATGGTTAATGCTAGTCACCATCAAAGTGTCCAAAGTCAATTAAGTACTGAAGACATTCAGTTTGGTTACTGTACGGAAATTATGCTTAAATTAGGTGCTGGTCGTCTAGTTGATCAAAAATTTGATTATGATGAATTTAGAAATCATTTAAGTGAAATTGGTGACTCGCTTCTCGTTGTTGCTGATGACGAAGTTGTTAAAGTGCATGTTCATACGGAAAATCCCGGTGAAGTAATGACTTATGGCCAACATTATGGCTCATTAATTAAAGTTAAAGTTGATAATATGCGTCAACAACACGAAACAATCTTGGAAAATGACGAAGAAGAAGCCGAAGCAGCTGATGCAAGTGTGGAACCTAGCGAAATCGCAGTTATTTCAATTTCATCAGGTGCCGGTGTTGCAACGTTATTTAAGAGTTTAGGTGTTTCTTACATCTTAAGTGGTGGACAAACAATGAATCCAAGTACGGAAGATATTGTTAAAGCCATTGAAGCAACTAAAGCTAAAAATGTTATTATTCTTCCTAATAATAAAAATATTTTCCTAGCTGCTGAACAAGCTGTTGAAGTATCAGCAGTTCCCGCAGTTGTTGTACCAAGTCGTACAATTGCTCAAGGAATGACGGCAATGCTTGGATTTAATATTGATAGTACATTAGAAGAAAATAAAGAAGTTATGATTGAAAACTTGGATACAGTAACTTCTGGACAAGTAACAATTGCTGTGCGTGATACAACGATTGAAGGCGTTGAAATTAAAAAAGACAACTATATGGGGATCATTGATGGCAGCATCAAAGTAACTGATAATGATCGTAAAAAAGTTGCCATCGAAATGACTAAGGAAATGTTGGATGAAGACAGTGAAATCATTACAATTATTGTAGGTGAAGACGGTTCCGAAGCTGAGGCTAAAGAAATCGAAGCGGCTATTTACGAAATTGATGAAGATTTAGAAGTTGAAATCCATGAAGGAAACCAACCGGTTTATCCTTATTTAATTTCGGTTGAATAAAATAACATAAAATAAAGGCGGGATGAGGCTATGTTCTCTCCTTTTTTTTATATTCTGAGGAAAGTGAGGTATCAAAATGACATCATTAGATGATTCGGTTGGGGTCTTAACGGGTGTTGGACCTAAAAAATTAACGGCACTTAACCAGTTAGGTATTAATACTATTGAAGATTTATTAACGTTTTACCCTTATCGATATGATGATTTAAAAGCGAAAAAGTTATCCGAGATTACGGACCAAGAAAAAGTGACATTAAAGGGCACTGTTTCTTCTGAGCCCGTTTTAGTTAGATTTGGTCAGAAAAGAAATCTGTTAAATGTTCGTCTACTAGTTGATGACGGCAATATAACTGTTAGTTTCTTTAATCAACCTTTTCTGCAGAAGCAATTTGAGATTGGTAAGGAAGTTGCCGTGTACGGTAAGTGGGACGATAAGCGAAAAAGTTTGTCTGGAATGAAATTATTAACTAAACAAACCGATGATGGGTTAGCTGCAATTTACCGGTCATCTAAGGATATTCACCAAACGGCAATTCGACAATTAATTACCCAGGCGTTTGAACAATATGCCGATGAAGTCGGCTCGTTTTTACCAACAGAATTAATTCAGAAGTACCGTTTAGTAAATCGTAAAATGATGCTGCATGATGTTCATTTTCCAAAGGATGAAAAAAATTTTCATGAAGCGAAACGAACGGCTATTTTTGAAGAGTTCTTTTTATTCCAGTTAAAATTACAATATGTAAAAAAGACTGATACTAAAAATTATGGAATTAAAATTAATTATCAAAATAATGAACTAAAAAAATTTATTCAAACATTGCCTTTTGAGTTAACTGCCGCCCAAAAAAGGGTAGTTAATGAAATTTGTGCTGACATGAAGCAACCGATTCATATGAATCGCTTGCTTCAAGGAGATGTTGGATCGGGTAAAACAATCGTGGCAGCAATAGTCATGTACGCTGCCATAACTGCCGGTTATCAAGCTGTCTTAATGGCCCCAACTGAGATCTTAGCCGAACAACATGCCAATAATATGGCGACTTTATTTGCAGACTTTCCAGTGAACGTTGCGCTCTTAACAGGGTCAATGAAGGTGAAGGCTAGACGTGAGTTATTAGCCCATCTCGAGTCAGGTGAAGTGAACTTGATTGTTGGAACACATGCCATCATCCAACCGGATGTCTCATTTAAACGTGTTGGGTTGGTAATTACTGATGAACAACATCGATTCGGTGTGAATCAACGACGTATTTTAAGAGAAAAAGGTGCCGAACCAGACGTTTTAGCAATGACGGCTACGCCAATTCCGAGAACGCTCGCAATCACCGCTTACGGCGAAATGGATGTCTCCACGATTAATGAATTACCCGCGGGACGTCAGCCGATTACGACATCATGGTTAAAAAGCTCCCAGGTGGGAAAAGGCATTGATTTAATTAAAGAACAGTTGGCTCAGGGATCACAGGCCTACATTATTACGCCATTAATTGACGAATCAGAAACTTTGGATTTAAAGAATGCGTTAGCTTTATATGAGAATATGAAAGAAATATTTGAACCAAAATATAAAGTTGGCCTGTTACATGGTAAAATGAAGAATGATGAAAAAGACCAAATGATGGCTGACTTTAAGGCGAATAAGTATCAAGCTTTAGTGTCAACAACGGTTATCGAAGTCGGCGTTGATGTTCCTAATGCGACTGTCATGATGATTTATAATGCGGAAAGATTCGGGTTAGCACAATTACATCAATTACGAGGACGAGTTGGTCGAGGAAAAAAAGCGTCGTACTGTGTTTTAATTGCGGATCCAAAGAACGAATTTGGTATTCAAAGAATGCAAATTATGACAGAAACAACAGACGGTTTTGTGATTTCTCAAAAAGATTTAGAGTTGAGGGGCGCTGGGGACGTATTGGGTCGTAAGCAGTCGGGTATTCCTGAATTTAAAATTGGTGACCCGATTGGTGACATTAATGCTTTACAAGTCGCTCAACAAGAAGCACATGAAATTGTATTTCGGGATGATTTTGAAAATAATCCCGAATTTAAACCATTGAATGATTACTTAAGAGAACACCAAAATACGGATTTAAAATTCGATTAAATAAGTTAGGAGAATAAGATAATTATGAAATTAGCAGTTGATGCAATGGGTGGCGATTTTGCACCTCGATCAGTCGTTGAGGGTGTTGAACGCGCTAGAAATGATGATAACACGATTCAATTTACATTGTATGGGGATGAAAAAAGAATTCGTGAATTTTTGAACGATGATACAAACATTGCAATAGTGCATACTGACGAAGAAATCGACGGGAACGATGAACCAGTTAAGGCAATTCGTTCGAAAAAAAAAGCGTCAATGGTTCTAGCAGCTCAATCCGTTAAAGATGGCGAAAATGATGCCATTTTCTCATGTGGAAATACGGGAGCATTACTTGCCGCAGGTCTTTTTGTAATCGGCCGAATTAAAGGTATTTCACGACCTGGCTTAATGGCAACACTACCTGTTATGTCTAATGATGGAACTGTTAACTTATTAGATGCTGGTGCAAATGCAGAGAGTAAACCTGAACATTTACATCAATATGCTGTATTGGGAAATTACTACGCTAAAAATGTTCGTCATATTGAAAAGCCTAAGATTGGTCTTTTAAATAATGGTTCTGAACCTCATAAGGGTAATAAAGTGACGCAAGAAGCATACCAATTACTATTGAATGATCCCGAAATAAATTTCGTGGGTAATATTGAATCTAATGATTTACTTTCTAGTAAAGCTGATATTATCGTTTCTGATGGTTTTACTGGTAATGCCGTTTTGAAATCAGTTGAGGGAACGGCATTAGGGATGTTTTCTTTATTAAAAAGTGCCATCATGAATGGTGGGCTACGTGCTAAAATAGGTGCGCTTTTATTAAAACCAAGTTTGAAACAATTGAAAAATAAAATGGATTCACCAAAGTATGGCGGTGCCGTTTTATTAGGAGTCAAAGCACCCGTTGTGAAGGCCCATGGTTCAAGTAAAGCTGAGTCAATTTATTACACTATTAAACAAACCAACGATATGGTAAGCGCAAATATGGTTCCCAATATTGTTGACTATTTTGAAAAAGAGACTGATAAAACGCAAAATTAACTAGACATTTCTCTGAAAAATGGTTAAAATTACGTCATGATTTAAAAGGAGGTTATTAGAATGACAGAAGAAGAAATTTTTGAAAAGATTGCTAAAATCATTGAAGAACATTTTGATTTACCAACGGAAAAGATTACGCCTGATTTAGACTTTAAAAAAGATTTGGATGCAGATTCAATAGATGTTGTTGAATTTGTTTTAGAACTTGAAGATACATTTGGCGCAGAAATTTCTGATGAAGATGCAGAAAGTTTGGTAACCATCGGAGACGTTGTTACTTTCATCAAAGCTAACTTAAAATAATTATTAAAATTAATAAATTGAATAGGTTTGTAAAAGCGTCGAGGCAATTCAGTTTGCCAGCGCTTTTTTGCGTATTAAGTACCCTTTAATTCATAAAACGGGTATAATTGTAGGAGCGTTAATGATAATAAATGGAGGATAATAAATGATAAAAGGACTAAACGAAATGTTGGAAGAAGATTTTGGTATTAAATTTACGAATGTGGCTTTGTTGGACGAAGCATTTACACAGGCATCGTATGTAAACGAGCATCCAAAAGAAAATTTAAAATTTTATGAACGAATTGAATTTTTAGGGGATGCTGTTTTACAGTTAACGGTTTCAGAATACTTATATCAAAGATACACGATGCTACCACAAGGCAAATTAACGCGTTTGAGAGCCGCAATGGTTTGTGAAGAGAGTTTCAGTGCATTTGCTAAAGAATGTCGCTTTGATGAATTTATTCGCTTAGGTAAAGGTGAGGAAAAAGCGAATGCGCGTCAAAGACCTGCATTATTGTGTGATATTTTTGAATCTTTTGTAGGAGCGCTTTATCAAGATCAGGGCAAATTAGCCGTCGAAACATTTATCAGGAAAGTTATTTTTCCTAAATTAGATTTGGGATGGTTTGATCACGTTATGGATTATAAAACGTCGCTACAAGAGTTTTTACAAAAAGATGGTGATATCGTGATTACGTACGATGTCGTTGATGACCTTGGACCGGAACATGACAGACAATATGTGATGACTGTTAGTGCTGATGGCAAGATTATCGGACAGGGTGCTGGACACTCTAAGAAAGTTGCGGAACAACAAGCAGCAAGTAATGCATTGGGGTTACTAAGAAAGTAAAAATGTTCAGGGGGTCAGTAATAAATGAAATTAGAGTCTTTAGTCATTGATGGGTTTAAATCATTTGCAGACAAAACAACAATTGAATTTAAAGATGGGATGACTGGCGTCGTTGGCCCTAATGGTAGTGGTAAAAGTAATATTATTGAAGCTATTCGTTGGGTACTTGGTGAACAATCGGCAAAAAATTTACGTGGGAGTAAAATGCCGGACGTCATTTTTGCAGGGTCAACAAACCGAGTATCGATTAACCGTGCCGAGGTTAGCATTACTTTCGATAACTCTGATTTTTATATTCAAGATAATCCCGAAAAAATAACCGTTACCCGACGGTTATTTAGAGATGGCACTAGTGAATTTATGATTAATCAAAGACAGTGTCGACTTAAGGACATTACGAACCTGTTTATGGATACCGGTCTTGGAAAAGAATCATTTTCGATCATTTCTCAAGGTCGAGTTGCCGAAATTTTTAATAGTAAACCTGAAGATAGACGCTCAATTATTGAAGAAGTTGCGGGCGTTTTAAAATATAAACAAGAAAAACATGTTGCTGTGCGACAGTTAGAAGAAACAAAGGGACATTTGGACCGAGTTTCTGATATTATATTTGAACTCAAAGGTCAATTGGATCCGTTACGTGAGCAAAGTAGTCTGGCAAAAGATTATGTGGCCCAAAAAAAGCAATTTGATGAATTAGAACTCAGCCGGTTAGTGAAATCTATTAAAAGACAATCATTACAAAAAGAGTCTGTGGTATCGTCGTTAGATAAGTTAATTAAAATGGACGGCGATTTTAAAATTAAAGTAACGATAAAAGAACAAGAAGTAACTAAACATCGAACTGAACTAGAAAAGATTGAAAATTTGATTGATCAAACTCAAAATGAATTACTAGATTTAACAATCAATAAGGAACGTTTAACGGGACAAAGTAATGTCTCCACTCAAAAAAAAGATTTTGAAAAACAAAAAATAACGGAATTAAAGAATGAGCAAGAGACGTTGGCTAGCCAAATTAAGTTAAAACAAGAAGCGTTAGCGAATATGAATAAACAATTATTGGTATTGCAACAAAATATTACGGATGAAGAAGTGGTTATCAGTTCAATTGATAACGAATTATCTAATATTGCTGTGTCCGGCGAAGACAACTTAAAGAACTTAGAGAACAATGCTAATGAAGCCATTCAACAGCGAACACGACTACAAAGTGAAAATGAGTTTTTACAAAAATTAATAAAGACCAATATAATCACAGATGAACAGCCGTTAATTAACGAGCAAAATCAGTTAAACCAATTACAAAATGATTTTTCGATTAAAAAAACTAAATTTGATTTGGTCGCTGGTAATCTAGCTAACGAGGAACAAAGAATAGCTGGGTTAAAAGCCAATTTAAAAGTTGATGTTGAAACCTATGAAAGTCAACAGCGTAATTGGTTTGAGGCGTCCAATATACTACAACAAGCGAAAAATAAAAAAGATAATTTACAGTCAATTCAAAATAGTTATAACGGTTACTATCAAGGTGTTAAAGAAATTTTAAAAGAAAAGGATCAGTTTCCTGGGTTGTATGGTTCTGTTGCCGAATTAATGACAGTGCCAAAAAAAATTAATACGGCGATTGAAACGGCGTTGGGTGCACAATTGCAACAAGTTGTTGTCCAAGATGAGACCGTTGCTAAAAGTGCAATTAAGTTTTTAACTCAAAAAAATTACGGACGGGCAACGTTCTTACCAATATCAGTTATTAAAAGTCGGGTTTTGAGTAGCACCCAACGTTCTGTTTTAAGTCATGCTGGTGTAATTGGTGTTGCCGCTGAGTTAGTTCAGGTTGATTCTCGATTCTCTGAGGTTAACAGTTACTTGTTAGGAAGTACGATTATTGTTCAAAATATGGATGCTGCAATTACGGTTAGCCGTTTGTTGAGCCATCGAATTAAGGTTGTTACACTTACCGGAGAAGTAATGAATGCTGGTGGGTCAATGACTGGTGGTAAGCAACAACGAACCGGTGGCTTATTAAATCAAAAACAAGCCATTGTACAGCTGGATGATAGTATCCAAAAAATGCAACGAGAATTGGATACTCGTGAGATTCAAGGTAACCAGACAAGAGTGGCCATTGAAAATCAAAAACAGACTATTGAGTCGATTGAGCTATTGATTGTCGATTTGAAAAACCAGTATCAAGAGACGCAGACGCAATTAACAACGGGTCGTTTAACTTTAGAGCAACAAGAATTAATGATGACTGAAAAAAGTAATACGTTGAAAGAAAATCAAACTAATCAAATTAATAATGAACAAAAATATAAAGTTAACACAGAAAAAATAACTGATTTGACGCAACAAATTGAGACAGTAAACACCGAAATTACTGAAATTAATTTGAGGTTAAAAAATGCTGGACAGTTTGAAAAACAGCAACAGGTAAAAAAACAAAATCATCGTGAGAGTTTACTTGTTTTTCAAGAGCAATTAAAACAACAAAATGGGCACGTTACTCAATTAAATACTGAAATTAAACGTTTAATACAAGAACGGGCGTCAATTAAAGAACGCTACCAAGAACTAATTAAACGGACCGAAAACGGCCAGATGCAAGAAAGTGAAATTCAAGAAAAAATTCAAGAATTTCAAAAGAAAATGGATCAATCTAACCAAAACCTGATTGATTTTAAACAAAAACGTTCTGAGATTAATCAAGTTTTAACCGAAGAAAATGAACATTTATCGCGTATTTCTGAATTACAGAGAAATGTTATTGCTGATAAGGTAAAAACTGAAAATCAGCAACAACAACTTGATGACTCACTTGATACGTCTTTAAATAAGTTAAATAGCGAGTTTCAGAAAACTTTTGAGGAAGCGGCAAAATCAGAAAGTAATCAGACCTTTGAAACTATCTTACTACAACAAAAATTATTGAAAAAAGGGTTAAAAGAAATTGGTAATGTTAATGTCGCATCAATTGATGAGTTTGAAAGAGTTAATGAGCGTTATTCATTTTTATTGGCGCAACAAACAGACTTATTAGAAGCTGATGAACAATTGAAAAAAACGATGTTTGATATGGATACGGAAGTTGAAAAACGATTTAAAAATAGTTTTGATGATATTTCAAAGGCATTTGAGGCTATTTTTCCGGTTATGTTTGGTGGCGGTAAAGCGCAGCTTCAATTAACCAATCCGGATAATCTTCTGACAACCGGGATTGATATTTTGGCTCAACCACCTGGTAAGAAAGTCCAAAGTTTAAGTTTACTTTCTGGTGGCGAGCAGGCACTAACGGCAATAACGTTATTATTTGCTATTTTAAAAGTTAAACCGGTTCCTTTTTGTATTTTAGATGAGGCTGAAGCGGCACTTGATGATGCTAACGTCGCCCGATTTGCGAGTTATTTAAAATCCTTTCATCAAGAAACGCAATTCATTGTGATTACTCATCGAAATGGAACGATGGTCGAAGCAAATACGCTGTATGGTGTCACCATGCAGGAATCGGGTATATCTAAGATGGTTTCGGTATCATTAGATAATGCGGTTTGATATACTACCAAAAGACTAGGAGGCGCTAAAATTGGGAATATTTAGTAGAATTAAACAGGCCTTTACGGGTGAAGAACCAGAATCTTCTGAACAAGAAAAATATGATAAGGGTCTCGAGAAATCAAGAAAAACTTTTGGACAACGATTAAATTCATTGTTTGCAAATTTTAGAACGGTCGATGAGGACTTTTTTGAAGAACTAGAAGAAACTTTAATTGAAGCTGATGTAGGGTTTGAAACAGCTATGACAATTAGTCGTGAATTACAAGAAGAGGTTAAATTACGCAATGTTAGTGATCCTGATGCTGTCTCCGCCGCAATTATTGAAAAATTGGTTGATTTATACGAATCAGAGGGTGAAAACGAAGATAATTCGATTGCACAAGCTGAATCGGGTCCAACCGTTATTTTATTTGTTGGCGTAAATGGTGTTGGTAAAACGACTACAATTGGTAAATTAGCACATCGTTACCACGAAGAAGGTAAGAAGGTTCTTTTGGCTGCCGGAGATACATTTAGAGCCGGTGCAATTGAACAACTCGCTGAATGGGGACGTCGTGTGGATGTAGAAGTCGTACGTGGTCCAGAAAAAAGTGATCCCGCATCAGTTATCTTTGATGCCGTTAAACGGGCTAAAGAGGAAGACTATGATGTCTTACTTGTTGATACGGCAGGTCGTTTACAAAATAAAGTTAATTTAATGAGCGAGTTAGACAAAATTAAACGTATCATCTCCAGAGAAATCCCTGACGCACCTCACGAAGTCCTACTTGTCTTGGACGCAACAACGGGTCAAAATGCATTAATTCAAGCTAAACAATTTAAGGAAACAACTGATGTCAGCGGTATTGTTTTAACAAAACTTGATGGCACCGCCCGTGGTGGTATTGTTTTAGCAATTCGTAATGAAATGCATTTACCAGTAAAACTTGCTGGATTAGGTGAACAGATGGATGATTTACGTGATTTTAATGCGGAAGATTTCGTTTATGGCTTGTTTAAAGGACTTGTTCGAGAACAACCTACAAAAGAAGAAGCAGAAACAACAGAAGAATAAAGTTAGGAAGTCGGATTTAATCTAATCTGGCTTCTTTTTGCTATTGACGTTTAGCCTTAAAATCGGTACCCTTCTAATAGGACTAAATGAAACAAAACGAAGGAGTTTTTTTAGTGGCGATTGATAAAACAAATCGAGTAAATGCATTGTTTGAATTTTATGAATCATTATTAACTAAAAAACAAGCTGAATACATGGCTATGTATTATGGCGATGATTTCTCACTTGGAGAAATTGCGGATAACTTTGATGTCAGTCGACAAGCCGTCTATGACAATATAAAGCGAACCGAAAAAATTTTAGAAGATTATGAAGATAAGTTGAATTTATATCATAATTTTATTAAACGTAATGAAAAATTGGATCAAATTAAACAGTATACAGATAGCAACTATGAAGAAGACCAAAAATTAACCGATCTAATTAATCAATTAGAAGAATTAGACGAAGAATAAGGGTAGGTAGTTAAAATGGCATTTGAAGGACTAACAGAAAGATTACAAAATGCGATGACGAAGCTTCGTCGCAAGGGTAAAATCTCCGAGACTGATTTAAAGGAAGTTATGCGTGAAATTCGCTTAGCCTTGCTTGAAGCTGATGTTAACTTTACGGTCGTTAAAGAATTCGTTAAAGTCGTTCGAGAACGCGCAATTGGGTCAGAGGTTCTTGATAGTTTAACGTCATCACAGCAAATCGTAAAAATTGTTAATGAAGAGTTAACTAAAGTTATGGGTGAAACAGCTGTTCCGTTAAATAAATCACCTAAAATCCCAACTATTATTATGATGGTTGGGTTACAAGGGGCTGGTAAAACAACGACAGCTGGTAAGTTAGCCTTAAAATTAAAAAAAGAAGAAAATGCTAGACCTTTGATGATTGCAGCCGATGTTTATCGTCCAGCTGCTATTGATCAATTACAAGTATTAGGTCGTGATTTAGAAATTCCCGTTTTTGAACTAGGTACAAAGGTTAATCCCGTAGAGATCGTTCGACAAGGGTTAGCACAGGCTGCAGAAAATAAAAATGATTACATTATTATTGATACGGCCGGTCGTCTACAAATTGATGAGAATTTAATGGATGAATTAGCTCAAATAAAAGCATTAGCCGCACCTAACGAAATTCTTTTAACAGTTGATTCAATGACTGGACAGAGTGCCGTAGACGTGGCTAAGGGCTTCAATGAGCAATTAGACGTTACTGGTATTGTCTTAACTAAATTAGATGGTGATACTCGTGGTGGTGCTGCCTTATCAATCCGTTCCGTAACAGGTAAACCAATTAAATTTATTGGTCAAGGCGAAAAAATGACTGATTTGGATGTGTTCTATCCCGATCGTATGGCATCAAGAATTTTAGGCATGGGTGATATGCTCACGCTGATTGAAAAAGCGCAACAAGATTTTGATGAAAAAGAATCAGCTAAAATGGCTGAAAAATTCCAAGAAAATACATTTGATTTTAATGATTTCTTAAGTCAAATGGATCAGTTACAAAATATGGGTCCTATGGAAGATATCATGAAGATGATCCCCGGTATGGCTAATAACCCAGCCATGAAGAACGTTAAAATGGATCCTAAAGATATTGATCATATGCGAGCAACTGTCTATTCAATGACACCACAAGAACGTGAAAATCCAGATGTCTTAAATCCAAGTCGTCGCCGTCGTATTGCTGCTGGTGCAGGACGTCCAATCGTTGAAGTTAATCGTATGATTAAACAATTCGGCGAGATGAAAAAGATGATGAAGAAAATGAACAGTGGTAATTTTGAGGGAATGGAAGGAATGCTTGGTAAGGGCGTAACGGGTCGCTTGGCCAAGATGTCCATGAATTCAATGGTTCGTAAAAATAAGAAAAACAAGAAAAAACGCATGAAAAAAAATAAAAATTCTAGAAAATAATCGATAAATAAATCAATACTGGTGTGGCTTTAAAGGCATTTTTGAAATTTATTTTAACTGTCAAGAAAAAAACCTTTACAAGCCATTAAATAACTGGTATATTAATTATTGTTGAAGTAGATATCAGGAGGTGTATATTAATGTCAGTAAAAATTCGTTTAAAACGTATGGGTTCTAAAAAGAGACCGTTCTACCGTGTCGTTGTAGCTGATTCACGTTCACCACGTGATGGCCGTTTCATCGAAAACGTTGGTACTTACAACCCATTAACAGAACCACAAACAGTAACACTTGAAGAAGAAAGTATTATTAACTGGTTGAACAATGGTGCACAACCATCAGATACTGTTCGTAACATTCTTTCAAATGCAGGCATCATGAAGAAATTCCATGAAGCTAAATTCTCTAAAAAATAAGGACGATTAAATGACTGAAGCAGAAGTGACAAATTTAATTTTAACAATTGTCAAACCGCTTGTTGAAAATCCTGATGATGTCCAAGTTGGACAGAAGCAAGATGATCATTATGTCTATTTTGAATTATCTGTGAATGCAGATGATATTGGCCGTATTATTGGGAAGCACGGACAAGTTGCGCAGGCTATTAGAACAATAATCTATGGTGTGCGTCTAGCAAGTTCGAAACGAGTGCGTCTAAACATATTAGATTAAAATAGTAACTCTTGAATGAAGCAGGAATGTTTTGTTTAGGAGTTTTTATTTTACAATGAAAAGGAGCAAATATGGATTATTATCAAGTAGGAACCATCGTCAATACTCATGGGATCAGAGGAGAAGTCAGAATTATGGCAACAACTGACTTCGTTTCTGAACGTTTTAAAAAGGGAACCGTCTTGTATCTGTTTGATAAAAATGGTAAACAAGTTATTTCATTAACGGTTATGACCTATAGACATCATAAAAATTTTGAACTCGTGACGTTTGAAGGATTACAAGATATTAACCTGGTTGAAAAATATAAAGGTCTGGATTTAAAAGTGGCTGATGAGGGTCTTCAAGAATTAGAAGAAGGTAATTATTATTACCATCAAATTATTGGGTTAGACGTTCAAAACGAAGACAAAGAAAAAATTGGGACCATTTACGAAATTTTAAGTCCAGGTGCCAACGATGTATGGGTTGTTAAACGACAAGGTAAGGGTGATCTGTTATTGCCCGTTATTAAAGATGTTATTAAAAATGTTAACATCGATAATAATCTTGTAACAGTTGAACTTTTAGATGGATTGGACGACTAAATATGAAAATTGATGTTTTGAGTTTGTTCCCAGAAATGTTTGATGGACCGATGAAACAATCAATTGTTGGTAAGGCAATTGATAATAATGTTCTTGATTTAAAATTAACTAATTTTAGAGATTTTACGACTGATAAACAGAACCATGTTGATGATTATCCATATGGTGGTGGCGCAGGGATGTTACTACAGGCGCAACCCGTTTTTGACGCTCTAGAAGCCGTTCAAAAAGAATCTAACACAAAAGGTAAAGTTATTCTGTTAGACCCAGCCGGCCGTAAATTTGATCAAAAAGTTGCCGAAGAATTTGCCAATGAAGAACATTTAACTTTCATTTGTGGTCATTACGAGGGATACGACGAACGTATTCGTGAACTTGTAACAGACGAGGTTTCACTTGGTGACTATATCTTAACGGGTGGTGAACTCGGAGCAATGGTTATGATCGATGCAACGGTTCGTTTATTGCCTGAAGTTTTGGGTAATAAAGAATCAGCCCCAGGAGATTCTTTCTCAAATGGTTTGTTGGAATATCCACAATATACGCGACCAGCGGATTTTAGAGGGATGAAGGTTCCAGATGTATTAACAAATGGGAACCATAAATTAATTGAAGAATGGCGTCAAAAAGAATCATTGAGACGAACGCTTGAGAGAAGACCGGACTTGCTGGAAGATATCCAATTATCTAAACAACAAGTTGAATGGTTGGCCGATATAAAATCGGAGAAGTAAAGGAAATTACCTTTACGCCTCTAAATTAATATGATACACTTTCAAAAGTGGTTAAAAGCCACATAAAATTACGATATTCCGCTGGCATATAAATGTGTATGAATTTCTGTCGAAAAGGAGATCCAAATTATGAGTCCAATGATCGCAAAACTTACAGAAGCACAATTACGTACAGATATTCCTGAGTTCCGCCCAGGTGATACTGTTCGAGTTCACGCCCGTGTTGTTGAAGGCACACGTGAACGTATCCAACTTTTCGAAGGTGTTGTTTTAAAACGCCGTGGTAAAGGTATTAGCTCAAGCTACACTGTTCGTAAAATCAGTAACGGTGTCGGTGTTGAACGTACTTTCCCATTGCATTCACCTCGTGTTGCTAAAATTGAAGTTATCCGTCATGGTCGCGTACGTCGTGCTAAATTGTACTACTTACGTGCTCTTAATGGTAAAGCTGCTCGTATTAAAGAAGCTCGCCGTTAGAAAGACGTTGAAAAGCCTTGTTAATCAAGGCTTTTTTTTTTGCCCAAAAATATGTTAAAATATGGCAGTATAAGGTAATAATTTTAAGAATATTATTATCATGATTATAGGAGATATGGCCGAGCAGTTGTATCTTGCTAGAAGAGGGAGTGGAAAAATGAACGATTCGTATAATATTGGGTTAGATATTGGAACCAATTCTATCGGTTGGTCGGTGGTAGACGATCAAAGTAAATTAGTTCGTGTAAAGGGAAAAATGGGATACGGTGTGCGCCTGTATGACGAAGGAAAGACAGCCGAAGAACGTCGAGGATTTAGAACAACGCATCGACGTTTAAAACGTAGAAAATGGCGATTAGGATTATTGCGTGAAATATTTGAACCATACATAACGCCAATTGATGAATCGTTCTTTTTACGACAGAAACAATCTAATTTGAGTCCTAAAGACGGTCAAAAAAAATATCCGCAAATGAGCTTATTTAATGATAAATTCGATGCGGATTTTTATCATGAATATCCAACTATTTATCATCTAAGAGCTAAACTAATGACGGAATCTAAACAATTTGACATTCGCGAAATTTATTTAGCTATTCATCATATTGTTAAATATCGTGGCCATTTTTTGAACGTGGCACCAGCGAGCTCATTTAAGAGCGGAGAATTTGATTTAGACGGACATTTTAATCAATTAACAAGCGTGTTCGACGACATTTTTAGCGAGTCTGAATTCAAACTGTCAACGGATCATTTAAATGATATTAAAGAAATATTGTTGGATAACGACAAGAGCGCAAGTAAGCGACAACGTCAAGCATTACCGTTAATTTATCGCGCCGTGACAGATAAAAAACAAGAAAAACTAAACAAGACGATTGCGACGGAAATCTTAAAAGCAATTTTGGGATTAAAAGCTAAATTTAATATTTTCACTGGAATTGAAGTAGATGACGCTAAGGCTTGGACATTAAGTTTTAACTCGGAAGATTTTGATGATAAATTAAATGGATTAGAGATAAGCGATAATGATCAAGCGGTACAAGTGGTTGAAGTATTGAGAGATTTATATTCTAGTATTTTATTAGCCGGTATTGTTCCTGAAGGGTATTCATTATCGGAGTCAATGATTGAAAAGTATAACGATCACCATAAACATTTAGCTTTATTAAAAGAAGTCCGTGGGCAATTACCCGAGAAGGATCAAAAGGAATTAAGAACTGCCTATGATGCGTATATTGATGACAATGAGACATTGGAAAACTTTTATACCGTTATTAGCAAAGTTCTTAAGAAACAAGACGCTGATGACAAGATTACTGAAATTTTGAATTTAATTGAGTTAGGTCAATTTATGCCTAAACAGCGTACAAAAGACAATGGCGCTATTCCGCATCAATTGCATCAAAAAGAACTTGATCAAATTATTGATAACCAGAAAAAATACTATCCTTGGTTGGCAGAAATTAATCCGAATGAGCAAAGACAAAAAACTGCCAAGTATAAATTGGATGAACTCGTCAATTTCAGAGTCCCTTATTATGTTGGACCGATGATTACAGCTGAAGACCAACAACAAACGTCAAACGCTAAATTTGCATGGATGGTGCGAAAAGAAGAAGGCCGAATTACACCTTGGAATTTTGATGAAAAAGTAGATCGCCAGGCTTCGGCAAATGAGTTTATTAAGAGAATGACGACAACGGATACTTATTTACTTGCTGAGGACGTTTTACCAAAGAGAAGTATGATCTATCAAAGATTTGAAGTCTTAAATGAACTAAATGTGATTAAAATTGATGACGAACGAATTACGCTTGAGCAAAAACAAGCTATCTTTAATGACCTATTCTTAAAACAGCCGCATGTTACGGTTAAAAATATTCAGTCTTATCTAGTAACAGAAGGGCAATATGCAAGTAATCCAATTATTACTGGACTAGCTGATGGCGAAAAATTCAATAGCAGTTTAAGTACTTACCATGAATTAAAACTAATTTTTGGTGATTTAGTGGACAATACGGATAAACAGGCTAATTTTGAAAAAATTATTGAGTGGTCAACTATATTTGAAGACGGTCGAATATTCGCTGATAAGTTAAATGAAATTGAATGGTTGTCAGACGAGCAACGCAAAAATATGTCGCTTAAACGTTATCGTGGTTGGGGTCGACTATCGGATAAATTATTGATGAAATTAGTTGATCAAAATGGCCAACGAATTATGGATAAACTCTGGGATACGAATGATAATTTTATGCAAATTGTCCATTCGGAAGATATTGATAAGGCAGTTACAGATTCAAATCAACTTCTTTTAAGCGACAATGATTCAGACGATGTCATTAATAACTTATATACGTCACCACAAAATAAAAAGGCGCTTCGCCAAATTTTATTAGTTGTTGATGATATCCAAAAAGCAATGAAAAATAAAGCACCAAGTCGAATTTTAATTGAATTTGCAAAAGGTAAGGAAGATAATCCAAGATTATCGGTACAGCGTAAACGCCAGGTTGAAAATGTTTACCAAACAATTAGTTCTGATCTCTTAAATGATCAAGAAATTAAACAAGAGCTAAAAGACCTTTCAAATTCTGCATTGGCAAATACAAGATTATTCCTCTACTTCATGCAGGGTGGTCGTGATATGTATACTAACCAACCGCTGAATATTGATGATTTATCAAAATATGATATTGATCATATCTTACCGCAAGCATTTATTAAAGATAATTCATTAGATAATCGTGTGTTAGTTTCGGCCAAAATGAATAGAAGTAAGTCTGATCAATTACCATTAAATGACTTTGCTGAAGTTAAATTTGGTAAAGAGATGCGTGCCAATTGGGAACAGATGTTACGCGCAGGATTAATTACGCGTAAAAAATACAATAACTTAACTTTAAACCCAGAACATATGAATAAATATACGATGAACGGGTTCATTAATCGACAATTAGTTGAAACAAGACAAATTATTAAATTGGCGACTAATCTGTTAATTAGTAAATATGCTGATGATGATGTGAAGTTAATTACCGTTAAGAGTAATTTAACGCATCAAATGAGACAAGATTTTGATTTCCCCAAAAATCGGAATTTAAATAATCATCACCATGCATTTGACGCATATTTGACTTCATTTGTTGGTTTATATTTATTGAAAAAATATCCTAAGTTAGAATCTTACTTTGTTTATGGTGAGTATCAAAAAGGGATGCCCCAAAATGCTGAATGGCGTAATTTTAATTTTTTGTCTGGTCTCAGGAAAGAGCAAGTAGTTGTTGAAGACACAGGAGAGATAATTTGGCAACAGGCTGCCGATTTGGCTTACATGAATAAAATATATAATTTCAAAAAAATTGTCATGGCGCGTGAAGTGCACACTAATAATGGCGCATTATACAATCAAACAATTTATAAAGCTAAAGATGATAAGGCAAGCGGACGTGGGGCTAAACAATTAATTCCTGCTAAAGATGATCGGCCTACGGAACTTTATGGCGGATACTCGAGCAAGAAAAATGGGTATATGTGTTTAGTTCGCGTTAAAGATAAAAAAGGGGAAAGTTACCAGATTTGTGGTGTAAACAGATTATGGGTTAATGAGCTTGAAAGAATTATTGATATAAAAGAAAGAAAGAGAAAATTAAAGTCACTGCTATCATCACAATTTAAAAAAAATATAGAGTTTGATATTGTGATAGAAAGAGTCATGATTAATCAACGTTTCTATGATAACGGTCAGGAGTTAACAGTTGCGTCAGATAATTACAGACATAACGCTCAAGAATTATTTTTAAGAAAAAGTTCTGTTCAATTATTGAACAATAATTATTCAAAAAATGAATCCCGAGATATGGCTCCAGAAGTATATGAAGAAATATTAGACCAGGTTAATACTTATTTTCCAATTTATGATATTAATGGATTTCGAGAAAATTTAAATAAAGGTAAAATAATTTTTAATGAACTACCATGGGATGACAAATGGGAGAATCGCAAGGTGGTTCAAATTGGCCAAAAAACGCTTTTAGATAGAATTTTAATAGGGTTACACGCCAATGCATCAAGAACAAAACTTGACGAGTTAGGGATTAAAACGTCATTTGGCATGTTAGTAGCAAAAAAAATAAGCTTTTCACCAGAAACGCAAATTATTTACCAATCGCCAACGGGATTGTTTGAACGAAGAGTTGCTTTAAAAGATTTATAGACGAAAAGCTGGCGTATCATTATTGAAATGATACGCCAGCTTTTTAAAATTTTAGGCACAAAAAAAGGCCTCATACGAGGCTCATAAGTAAAAACTCAACCCGAAGGTTTCGTTTGATTTTAACGCAGAGTATCAAATCAATAAGTTCATTAGTTGAGCGTATCGGACTCAACAAAAAAATTATAACACGCTTAGCGGTTATAAACAAGTAGTGTTATTGAAACGGGAGTGAAATGTTATGGGATGGCGAACAGTTGTTGTTACACAGCATGCAAAAATATCTTATTCTGGGAGAAAGATAATTGTTCAAACTAACAACGAGACACATCAGATTCCAATTGATGATATTCAAATATTGTTAGTTGAAACAACGCAGGCAGTTCTAACGGTTCCGGCAATTACGGAATTGAGTAACTCAGGAGCAAAAATTATTTTTTCTGGTCGTGATGGTAATCCAACATGTGAGGTTGTTGAGCAGTATCCAGGAAATAGAAGTGTTGTATCTATGCAAAATCAGTTTGCTTGGTCATTAGACCTAAAGGAGATCGCCTGGACAGAAGTGGTGGGTGCTAAGATAGCAATGCAAATTCAGGTTGCCAAACTATTAGATAAAGAAATTTTGGATTTAGAGTTAGAGGCGCAAAAATTAGAGCGTGGGGATCAAAGTAACCGAGAAGCCGTTATTGCACGTAAATATTTTCAATTGATATTTGGAAATAAATTTTCACGTAGTGATTTTAGTGCTATTAATGCGGCGCTTAATTATGGTTATAGCTTGCTATTATCCGCCGTAAATCGTGAAATTGTCTGCAACGGCTCACTCACGCAGTTAGGCATTCATCATCATAATACAATGAATGATTTTAATTTGGGCTCAGATTTAATGGAACCATTTCGTCCCGTTATTGATTATTGGGTTGCACATCAAAAAATGACTGATTTAACGCCTGATGTTAAATTCGGATTAATTGAATTATTAAATTTAGAATTAAACTATAATAACCAGACAATGATATTAAGAAACGCTTTAACAAGGCATGTCCAAAATTGTTTGAATTTTATGAATGATTCGAAAGATAATCTAACTGTAAAGGTGGAGATGATTCATGAGGTACCGAATAATGCGATTATTAGTAATGTTTGATTTGCCCACTAAAACAAGCTCTGAACGTAGAGCATATCGCCATTTCAGAAAATCATTATTAAATGAAGGCTTTTTGATGATCCAATACTCGGTTTATGTTCGGGTATGTGTTAGTAAACAGTCGGCTCAATTTATAGAAAATAGAATTGCGGGTTATGTTCCTGACGAAGGTCTTATTCAGACCTTGATGGTAACTGAACAACAATATAATAAAATGCATTTTTTAGCGGGTGAGCTAAAAAAAGATGTCCGTAACTCGTCGGAAAGGACGTTAATTCTATGAAAATAACTTTGTATCCTTATCAACCATTTGAAATTAAAAGTCATAAAATTACGGTATTCAGTACTAGTTCAGCCGAAGTATATACAAAGATGATTGCGGGAATAAAGGAACAACAGGATGTCGTTAAAGTGAGTGATGATCAGTATCAGGTTATGGAAATAACTAAGGCAATTATTTTTGGTGGAGAAGTGTCAACTATTGATTTGAATAAATTATTTCAAAGTAGATTAACGAAAAAAATTATTGGCGATTTGAGCGATGGACAAATCCAAAAGTTAAATCAATTGGACACGGAAATGCGCACCGCCATTTTGGATATTGCTTTTATGTACGATATATCTCTAGACGTCAACCAAGAGTGGGATATAGCAAGAACAATTAAATTTTTTAATTTAACATTTTCTAATGTCGTTCAAGGTAACTCATATGGTATAATAGAAAGTATAGTATTAACCGCTTCAGAATTAAATGAAACAAAAATTATCGTGTTAATGAACGTTTCGCACTATCTTAGTATCGGCCAATTCAACGAATTGGTAAGACTAGTTGCGACATTAGATGTAAAACTCTTTATCATCGAATTTTCAGAAATAATTGATGCAAAAAAGTATCAAAACTGCCGGTATTATCATATTGATAATGACTACATAGAGTGGCGATATGAATAGTATGAATATTTCATGAGAAAAAAATGGTTTTAGAAGAGTATCAAATCAATGAGTTTATTAGCAAAAAATAATTGAAAAGATTGCGAATGTTGGTTTTAGAAGAGTATCAAATCAATGAGTTTATTAGCGATGTTAACTTAATAGTCGATTTAACAGACGTTTTAGAAGAGTATCAAATCAATGAGTTTATTAGCAATAAAGACTTTCGATGACCATTATACCAGGTTTTAGAAGAGTATCAAATCAATGAGTTTATTAGCTGAAACGATTAAACAGTTTGCAGCAACGTTGTTTTAGAAGAGTATCAAATCAATGAGTTTATTAGCTCCTTTCATTACATAAAATGAAAGTTATTTGTTTTAGAAGAGTATCAAATCAATGAGTTTATTAGCTGCTGCTACTGGCAACACCATTGCTCCAAGGTTTTAGAAGAGTATCAAATCAATGAGTTTATTAGCCGGATCGTGTATTAAAAACGCAATTGACGAGTTTTAGAAGAGTATCAAATCAATGAGTTTATTAGCTATAACTAGATACAAGATTACAATTAATTTGTTTTAGAAGAGTATCAAATCAATGAGTTTATTAGCTTATTAACAGCATTATCGGATGGTACCTCAGTTTTAGAAGAGTATCAAATCAATGAGTTTATTAGCATTCAGCGAGTATTTTTTTATCTGCCTCTAGTTTTAGAAGAGTATCAAATCAATGAGTTTATTAGCTTTCTTCATCAGTATCATCTCCGATTGATGGTTTTAGAAGAGTATCAAATCAATGAGTTTATTAGCAATGACAAAACCAGAAGAAGCTGATTATCTGTTTTAGAAGAGTATCAAATCAATGAGTTTATTAGCCTGTAATTCTGTTTTACCATGTGCCATTTTGTTTTAGAAGAGTATCAAATCAATGAGTTTATTAGCTATTAACGAAAAGCAGTTAGGTAAACAGTTGTTTTAGAAGAGTATCAAATCAATGAGTTTATTAGCGGATAAAGGAATATTACCCGAACAATTCTTGTTTTAGAAGAGTATCAAATCAATGAGTTTATTAGCTGATGAAGTACCAGAGCTAGGCGATACTGTGTTTTAGAAGAGTATCAAATCAATGAGTTTATTAGCAATGTCGATTCAGCAGTAATCGTGCCATTTGTTTTAGAAGAGTATCAAATCAATGAGTTTATTAGCTAAACTGAGTTCCATTGACTCAACTGCTCTGTTTTAGAAGAGTATCAAATCAATGAGTTTATTAGCTTTGAAAAATGATAAAGATTACAGCACTGTGTTTTAGAAGAGTATCAAATCAATGAGTTTATTAGCAATGGGATTTGAAGAACTCCTGAATAATCCGTTTTAGAAGAGTATCAAATCAATGAGTTTATTAGCTTATAATTATTTAATTAATAATAATTTAATGTTTTAGAAGAGTATCAAATCAATGAGTTTATTAGCTATAGTAATATGATTAGTGAATACAACTGTGTTTTAGAAGAGTATCAAATCAATGAGTTTATTAGCCGAAACATTTGGCGATTACTATACGCATGAGTTTTAGAAGAGTATCAAATCAATGAGTTTATTAGCGCCAATTGATAAATTTGTTCGTTATAAAAAGTTTTAGAAGAGTATCAAATCAATGAGTTTATTAGCAATCGATGATTACAGATTTGCAACGAAATCGTTTTAGAAGAGTATCAAATCAATGAGTTTATTAGCATATAAATCATATTCATCAATTGTGTCTTGGTTTTAGAAGAGTATCAAATCAATGAGTTTATTAGCAGTTGAAGCTGGCATTAGTATTGACGGATAGTTTTAGAAGAGTATCAAATCAATGAGTTTATTAGCACTTTCGTTCCATTTTGAAATAGACCCATTGTTTTAGAAGAGTATCAAATCAATGAGTTTATTAGCGGCCAGTGATTCACTAGTATTAAATGGCGGGTTTTAGAAGAGTATCAAATCAATGAGTTTATTAGCTTCTCTTCAACGTTTTTAACATCGTAATGAGTTTTAGAAGAGTATCAAATCAATGAGTTTATTAGCACGTCAGTTACTTATTGAATATATTGAACGGTTTTAGAAGAGTATCAAATCAATGAGTTTATTAGCAAATTTCATCACGACTGAATGAACCTTTATGTTTTAGAAGAGTATCAAATCAATGATTTTATTAGCTTCTTTGTTTTTAAATAATGAAGCTAACCCGTTTTAGAAGAGTATCAAATCAATGAGTTTATAAGTTATACCTGTAAAAAATGGATTCAAGAAGGGTGTTAGTTACCCTTCTTGAATCCATTTTTATTATACATCTGATAAGATTTGAGTCACTAAAAAAACCTAGACTACCACATCTCAAACAAACGGCATCATAATCTCAGAATTTTCAGGTCTACGATCTGTCTCCAATGTTGCTATTTGATGAATAATACTAGACAACATTATCTGACTCATTTCTTTCTCAATAGTTTCTTGAAGTAACGCATATTGTTCGGATAAAACATCTTGAATGTTACCACCGACAAAGCAGGCAGAATTTGTTTTAGGATCCACTTGAATTAAATTGGTATCATTTTCGATACTTTTATAGATATCTAATAAACTAATTTCTTTGGGTGACTTTGCAAGTAATGCCCCGGCCTGCCCATTAGTGGTTATAATCAAATTAGATTTTTTTAAAAGACTCATAATTTTTCTGACATTTGATGGATTCGTTTCAACACTATCTGCGATATTTTGACTGGATAAAAGATTTGTTCCTTGCGACATTTCAATATATGCAAGAATATGAATTGCATCGCTAAATTGGACTGAATATTTCATGATATTAATGCTCCTCCTTAAATGTAAGTCTTGACTATTTGCTCGATAGGTATTATTCTATACCTGTGATAAATAAATGTACAGGTAATATAAAATATGATTTAAGGGGCGATTAATATGACATATTTAGTAACGGGTGCAACTGGTGGTTACGGTAGTTATGCATTGAAGGTTTTAAAGGAGTTAGTTCCAATCTCAGAGACTTACGTGTTGGCTCGTAGCGAAGAAAAAGGTCAGGCACTGAAAGATGCTGGTTATCACGTTCGCATTGGTACATATTCTGATGAGGTATCAATGAAGGAAGCCTTGACGGGTATTGATCGATTGCTTTTTGTTTCAATGGGTACTGATAATCGACAAGCTAATCAAAAAAATGTTGTGAGTGCTGCAAAAGAAGCGGGTGTGTCATATATTGCATATACAAGTTTTCCAGATGCAGATAACTCTAAGAGCGGTCTTTCAGGTGATCATCGATTTACGGAAAAGCTAATTAAAGATTCTGGAATTGCGCATACTTTTCTACGTAACAACTGGTACCTAGAAAACGAAATGCCTATTATTGGAGCTGCTATGGCTAGTGGTAAATTTGTGTACGCTGCGGGAGAAGGTAAGACGGGATGGGCATTGAAACGTGAATATGCTGAGGTTGGTGCGAAGGCACTCGCTGGATCCGATTTCCCGGAAGTACTTGAATTATCACGTAAGCCAACAACTTACGTGGAACTCGCTGAAGCATTGGAAAAAGGGACAGGAAAGAAATTAGAAGTGATTTCTGGTAGTGATCAGGTGTTCATTGATAGTTTAATGGCTGTCGGATTACCTGAAAATGTTGCAGAAATCTTCTTGTCTTTTCAATATGATATTAAGGACGGGCAATTAGACGTTAATTCAACAGACTTTGAGAAAGCACTAGGTCACGATTTGACGCCTTTCCCCGAAGCGTTGAAGGAATTGTTAAAATAATAATAAAATTTTGATAGTACTTATTTTCTATTCAGGGATAATTGGTCCGGATAGAAACAAAAAATCCAAGTAGTTACTTTAAACGGAAGTGTTTTATTCTAACCGTTATGTGGGTAGTTACTTGGATTTTTTTATGAATTAAATAGAATAATGCGTTTAAAAGAACTGTCCGATACCATAATGAATGAGCATTGTGATGAATCCAATAATAATATTTCGAATGATGGCAACTTTAATTTTACCATCCCCTAATTTAGAACTAATAAATGCTGTTAGGGCTACGGCTATGGAAACAGCAATTATTGTGCCCACCATTTTCCAATTACTTGGTAAAATGATAATAGCTAATAATGGGAAGATGCCACCTAGTGCCGCAGAAATAAATGAAGAAAAAGCAGCATCCCAGGGATTCATATAGTGTCCTAATTCAAGTCCGTATTTAACGCTAATAATGGTTTCTAATGGTTTTTTCTGCATTAATTCTGTTGCAATCTCAAGAGACGTTGCTTGAGAGACACCCTTTGAAGCGTAAAAGGATTGAACTTCTTCAATTTGAGTTGCGCGGTTTGTCAGCATTCTTTGTTGTTCAACGGCGACGGCTGCTTTTTCGGTATCACTTTGTGAACTAACTGAGGCGTACTCGCCGGCTGCCATCGAGAATGCGCAGGCAATTAAATCGGTGAGTCCTGCAATGAAAATAATAAAGTTATTTGTTGTAGCGGCGGCAACACTGAACAAAACGCCAACGACGGTTAAAATACCATCGTTAGAACCTAGTATACCTGCGCGAAGTGAATTGAGTTTTTCATCCATTGTTTTATATTTTTTGGTATTAATTTTTGTTTCAGTTGTCATAAATAAAGTGTCCTTTCTTAGTGCGCGAATAAGGTTCCGATGAAATATGTAACTAACATAGTTAAGACGCCAGAAATGATATTACGAATAATGGCTTTTGAACGGTTTGAATTACCTAAAGTAGCAGCACTAAATCCAGTAATGGCAAGTGCGATAATAACGGAAATAAATGTGGCCGTAACTTTAAATTTAGCGGGGAACATGGTGATGGCTAGCAAGGGTAGTAAAGACCCAATAGGGAAAGAAATCATTGACGCAATGGCGGCTGCATAAGGATCTGTGTAAACCTCGGGGTTAAAACCATATTTTTCACGGACGATAGTCGTTAGCGGGTTGGCAGTCATCATTTCTGTTGTTGCTTTTGAGGCTAACGTTGATGAAATTCCGGTTTTTAAATATTTTTTATAAACAAATGCGTATTCATCATCGTAATTATTTTTTAAATTAAATTCTGAATCAGCCGTGGCAACTTCTTGTGAATCTTTTTGAGTACTTACGGAAACATATTCTCCCATTGCCATAGAAACCGTACCGGCTAACATACCAGCGATACCTGAAATGAAAATTGAAAAATTATTACTGGTGGCACCGGCGACACCAATAACAATTCCAGCGACTGAGAGAATGCCATCGTTGGCACCCATGACACCCGCTCTTAAAACATTTATTTTCTGCGATAAAGATATTTTTTTAGACATAAACAACTCTCCTTTGTTATAATGATTCTAAATATATAATCATTATAAACTAAATTAATCGATAATGTCCATAAATTTTATAAATTATGCGATAATGGTTGTAGCTAATCGAGAAAACGGGGGTCGTTGAATTGACTGATAAGAATTTAGAACAAGCATTGGATATTTTAAAAGATCGTGGTATAAGGATTACGCCACAACGAAAGGTAATTCTTGAATACTTGGTTACGCAACATAATCATCCATCTGTTGAACAAATTTTTAATGGTATTAAAGATGGTAGCGTAGGCCTCGGCATAGCGACCGTGTATAATACGTTACAAATACTGGTTGCTCAAAAATTAGTTATCGAATTATCAAATGGTGATGATGGTAAAATGCGTTATGATTATTTCGGCATTCCACATTATCACGCTATTTGTCTTAATTGTGGGAAGATAACGGATATATTCACAGAATTAACTTTTCATGAGGCAGAGCGTGAGGCAGAACAAAAAAGTGGTTATCTAATTGAAAGTACACATGTTGAAACACATGGTTACTGCCCAGAATGTCAAATAAAGCTGGGACTGACGAAGATTAATAAATAATAATGGAAAAAGTATTATCGGGTTACGTTGAATAAATAACGCAAGCTAATAATACTTTTTTTTATTTGTGCATTTTAAAATAAATGGAAAAATTTAAAAACTATGCAAAATGCAGACGTTTTTTAATTGTTAATTTATTATACTTAAAAAAGTAATAAGAGTTTAATTTAGAAGGAGTGTATTAATTTGGCAAAAAAAATAACAGATGCGGATGGGAATACGTATGTTAAGAAGAAACCATTCTATAAACGAGTTTGGTTTTGGATTTTAATCATTATCTTAGTTATTGCTGGAATTTCAGTATCAAGTAGTGGTTCTTCAAATGGGGGAGAAAAGGTTGGTTCAAGCACGCAATCGACTAAAAAAACGACACAATTTTATAAAATTGGCGATTCTGTTAAAGTGGGGAAAGTTACCTATAAATTAACGAGTGTCCAAACGACTACAGAACGTAATGAATACGCTGATACAAAACCAAAGAACGTTTTTATCGTTAAATATACGGTTGATAATCAATCGGAGGATGACGTTCCAGTTGGAACAGATTTAGAGGCTTATGGACCTGATAACAAGAAACTGGATTCATACGCATTAAATACAACATTAGATGCAGTTGCTGCAGGCAAGCAAATGGATGTAACGGCTGCATATGGGACGGATGAACTTGGACAGATTGAACTCCAATTTTCACCTTTAGTTTCGTTTGATAAGGCTGCTAAATTCAAAGTTAATTTAAAATAATAAAATACATCTAAGAAAAATAAATCTTTCTTAGATGTATTTTATTGTATTTTAATTTTTAATAATGTTGCAATTGTTGTCAGCAGGAAGCCATTAATAGTAAACCAGATGATGATAAACAGGATTATTCCGATTATTTTTAATGAAAAAGTACCATTTGTGAAATAATTGATTGGTTTAATTCGATTAAAATAAGCTAAATATCTGAAAAAAAGATACGGAAGGAGCATTAAAGTGGAAACAATTACCCAATTAAATCCTGTTTCAGCCAAATTGTTGAGATTAAATTCAGAAAGAAGTGATATGATAAAAAGAATATAGACCGTCCAATCTAAAATGGTGAACATTGGTTTCGATTTTTTTTTGGAAGTTAACGCTTGTTGCATGTCACTAATTGTCTGAAAACGTTGTGCCGGATCAATTTGGGTTGCTTTTTCAATGACGAATCTTAGATTTTTAACTTTTGAGCCGGTTAAATCTAGATTTGATTGTAATAACACTAAATTTAAAACAACTCCCAGTGAATAAATATCACTTCTAACATCTGTTTCCGCAAAACCAAAATGTTCCGGTGAAGCAAATCCAATTGTTCCTAAATGGACGGTATCACTCTGTAAATCGCCCTTATAGATTCTGGCTGCATGAATATCAATTAATTGGTAGTTGCCGTCTGTAGTTTGAATAATGTTAGTCAATGTAATATCACGATGTAAAATACTTATTTCATGTAGGTCCGAAAGGCTATCTAATAATTGAGTGGCAAGCTTAATTATTTGTTGGAAGGTTAAGGGTGTGATATTTACGACATCGGTTAGTGTTGAGCCGGATATGTATTCCTCAATTGTCATTTTAAGTGTTGGCTCCGTAATTATTTCAACAATTTTTGGCATATGACGTGGTATTTTATTGTTGTAAGCAGTAACTAATTGTAAGTCATTGTCAGAAATCAATTTAGCGACAAAAATTTGTGATCTTTTTTTAACAAGCAATGGACTTGGTGAGTCACTTTTAAGCCTACTGATAACTTGATAATCTTGGGAAAGTAGCAGAGTTTCTATTGTGTCATCTGAAGGAAATGTCAAAATATCTCAACCTTTCAAAAATTATAGTTGTAGGGAGTACTAATATAATGGATAAAAATACTAGTGAGTTTATTAATCAAATAAAAAATGCAGACTCAAGTGATCATTTAAATAATTATCAATTTATCCCAAGCGATGCAGCGGGACATTTAAAAAATTTATTAAAATTAAAAAAAACAAAAAAAATTGATGTTATTAGACGTGCTGATTTAAATGCAAGTTCCGCGTATCAATGGTTTGATGGACGACGTAATCCGAATAGAAATGCACTAATTTCGTTAGGATTTGGATTTGAATTGTCTCTAGAAGAAATGAATATCTTGTTGAAACAAAGTAACTATTCACAATTATACGCAAAAAATAAGCGAGATGCATATATTATTTATTCGTTATTACATTCAGAAAATAAATCTGAATTAGAAACGCACTTGACGATGAACAATCTGGAACCATTGTATGAAGAAAAATAAAAAGGCGACGACAACCAACTTAATTGAGAAGGTTGTCGTCGCTTTTTTGAAAAAGTTAAATTTCTACTTTCTTTCTAGAAATACTTAAATAAATGATTAATGCAAAAAATTCGCAAATTAAAATTAAGATGGTCATTGGAATATACGAATGGTCACCCATGATGCCAACAAACGGTGACAGGATACTTCCAACCAGATTCATACCTACGCCTAAAACGGCGGATGCACTTCCGGCATGTTGGCCTTGTTTTTGCATTGCTAATGAAAATGCCGTGGTATTGACAAGTCCTACCATTGAGACAATGAGGAATAAACTAATTAATACTAAAGGTAGTGAATTACTGATGAACAGTGATATTGTTAATAACAAGCTTCCAAGTAATGCGAGATAAACACCCAATTTAAGCCCAGTATTTTCGGAAAAACTATCTGAAATTCGGGAACTTAGCTGAGACATTAAAACAATACCGAATCCATTGATTGCATATACCAAACTAAACATGTTTGATGATAAACCGAATAGATTTTGTAAAACAAATGAAGATCCTGAAATATAACAGAACATTGCACCAGAAATGAATCCTTGAATCAAAGCGTAACTTAAGAAAAATTTATCAGAGATCAAATTTTTAAGAATGTTACCTGTCGAATCAAGAGCAGCTTCTGATTTAGATTTAGAGAGTGTAACTTCATTTGTTTCAGGTAAGGTTATTAATACGACAAAGAATAGCAATAGGCCAATGATGGTTAGAATAACAAAGATACCACGCCAAGATGTAAATTTTAAGATGAAGCTACCAATTATTGGCGATATGATTGGGAAAATACCATTCACTGCCATTAAAAGAGAGAAGAACTTTGTTAACTTTTTACCGGAATATAGATCACGGGCAATTGCCCGCGAAATAACAAGACCAGCAGATCCAGCTAATCCTTGCAGTAAGCGTATAGCAATTAAAATAGTGATATTTTGGCTTGTTGCTGCAATGACAGATGTGACGGCGAATAAGACTAAACCCCACAATAAAGGTTTTCTACGGCCTATTTTATCGCTATATGGGCCTACGATTAATTGACCAAGCGCTAACCCTAATAAACAGGTGGTAATTGTTAGTTGAGTAAGGGACGCATTTGTATGTAGATGTTGTTGGATAACCGGTAAAGCAGGTAAATACATGTCCATTGAAAGTGGCCCAAACGCGCTTAATGTTCCTAGTAATACCGTTAAAAATAACTCATGTTTTTTTGGATTTTTAAAATAAGTTAAAACCAACTGATTCACGTCCTTTTAAATGATTAAGTAAGCATACCATAAATAAATGTTAGTAAGATACCGTATTATCGGTAAAATTTGGGTCCATTACGATTAGTTGTTTAGGACTGACTGATAATCTATTTAAAAGCTCATGTACATCTAATTGAGATAGATGTGAACTAATGGAAAGTGCATTTTTATTTTTGTTGTCTTCAAAATAATCTGCGAGAACATATCTATTTTTGGGCGTTATGGTAAATGAATCTGAGACATCTTTAACGTTGATTAAAATATATTTAGCGGGATCATTTTTAATTACCGGAATACTGGAACTATCTAATAATATAGTTTTTGATTCGGGATAAAAGTAAGCTAATAAGTGATTTAACTTGGAATTAAGAACAACTATTTTATCTAATTTTTTAGCTAGGACGGTTAAACTGTAAACTAAATGAAGATTTTCATTAGGTAAAGTGATGGCTGTTAGATCGTTTATTTTAAGTTGTTTATTGAGGTGGTCCAGAATTGTAATTTCAGTATAATTATTAACGTTCGGTTCGTGATTAGTATCCAAGATTAGAGTGTCTAATGGTGATTGATTTATATGGTGGATCCATTTTTTTGTTCTCTTCTTACGGGGCCCGTTTAGCCTTGTATCGCCTGTAAAGAAAACTCGTTTGCGGTCATCATCTTCGATTAAAAATGCTAGAGATCCAGTATATATAGAATCTGACATTAAGGCCGTAATCGTAAAATCATCTATAATTACGGGTATGTTAACTGGGATAATCTTATAATTTAATTGTGTTTTTTCAAGTTCACCTAATAAAATAAGTTGTTGTCTCAATTCAAATGCTTCCTTTGACAAGTAAATAGGTAAATCAGTCATAAGTTTTGATGAGAGAATTTTTTCTTGTGCGTCTATTGAGAAATGCGTTAAAAAAAGAGCAGTTACTTTTTCTGTGGGGACCACATTCACGTTAAATTGGATTGTTGAATGTGAACGCTCAAACTTTAATTGAGTACCGTAACTATTTTTAGTTAAATTAATTGTGGTCATAATGTGCCTCACTTTCTAATTAAGGTTATCATACCACGACATTTGAAGTCGGTATAGTTGTCATGAATAATAGATGGTGTACAATATAGTTATTAAAGAAAGGTGGTAATCTTATGTATTTAAAAGCTAGTGAAGATGCAAAGAAGAAAATTATGAAACTTGTTGGTGATGATTCGGATATTTTGCTTGATTTTGATGACGGTGTTGGTGCTTTATCAAAAGCGGGAACATGTTCATTGGATTCGAGCTTCAGATTATTGATTGTCAACAGTCAAAATGATAGTGAGGCATATGATGAAATCATCGAGTCTGATTTAGGGCCAGTCAGAGTAAAAGGATATAGTAAGACCTATATGGACGAAAATATGCAACTCTTGATTAATGAGAGATTTAACACGTTATCGTTGCATGGTGATAATTCAGGTCTATTAACGGGTACAGTTAAATTAGAAAATTTTGCTAAGAATTAATAAAAATGACGTAAACAATTTCTTGTTTACGTCATTTTTTTATTTATTTTTTAACTTTCGTTCATAACGAGAGTAGTAAAGGAAGGCAACTAATCCAGAAATAACGGGACCAGCGACCATCCAAAGGGCGTTACTTAATGAGTCACTGATGACTGTGAAGATAATTCCAAATGCTAGAACTAACCAGACGAAAATAGTAATAATATTTGTCATGGTTTTATTTTTATACACTTCAAAAGGTCGATTTAAATCTTGGCGTTTTTTGAAAAATGGAAATGCACCAATTAGGAATAGGTAAGGAACAGAGGTTGAGATATTACCCATTAACGTTAATTTTGAATAAAATAATGTTGAATTTGAACCACCGAATGATACGGCCATGATGATTACGATTACGACTATAGCTTGAACCCACATTGCAAATTCAGGAATGTTGTGTTTGTTCAATTTAGTCATTCTTGGTGTCCATATTTCCTTTGGCGTTCCAAGAATGAAAGATTTAAGTGGTGAGTAGATAAGTACAAAGAAAGCGCCTGTGTAGGCCATAAACATGCTTAAACCAGTAATTCTGGCAAGGGTATGACCCAAAATCGTAGAGGCACTAGCACTCATGCCGAAGCTTTGACCGGCAAAATTACCAAGGTTCTCCATTAAGACATAAGAAATATTACCCAAGTTAGCATTTTGACCACCAAGTTTACTCCAATTTGTACTAACTCCCCAGAAGAAGATTGAGATGGAATAAGCAAAAAGAATCAGTAAGGTCGAAACGATTAATCCTTTCGGAAAATTCTTTTTGGGATTTTTGATACTGTCTGTGACACCACTAACTGATTCCATACCACCGTATGCGAAAATAGCAAAAACAATAAATGAAACTAAGGCAATAGGTGATTGATAGTTAGGATTTCTAGAAGTAATAATGCTGGTCATACCGTGCCATGGTTCTTGTAACGCACCATGATTAACGATTAAGATGATAACACTTAGTATCAGGAATAAGGCATTTAAGCCTAGAATTGCAATACCACCAATGGAAGAAATCTTAGCAATACTGCTGATTCCTCGACTTGCAACAAATGTAACCATTACAATCCATAGAATAGCAAGGATACCAATAGTCTGTGTAGACGATAAACCAAAGATTGCCCAAGACTGAGTTTGATCACTTCCAGCAAATATTGTAGAAAGTGGAATCCAAACCTTAGAAGCAATTGATACCATCCAGACAATCCATGAGAAAAGCCAGATGAAGGTCCCCATGAAAGCAAGTTTAGGGCCAATTGATTCTGCTAACCAAGAGTAGATGCCGCCCTTTGATTCATTTAGTGCTGAACCATATTCAGCGAACATTAGAGCAGTTGGTAAGAAAAAGAAAAATGCGGCTAAAACGTACCAAATAATACTGGCATATCCCATTTGAATGAAAGCGACGGGCGTGTTAGCAAATCCAAAAATTGTTGTAAATATCATTAAAATAAAACTTGTTAGAGAAATCTTCTTTTGTTTGTCCATTAGACTTTGTAATTCCTTTCAGTTTCTTATATTTATAAGTTTTGATCAGTTTTGAAATTTAATGGTGAAAAGTCAGTGGACAGGGTGATTAGTTTGCCAATTAAGGCTTTAACTTTAATCTCGGCATCGCTGGCAATTTTTAGATTTTCTTTAGTTAAAAAATCAGTAAGATCTGCGTTGTTTTTTGAAATAGATTTCGACTGAATTGATTTTACGTTAGCGTTAAATTGGCTAGTTAGTTCTTTTTGTAAATCCTTTAGTAAAGGCCCAAATTCTAAGTAATGGGAATCAATTAAAATACCCAACTGTTTGTATAACCAATAAGTAGATTTATCGTCATACATATCGGTACCAATTTTGTAATTTTCTGGCGTATCCGTGATACCAGCGAAGAAAGGCACATAAACGCTTTGAGCCGTGACACCCATTGATAGCCAGTGAATACCACCAATTTCAAAAGGTAATGCTGGATTAATTTGTAGAATATGTGATTCTTGTGTTTTTGCTAAACTAACGGGTCTAAATTTATGTTTATCTTGGGTTGACCCTGAACCAATTGGATCATATTGGGTTCCCTGGTAGTGTGACCCGAGGATTTGTTCCAAGTCTTCAAGTTGAATTAAGTTATCCGCTTGACGGATGAATGGGAGGTCCATACTCATAGGATCTTGGGTTTCAGATGATGGCGTTAAAAGTAGTTGGCCATACCAAACTCTTGGTGTGCTGTAGATAGCATCAGATTGGTCATGCGTTCCAAATATATTTCTAAAATTAAATGAGTCTCTTTGATTATTTAGATGATTATCAGTAACGAATTCTTGAATACCAGTGCTGAACATAAAATTCGTAGAATCAGTAAAATCAATTTCTTGAATGGCTAACTGATTGGCAACAACGGCATATGAATCATCTGGAATGCGTTGAGCAACCCAATGGTGACCAGTTGCAATTTCCATATACCAAACATCTTTTTTATCTGAGAATAAAACACCATTTGTTTCGCTTGAACCGTATTTCTCAATTAAGGCTCCAAGATAGCTGACACCTTCTCTTGCAGAGTGGATGTAGGGAAGTGTGATGGTAACAATAGCTTCTTCACCAATACCATTTTCAGGTAGCAAAGGATCATAACTTAGGACGCGACTATTAGCGTAGGCACTCTCAGTTGCACTCATGGCGACACCGAATTCATTAAATCCGTCTTCTTCAAAAACGCCAAAATCAGGAGTCCATTCAGGTGTTGATGAATATTTTCCACGAATTTTTGGTAATGCCATTTTAAATTGATTATCAGGTGATTCAAATAAAGGAGATTGGTCAAATTCTGTATGTGGGTGAACAATAAAATGTTTTGGCCAAGCCGTCTTAGCATCTTCATTACGCCCAATAAATGTTGACCCGTCTGCGGTAGCTTTAGAACCAGCTAAAACGCTTGTACATGCTGAAAAATTGAAAGGGTCCGTTGTCATGGATATTTCTCCTCCTAATGGATAAATTTATATATCACCATTTTATCATTTAATTGTCATTTTGAACGCCATATGAGAATAAATAATCAAAATAAACCGGTTACCTTGTATAATGTTAGTTTAATAGAAAAATTAAATGAGAGATTTCTCATTTTATTAATAATTTTATCTAATAAAAGGTAAAATAAATAGAATCACATATTAAGGAGGAAAATTTATGAAGTTACCAATTTCTGATACAAGTAAACGATTAGGCATGATCGGATTTTCCGGCTTATTGATTGCCTTAGCACTTAATTTCTTTCTGATTCCTGGAAATATTTTTGGTGCTGGCGCAAATGGTATTGCTCAGTTAATTTCTGCCATCTTTAATGACTTATTTCATATTAAAATAGGCACTGGTTATTTAATTATGTTAATAAATATTCCGATTGGTATTTTAGGTTGGTATAAAATTGGTCGCACCTTTACGTACTACAGTATTTTGACCGTTGCAGTGACAACAATTTTTACTATCATTTTACCGGTACATCAATTATCAACTAACCCATTAATGGCAGCATTATTTGGGGGAGTGATAACAGGTGCGGGTGTTGGATTTGCATTGAAATATGGATTTTCAACTGGTGGTATGGATATTATTGCGCTAGTTCTTACTAAAACAACAGGACGAACGGTTGGCTCATTAATGTTGCTAACGAATATGATCATTATTTTAACGGCGGGTTTTTATTTTAGTTGGGAAAGTGCTCTTTATACAATTATTTCGAATTACGCTATGTCACGAGTTGTTGACAGCATCCATACTTCTCATGAAAAATTAACGGCCTTTGTTGTTACAAAAAAGGCCGATGTCATTATTAGCACGTTACAAAAATCATTAATCCGTGGGATTACAGTTATTGATTCAAAAGGGGCATTCTCAAACGAGAATAGCAAAGTGTTAATGTTAGTTATTACACGTTATGAATTATATAATTTAAAAATGAGAATTAGAGAAGTTGATCCAAATGCCTTTATAAATTTAGTTAATACGGCTGACATTGAAGGTAACTTCTTGAACTCGGATCAACAAGAATTATTGCGAAGAGAACAATTAACGAAATAAGAAGGGAGAATTATTATGCCTATTGTAAATATTGATTTAATTGAAGGACGCTCGCAAGACCAGCTTAAAAATTTAGTTAAAGATGTTACCGATGTTGTCGCAAAAAATACTGGGGCACCTGCAGAACACATTCATGTTATTTTAAATGAAATGCGAAAAGATCGTTATAGTGTTGGCGGTGTTTTAAAAAGTGACGAAAACTAATCACTATTAAAAATGACCTATGGATATTAATATCCGTAGGTCATTTTTTTACAAAAAAAGCTAGACCAACATTGGTCCAGCAATAAATATTATTTAGCTAAGTTTAAGTAATCTTCTAGATAGTGGGCAAGTCCATTTTCTTGATTATTTAATGTAGTGACATCATTAGCTAATCCTCTAATTTCAGGAGTACCATTTTGCATAGCAACACCCCAACCGGCATATGAAAGCATTTCTTTATCGTTACTTTCATCACCAAAGGCAACAATATCTTTCTGCGCGATACCATAGTAATCAGCCAGGTATGAAACGCCAACGGCCTTTTGGATACCCTTTGAAACAACTTCAAGGACTGCTTTTGGGCCACCCCAAGTGTTTACTTCAATCACATCGCCATATTTTTTTAGTAATCTATCCGTAATTAATTGCTTTTTGTCTTGATCAACAAACATAGTAATCGATGTTGGATCATGTTGCAGGTTCTGTTGATTAAGAATCTGATTTGATTTTAAAGCTTGCGGGAAAAAACCTTCAACTAATTGACTTGTGTTATCTGCTAGGAGCATATGTTTTCCTTCAGCAGCCAACATGTTAATACCAAGTTCTTTCCTTGAATTCAGGATATCAAAAACAATATCGCGATTAATTGTATATTCATATGATTTATCCCAATTTTTATGAGGAATATGAGCCAATGCACCATTAAAATTAATCATTGGTGTTGTTAAGCCTAATGAATCATATATTTGTTTTGAGATTCGATAAGGGCGACCTGTCACAATACTGACAATGTGGCCTTCGGCAGTTGCTTGGCTAAGTACTTTTTTTGTGGTTGAACTAACTTCCGCCTTATTATTTAAAGTGGTACCATCTAAATCAATTGTAATTAACTTTTTATTCATATGTTTATGTCCTCCATTAACTTAATCTAAAATATCATATAACCGTACTGAATTCTAGTACAATTACTTTTTTACAATGGTAAAGAGTTTAATAACATTAAAATAATTGATTGCATTGCCAAAATATAAACGATAAACTGTAAATATTAGTTCTTCAAGAGGAGGTTAATCCTATGGCAGAGAGACGAAATATAGAAATAATTAAGCAAGATATTTTAGCGCGTTTAGAAAAAGTTATGGATCCTGAATTGGATATGGATATTATTAATTTGGGGTTAGTTTACGAAATAGAGTTAGATAATGACAATAATTGTAATGTACAAATGACTTTAACAACAATGGGTTGCCCTTTGACAGGGATTTTATCGGATTTAGTTGAAGATGCTTTAAAACCAATTCTTGAAATACAAAAGGTAACTGTGCAATTTATCTGGAGTCCAGCTTGGTCAATTGATCGTATGTCAAGATACGCGAAGATGGCATTGGGTGTACATTAAAAGTTAAGGGGTAACTGAGTTCATGATGCGAAGACGATACATATTCATAGTGGTTATTTTATTACTCACATTTTTCACTACTTTTTTATTTTTTAAGATGCAGGAAAAGGATTTAATTACAAAATTAGATAACCATAATCTTTCTGAAAATGCGTATGTTCTTAAAACAAAGGAACAAAATTTGGATAACTATAATACGACATTAGTTAATTCAAAAAAAATATCTGATTTTCAAATCCATTATCAGGTGAAAAATAAGAAAAATGTTTCTTATTTTTACGCGAAAGGTAGTTATGAACAGCCACCTATGGTTTCTGGGACTTTTTTCTCAAGCAATGATTTCTTATCAGAGGTGCCAGTTGCTGTGGTAGGGCGAAACGTTAGCAAGACGCTGTATTCACCATTTCACCAGCAATATTATAAATTAAATGGTCAATATGTTGCTGTTATCGGGATTATGGGAGATAAATACAATTCTGAGTTAGATAATCAAATTTTTATTGCAATGTCAGACGCTAATCCAAGTAAATTAAAGGCAGAAAATGCAAACATTATACTTGATTCAAAGGATTTAATGACGAAGCCAACATTAACTTCAAAATTAGCTAATACGACTGTTTCTAAACAAGTTAAGGCAGATCTTATTTTAACTAACCATTCATGGATTCGTCGGCACTGGCAACAAACAATTGGGTTGTTAGCAGTAATCGCCGGCGTTGCTCTTGCAACTTACATTTGGGTTGTGGGGGTTAGCAAACAAATTCGAAATCAGAAATTTATTAAACAATCAAATAAACTTATTATTTGGAATAATTTGTTAATTTATACGGGATCGTTTTTGGTTGGTGGGTTATTAGGGACAGCTATTGGACAATCGCAGTTTTCAATTAAAACAAATACAATGATTCTATACGAATTTGAGGGTAGTCTGTTTATCATTGCGTCTGTCATTTTCTATTTTGTAATTAACAGGAAAGTTACTAAACAGAATAAGTAATAAAAAAACTTTAAATCGTTGTTAGCAAAGGCTAACTGATTTAAAGTTTTTTTATTGTTTTTGGTTTTTAAAATTTTGTAACTCAGACGATAAAATATATCTGACGCCTGTTAAATCGGTTATCTTTTTGACACCAAGTAGCGTCATAAGCATTTTAATTTTTGTTTGGTAGTCAAAAATAGTTTCTGTTAAGGCGTCTTGACCTTGTTTATTAAGAATATGTAAGAATGTTCCTGATAAACCAACACTTTTTGCACCCAAAACTAAACATTTTACAATATCTAACGGTGTGCGAACGCCACCTGAAGCAAAGATGGTTAAGTTATTTTGAAATGAGCTTGTATCAATAAGACTTTCAGCAGTTGACAGACCCCAGTCTTTGAGAAAAGAAAAATCTTTATTATGTCTACGTTCATTTTCAATCATCGCAAAATTTGTACCGCCATGACCAGAAATATCAACATAACGGACGCCAATATCAGATAGTTTTCTTACTGTTTCATGGGACATCCCAAAACCGACTTCTTTGACAATAACGGGAACTTCAAGCTTATTTACAAGTGTCTCGATATTTTTTAACCAATAAAATTCACGTTCACCTTCTGGCATAACTATCTCCTGAGCAGCATTGATGTGAATTTGGATTGCGTTAGCATCAATCATATCGATGGCTTTTTTTGCTTGGTCTAGGGTAGCATTTGCGCTCAAATTGGAAAAGATAATTCCGTTTGGATTTTTTTCACGTAACACTTTAAATGTGTGTGCAACGGAAGGGTCTTTCAAAGCGATACTTTGAGACCCCGTCGCAATTGTTGTATTTGTAATCGCCGCCACCTCGGCTAGTTGTTGATTCAACATACCAGTCCGCTCACTGCCACCAGTCATAGCATTAATATAAAAAGGAGATTTAAAAGAAAAATCAGGGAGTTCGACACTTGATTGAATGTCGTTAACGGAAAGTTCAGGAAGATTTGAAGGAATAAGTTTAATTTCGTTTAATTGATTATTCGATTCTTCAGTGAATAGTTTTTCTGCAATAAACACATGCTCATCTTTTCTATGACTTTGAATTAAATTAGCGTCTTTACCCATGAGTGAACTCCTTACTTTCTTAATTTAATAACGTTACTTTGATGTCGAGAGGTTGGATGTCATTATTTAACCAATCGTTAAATAATGCGCTGCGATTTGTTTTTGAAGTTGCCAGGGCAATTCCGCAATCACCACCACCTGCACCTGATGTTTTTGCGGCGGCGTGCTGTGATTCCGATAAATCGCAAAGCGCTGTTAAGGCGGTAGTCTCAATTACAATCTGACTAGCGTGGGCTAGATGTTGTAAAATCAAGCGATTATGTGTCACTTCTTTTTGAATCATTGCTGAGTCGTTTCGCTCAAAACCTTTAATCATAGCGTTTACACATTTTTTTGAATCTTCTAAAAATTTAAGATATGTTGATTTTTGTTTTCCTTTAAAAAGAGCCATTTTATCTACAAAAATAGATGTTGAAGCCGGAGAACCAGTCCAACCAATTAACAATTCGAGGTCATGAGGTTGTTCTAGACGCTCAATTGAAAGCATTGGCCAGCTCATCGTTAACAGGTCAACTAATGGTGTATCTTGTCTCATAATCCTTAACCAGTCCCGGTCAAATGAATGGTAAGCAATCCAACCTCCGTAGACGCTTGCGGCGATATCCCCGAGTGAGCCATTTCCTTGAACATCTAGGTGGGCCATAGACGCCAACTTAAAGAGAGCATCGTCTGTTAATTTTAAGTTATAAAATAACGAAAGGGCTCTAACAGTGGCTACGGTTACCGCAGCAGAACTACCTAGGCCATATTTTTTACCGTCAGTACTATCTAAATCACTATCAATATTGACATGATAATTAACCATCTGTTTTCCAGTAGACTGTGCGTACAATTCTGTTAAACGTATTGCGGATAATATGTAATGAAAAGGGTTATCCCGGTTATCAAAAATGATTTTGTTTCCTCGTCGATGCCAAGATAAAGAATTTTCTTGATATTGTTCCGATGAAATACTACCAGTTTCTTTACTTTCTTTAATTGTGACTGTCACAAATTGATCGATGGCGACGATAATTGCCGGTGATCCGGGTTCAACAATTGCATATTCTCCCGCAATATAAAGTTTTCCTGGTGCTTTAGCGGTTATCAAATAACTCAATTCCTTTCAATCCAGGTAACGCTAGATAATCGTTGCTCCTGGTCCTGGTTTGGCGACTAAAAGATTATCTGCGCCAAAAAGAGGGCTTAGTTTATTTAAAATATAAGGTGTTTCGGCTTTAGAACAAATAATTTTAACGTTAGGGCCGGCATCCATTGTAAAATAACAGGTAATACCACTTTTACGTAGGCTCTTTACGGCATCCATTGCGCGAATACTATCTGGATTAAAATAAGTGAAACTTGGATTAGCACTAAGGGTTGTTGCGTGCATTTTCATAGCGTTATTTTCAGCAATTTGGCCGACCTTGGCAAGGTCCCTTTTCGAAATGGCATCCTTCATATTAATTAAATCTTGTTCGGTAGTTTTGACCCAGTCGTGATAAAAAGGGGACGTATCCACGGAATGTTGCATGCCAGAACGAGAATCAATTTCTTTTTCATGACTATTAATCATGATGGCAATCATTTGGATATCCCAAGTAACATTTTCTTCAATTGGGATGGCAAAAGAATCTTCATCGTTGTGCCCTTTTTCCCATTCAACGAGTCCACCAAAAATAGAACGACTGGCTGAACCAGAGCCACGTCGTGCTAAGCGCGACAATTCTCGTTTAGTTAATTGTAAGCCAATTGCTGAACTAGCTGCGAGAGCTAAGGCAGCGTATGCGCTAGCTGAAGATGCAAGTCCAGCCGAGGTTGGGACGTGATTTGTTGATTCTACTTTGGCAAAAACATTTTTTTGTGCTTTCTCTCGAACGAGATCTAAAAAATGAAACACTTTTTTATCATTTATACGCTGATCGTTCAAAAAGAAGGTATCTTCAGATAACGTGTCATCAAAAGTGACGGTAGTATCTGTATAAAAATGTTCTAATGTTAAAGAGAGACTATTATTGTAAGGAATAATTAAATCTGGGTCTTGTTTACCCCAGTATTTAATGAGCGCAATATTAGTATGTGCTCGAGCCGAAACTTTATTTTTCAATGTCTTGAGACTCCTTCGTGAGGGGTTGAATCCAGGTCGAAATAGCACCATTTCGATTCAAAAGATGGCTTAAATTAAGAGCTTCTTCCGGCGTCTTAACTAAGGCAATCATACAACCACCGCCACCGCCGCCAGTAAGTTTTGCACCTAAAGCCCCGTTTGACAAGCTAGTTTCAACGAGAAAGTCTAATTTCGGATGACTGACTCCTAAATCTTTTAATAATTCATGTGATCTGGTTAAGGTATGTCCTAAACTGATGGCATCGTCAGTTGTGATTTGGGACTTAGCCATGCTCGTTAGTTGCCCCAGTTCGGCAATTATTTTTTCAGTTGCGTCGGGACTCGATAAGACACGATCTCGAACTTGTCCAACTGTTAAACCCGTTTGACCTTTAATGCCTGTATCTGCAACCACTAAAGTGGCCTCTATATTCAATGGAACGGAGTATGCTTCTTTGTGTTTAATAAACCAAATCGGTTCATGACTGCTTGTGGTTGCTGCATCAATTCCGCTGGGAGAACCATGCGTGGTTGTTTCTGCAATGTTGGCAATAAACAGAAGTTCTTCACGACTAATTTCAGTATTAAAAAAAGCATAAAGGCTTCGAATAATGGCAATTATTGTTGCTGCGGAAGATCCCATCCCACGTTCAGAAGGAATTTCACTTTCAATCGTTAATTTGAAAGATTGTTTTTGTTTGTTTAATAAGCTCAGTATATAATGAACGACTTTTTTTATACCGTGCATATTCATAGGAACATTTTTAATTTCACCGCTATAAAAACGACTTGTGATCCACTGTTTATCGGCTATGGCCTCTGTGGTAACGGATATTTTAACGTTCGATAAAGGGAACGCAATGGCCGGTTGACTATAAACAACGGAGTGTTCGCCGATTAGTATAATTTTTGCATGACTTGTGCCAATTGATTTTGGCATTAAATTATCTGATGAATTGTTCAAAAAAAGAGTCCTCTCCGGATAAATTTACTTCCATTATCATACATTAAAATTAGTGTTATGGCTATAATGTGTTGGAGGAACTTAGGAAATTTATAATGATTTTGGGTTTATTATAGGATTTATTAAGCAATATGGTAAAATGAATTACATAGAAGCGTTAACTTAAAAAGACTGGTGATAGACTGCAATGAATAAAAATACGATTTACGCCGTAGTGGATATCGAAACGACCGGAACGAATCTAAAAAAAGGCGATCGAATGATCCAATTTGGCTGCGTTTTGGTTCAAAAAAATAAAATAATAAATTCTTTTTCATTTGATATTAATCCTGGGATGGCAATTCCAAAAGCAATCACGGAGTTAACTGGTATCACAAACCGTCAAATTAGAAAAGCCACTTATTTTGAGGACGTCGCTGCAACCATTTATGCGATCCTTCAGGATACTGTTTTTGTTGCGCATAATATTAATTTTGACTTACCTTTTATTAATAGTGAACTGGAGAGGGTTGGTTATCCCGCGTTAATGATTAAGGGTATTGATACTGTACAACTTAGTCAGATTTTATTACCGACATCACCTAGTTTTAAATTGAAGGATTTAAGTCAGTACTTAAATCTAACTCATGAAAATCCGCATCACGCTGACAGTGATGCCCATGTAACCGCCGAATTATTTATTTATTTATTGAAGCGACTAGAGGAAATTCCAAGCGAAACCTTATTTGAAATAAATCGATTGAGTTCATTTTTGTTAAGAGACACAAAAGAGTTATTTACTGACGCATATGGCATAAAGCAAGCGAACCAAGAAAGATTATCAGATGAGCAACACATTGTTGGTGGGCTTGTTCTACAGCGCAGTAAACAACAGACATTTAATTTAATTAATTATGAGTATCCCGAAAATGAAACCGATAAGAAAAAAATAATTGAACCACAGTTGAGCTGGCGATCAGAACAAGCTAAAATGATGGATTTAATCGCGAACCACTTGAAAAGTCGTAAACGAACGCTAATTATTGAGGCGCCAACGGGAATTGGCAAAACACTTGGGTACTTAATTCCCGCTGCTTACTATGCTCAAAAGCAAAAACAAATTGTTATTAGTAGCGCAACAACCTTACTTCAAACTCAGTTAATGAATCAGTCCTTACCCTTATTGAATAAGTTGTTACCTTTTCGAACGTCGGCAATAAGTCTAAAAGGAAGTAACCATTATATTAATCTGGCAGAGTTTAAAAAAGAATTAACTCAAAAGGAAACGTCTGGACAGATAGCGTTAATGAAAATCCGAATTTTGGTATGGTTAGCTGCTACTAAGACAGGTGACCTAGATGAGTTAAGACTTTCGAGTTATCAAAATCCTATTTTTAATCAAATTAAACATCGCGGTGTCGGAAGTTTAATGTTAACCGATCAATTTTTTGAAGTCGATTTTATTAATGTGCTATACAAGCAAGTTGAATCAACGTCAATTGTTTTTACAAATCATGCCTTTTTAATGAAACATCCTGATTTATTTAATTCAGACCGTACGATAAATACGCCTGAATTAATCGTGGACGAAGCACAACATCTGGCCGATGTTGCATTACAAGCAAATAAAGGGCGAATTCGCTTTTGGAAGATCATTAATTTATGTGATTCACTCTTAACGAGTATTCAAAGTTCACAGAAATTTTCGTTTAATAATTTAATGGAAATTAATTTTTTGACAGTCGGCGAAAACAGGCAGTTACTAGCCGATATTAGAAAGTTACGTGAATCAATTGATACGTTGATTAGACAGTTCACAAGGGAATATGGGCGACGAATTAATAGAAATGCCGTTAATAAAAATGAAACGAATGATAAAGCACTTATTTTAAAATCAACGGAATTAGCTGATTTAATTAATAGAAATAAGATAGCAATTGAATCTGTTTCAAAGATGGTCCTTCTACTAGAAAAAAGCGATGGTATCCTGCAGAATCGTTATATTGCGGCAAAAAAACAACAACAGATTGGTCGAGATGAGAATCAACTTTTAAATCGAGTTCATAGATTTTTTAAACAGTTATTCACTGAACTTGAGGTTTGGAATGTATTCGACCAGAATGAAACTAAATTGAATGAAAAAGTACTTTGGTTAAGTTTTCCGATTAATGGGCAAACAGATAAAATGCAATTTGAATTTAGTTTGGCAGATTCTACTCATTTTCTATCTGATTCAATTTATCGACATTTTAATCATTTAACGTTTACTGGGGCGACATTGCTACTACCCGGGAATAAAAATTATATTGTTGATCAATTAGATATTCAAGAAGATAATTACAAAATAGAAAAACTGGGGAGTCCTTTTGACTATAGTAAACAGGCTAAATTGTATATAGCAAACGATTCGATTGATGTTCGATCATCAAAAGAAATGTACGAATCATATTTGGCGGATTCAATTTATCAATTGATAAAGGCGCAACGTAGACAAACCTTGATTCTTTTTAATTCGCTTGAAACAATTGCAAATGTATACGAATTATTAGCAAAAAAAGGACTACATATTGACCGTGAACTGTTAGTTCAAGGAATTACGGGACGGCCTGAAAAATTAACAAAGCGTTTCTTATTAGGAAAAGATGCAATCTTGTTGGGAACAGGTAGTTTTTGGGAAGGTATCGATTTGCCTAATGATAGGTTAGAACTATTAATTGTGACAAGGTTACCATTTGAATCACCGGAATCTTTGAACGTTAAGGCGAAGGAAAAAGAATTTGAAGGACAAGGCAGGGATGTATTCAGTGAATACTCATTGCCAAGGGCTACAATGAGGCTTAAGCAAGGTTTCGGGAGATTAATTCGAACATCGACGGATAAAGGGGTAATGGTTGTTTTAGATAGTCGGTTAGTTAACCAAAGTTATGGCGAACAAATGATTGGTGTGTTGCCGGACAAACTACCGATATTCAACGAACCATTGTCGGATATTATCGATAATTTAAATGAATTTTTTGATTTATCTTGATAGTTAAATGCCTGGATGAGATGTCTGGTATAATGGAGCAATAGAAAATTAAGACAGGAGTAATTAGACATGCAAAGATCCCAAAAGAAATCAAAAAATATTATGTTTCTTTCCATACTTGGCGCTATAGTTGTTATTGTAGTGGGAGCTTTCATCTTGTACAGCCGGGCAAAATCGCCAATGGTTACTGCTGAAAAAGAGGCTGTTACAATTGCTAAAAAGTATGCAAATTTAGACAAAGAATCAGAATTTTATAGATATAATAGAGATGCGACTTACTTTACCGTTGCAGGAACGACAAAAGCAAATAAAAAAATTTATGTGATTGTTGCTCAAAAGGGCGGCAAGGTTAAGGTTCTAACGCAAGCAAATGGGAAGTCAAAGAATGATATTTTAACTTACATATGGGATAAAAAAAACCCAAGTAAGATATTAAATATTGGACTTGGCATATACAATGATGTGCCCGCGTGGGAAGTCAGTTATCTGAATAAGAAGAAGGAACTTAGTTATGAGACGATTCAATTTTCAGATGGGAAAGTTTTGAAATCTGTCGAAAATATCTAATTGTCTTATGGACTAACATATCCGACTAATGATATTATAAAAGGAATGAATCGATCTTGAGACTCAGATCGTGATGAGGAGGAAGTTTATTGAAAACAATTAGTATAATTGATGCTAAAAACCATGTAGACGAAGAAGTGAAAATCGGTGTTTGGCTCACTAATAAAAGATCTAGCGGTAAAATCGCATTTTTACAATTACGAGACGGAAGTGCCTTTTTCCAAGGTGTTGTTGTAAAAAGTAACGTCAGCGAAGAAACTTTCGAGATGGCAAAAGAATTACATCAAGAATCCAGCCTATATGTCATCGGTGAAATTCATGAAGATAAACGTTCGCCATTTGGTTACGAGATTGAAGTTAAATCACTTGAATTAGTTGGTGAAAGTCAAGATTATCCAATTACACCCAAAGAACATGGAACTGAGTTTTTAATGGATCATCGTCATTTATGGTTACGTTCAACGAAACCATATGCCGTTATGCAAATTAGAAATGAAATTATTCGCGCAACATATGAATTTTTCAATAAAGAAGGATTTATTAAAATTGATGCTCCTATTTTGACTGGTAGCGCACCAGAAGGGACTACTGAACTCTTCCATACGAAATATTTTGATAAAGATGCTTATTTATCACAATCAGGTCAATTATACGAAGAAGCTGGCGCAATGGCTTTCGGCAAAGTGTTCTCATTCGGGCCAACTTTTAGGGCTGAAAAATCTAAAACAAGACGTCATTTGATTGAATTTTGGATGATTGAACCCGAAATGGCATTTATGCATCAGGAGCAAAGTCTTGAAGTGCAAGAACAATATATTGCCTTTTTAGTACAAAATGTTTTAGATAATTGTGACTATGCCTTAGATATTCTCGAAAGAGATAAAGAAGTCTTGAAAAGTTATACAAAAACACCGTTCCCTAAAATTTCGTACGATGAAGCCGTTGAGTTGTTACAAAATTCTGGTGAATTCCCTGATACTAAATGGGGCGATGATTTTGGATCACCTGAAGAAACTTATTTGGCAGAACATTTTAGCATGCCGGTATTTGTTTTAAACTACCCTAAAGCAATCAAACCATTTTATATGAAACCACATCCAACAAGAGAAGACGTTGTTATCTGTGCTGATTTATTAGCACCTGAAGGTTACGGCGAAATTATCGGTGGTTCAGAACGTGAAACGGATTTAGATAACTTAACTGCACAAATTAAAAAAGCTGGACTTAATGAAAAAGATTACGAATGGTACTTGGATCTTAGAAGATATGGTAGCGTTCCTCATTCAGGATTTGGCCTTGGCCTAGAACGTGCAACAACTTGGATTACAGGTGAAGAGCATATTCGCGAAGCCATCCCATTCCCACGTTTATTAAACCGTATTTATCCATAAAGTAGATAAAAAGAACCTTAACACGAAAATGTTTAAGGTTCTTTTGCTATAAAGAAGGAGGTTTACTATGGATCAATTTATGAGTCAATTTTTAGAGGCAGGAGAGACACATATTTCCAATTTGATTTTACAAAATTATCGAAAAATTGGATTAACAAGTGATGAGCTAATTTTTTTGATTCATCTACTAAGTTTTAATCAGGCCGGTAATAAATTTCCAGATACGAATCAGATAGCCAGTCAAATGGGCGTAACCACCCAAGAGACGTATACGTTATTGCAGAAATTAATTGAAAAAAAAATAATTTCAATTAAAACGATTGATGATCCTAATGGATATAGTACTGATCAATTTAATTTTAATGCATTATATGAAAAATTGAATAATTTAAACCAGCGAACACAAGAAAAGGTTGAGGTTATTGAAAAAAATAATTCTCGAAAAGACGTCTACGAGAAAATTGAAGTTGAATTTGGGCGTCCTTTATCGCCAATGGAGTTAGAAAGTATTAGTATGTGGATTGATCAAGATCACTACAAGCCAGAGCTCATCTTAATGGCGCTTAAGGAAGCTATTTTAAATCAGGCATATAGTTTGAAATACATGGACAGAATTCTATTAAATTGGGAAAAGAAGCATATTAAGACAAGTCAGGATGTTAAAAAAGATAAAGAAAAAAGACAACAACGAAACTTTTCGAACGATGTAAGTAACAAAGATATAGCAAAAAATACTAATGATAAACCAGAAATTCCACTTTATCATTGGTCAAATTAAAAAATATTTAAAAATAAAAAACGACAATATTTAGTTTTTAAACTAAATATTGTCGTTTTTTTAAT